>NZ_JBHXDQ010000014.1:0-140982 GCF_042725875.1 Streptomyces sp. NPDC127038 | reverse complement strand
GGGCCGGGCACGGCCGGTCCCGCGGCGGCGGCCCCGACCGTCAGTGCTTGGCGGGCAGGAAACCGACCCGGTCGTACGCCTGGGCGAGCGTCTCCGCGGCGACGGCCCGCGCCTTCTCCGCGCCCTTGGCCAGGATCGAGTCGAGGGTCTCCGGGTCGTCCAGGTACTGCTGGGTGCGCTCCCGGAACGGGGTCACGAAGTCGACCATGACCTCGGCGAGGTCGGTCTTCAGCGCGCCGTACATCTTGCCCTCGTACTCCTGCTCCAGCGCGGCGATCGAGGTGCCGGTGAGGGTGGAGTAGATGGTGAGGAGGTTGCTGACGCCCGGCTTGTGCTCCGCGTCGTAGCGGATGACGGTCTCGGTGTCGGTGACCGCGCTCTTGACCTTCTTGGCGGTCACCTTCGGGTCGTCGAGCAGATTGATGAGGCCCTTCGGCGTCGAGGCCGACTTGCTCATCTTGATCGACGGGTCCTGGAGGTCGAAGATCTTCGCCGTCTCCTTGAGGATGTACGGCTTGGGGATCCGGAACGTCTCGCCGAAGCGGCCGTTGAAGCGCTCCGCGAGGTCGCGGGTCAGCTCGATGTGCTGGCGCTGGTCCTCGCCGACCGGGACCTCGTGGGCCTGGTACAGCAGGATGTCCGCCACCTGGAGGACCGGGTACGTGAACAGGCCGACGCTCGCGCGGTCGGCGCCCTGCTTGGCGGACTTGTCCTTGAACTGGGTCATGCGGGAGGCCTCGCCGAAACCGGTGAGGCAGTTCATGACCCAGGCCAGCTGCGCGTGCTCGGGGACATGGCTCTGGACGAAGAGCGTGCAGCGCTCGGGGTCGAGGCCCGCGGCCAGCAGCTGCGCGGCGGCGAGGCGGGTGTTGGAGCGCAGGTCCGCGGGGTCCTGCGGGATCGTGATCGCGTGCAGGTCGACGACCATGTAGAACGCGTCGTGCGACTCCTGGAGCGCCACCCACTGACGGACGGCGCCGAGGTAGTTGCCGAGGTGGAACGAGCCTGCCGTGGGCTGGATTCCGGAGAGCACGCGGGGACTGTCAGAGGCCATGTCACCATTCTCTCAGGTGCCGGGGCCCGCTCCGGAACTGGCCGGAAAGTGACACGACGGTGGCCACCCGGCGTCGCGAGCCCCCGAACCTCGGCTTCCGGGCCTCCCTCGCACCGGAACAGACGGTGACCGTTTCGCTCACCTGAGCACCTTTCGGCCACGCACCGTCATGGAAGTGCAACGGTGAGATGACGTTCCCGCTGGAGGGGGTGTTTTTCCTGGTCACCAGCGCTTAAGAATGCCGGACCGCCCCGTACCGGATTCGGCAGGGCGGAGCGCTGCTCGGACTTCGCCGTCGAGGGGGGGACCCCGACGGGTCCGGGGGCGCACACAGGAAGTGGCACAACGGTGTGCGGGCCGGCTCTGCGTCGGCCGTTTGGGGGTTCCATGCGCGGGCTTCGTGAGCTGGTCACGGTCGTGGGGGCGTTGGGTGCGACCACCGCCGCGGTGGTGTCGGTGGCGCCGTCCGCCGCGGCCGGTCCGGCGGGGAGCGCGCCGGTGCTCTCGCACGCGGTCCTGGACAGCGCGGAGCACGCCGTGGAGCACGCCGCCGAACTCTCCTCGGCGGACAGCCCGGACGTCGCCCTGACCATCGCGGGCGACACGGGGCGCACGACCACCCTGCACAACGCGGACCCCGACTTCGGGCGGCTGTGGCGGCTGCTGTCGCCCCGGTACACGGGCACGCAGAAGGCGCCCGACGGATGGCGGGACGGCCACCTCCCCGAGCTTCAGGCCACGGTGATCTGGGGGGTCACGGGCCCCGGGGACGGGACGCGGACCGCCCATGTGACACCCGGCGGCGATGTCATCCTCAGCCGCCAGGACCAGGTGTACCTCGACTCGGACGGCACCCCGTGGGTGCGGTCGAACCTGTCGCCCGACTCGATGAACCACGACATCCGCTGGCACGTGGCGCCGCGCTCGGTGTTCGACGAGCTGATGAAGGAAGGCCGGCTCTTCGGCTCCGGGACGGTCGCGTCCGCCCCCACGGTGCAGCTGGACCCGGCGTTCTGGGCGGTGCCCGGACTCGCGGCGGGCGTGGCCCTCGGCGCCGGCGCCGCGTGGTTCATCAGCCAGGCGGCGGTCCGGGCCCGGCGCGAGAACAACGGGCCCCTGCTGGGATCACGCCAGGAGCTGATCGAGACCCCGTGACCGCCGGGACCGGCACACGCCGTCCCCCGGCGCCGGTGCGGGCCGGCGCCGGGGGCGCGTGTCAGCCGAGGTCGATCTCCGGGTAGAGCGGGAAGCCGGTGAGCAGGTCGCTCGCGCGGCGGGCGATCTCGTCGGAGATCTTCGTGTCCAGGACGTGCTGCGCCTTGGACGGGGCGCCCTTGGCGGTGGTCCCGGCCTCGGCCGCGGTCAGGACCCGGTCGATCAGCGCGGCGATCTCGTCCATCTCGGCCACCCCGAGACCACGGGTGGTCAGCGCGGGCGTGCCGATGCGGATGCCGGAGGTGTACCAGGCGCCGTTCGGGTCGGCGGGGATGGCGTTGCGGTTGGTGACGATGCCCGAGTCGAGCAGCGCGGACTCCGCCTGGCGGCCCGTCAGTCCGTAGGAGGAGGCGACGTCGATGAGGTTGAGGTGGTTGTCGGTGCCGCCGGTGACCAGGGTGGCGCCGCGGCGCATCAGGCCCTCGGCCAGGGCGCGCGCGTTGTCGACGACGGCCCGGGCGTAGTCGCGGAACTCGGGGCGGCGGGCCTCGGCGAGCGCGACGGCCTTGGCCGCCATCACGTGGGGCAGCGGGCCGCCGAGGACCATCGGGCAGCCGCGGTCGACCTGCTCGGCGAGGGTCTCGTCGCACAGGACCATGCCGCCGCGCGGGCCGCGGAGCGACTTGTGCGTGGTGGTGGTGACGATCTGGGCGTGCGGGACCGGGTCGAAGTCGCCGGTGAGGACCTTGCCCGCGACCAGGCCGGCGAAGTGCGCCATGTCGACCATGAGGGTGGCGCCGACCTCGTCGGCGATCTCCCGCATGATCCGGAAGTTCACCAGGCGGGGGTAGGCGGAGTAGCCGGCGACGATGATCAGCGGCTTGAACTCGCGGGCGGAGACGCGCAGGGCCTCGTAGTCGATGAGTCCGGTGGCGGGGTCGGTGCCGTACGAGCGCTGGTCGAACATCTTGCCCGAGATGTTCGGGCGGAAGCCGTGGGTGAGGTGGCCGCCGGCGTCGAGGGACATGCCGAGCATGCGCTGGTTGCCGAAGGCACGGCGCAGTTCGGCCCAGTCGGCCTCGGAGAGGTCGTTGACGTTGCGGACGCCGGCCTCGGCGAGGGCCGGGGCCTCCACCCGGGCGGCGAGGACGGCCCAGAAGGCGACGAGGTTGGCGTCGATGCCGGAGTGCGGCTGGGCGTAGGCGTGCTCGGCGCCGAACAGTTCGCGGGCGTGTTCGGCGGCGAGGGCCTCGACCGTGTCGACGTTGCGGCAGCCGGCGTAGAAGCGGCGGCCGACGGTGCCCTCGGCGTACTTGTCGCTGAACCAGTTGCCCATGGTCAGGAGGGTGGCCGGGGAGGCGTAGTTCTCGGACGCGATCAGCTTCAGCATGTCGCGCTGGTCGGCGATCTCCTGGCCGATGGCGTCGGCGACGCGGGGCTCGACGGCCCTGATCACGTCGAGGGCGCTGCGGAAGGCGGTGGACTCGGTGGAAAGGGGCTCTGGCATGACGGCCTCCGGACGTTGCGTTCAGCGTTCACGGGTCGGCCCAGGCGCACGGCACTCGGTTGCCGCGGCTTCCCGCCCGGTCGGTCCGGGCCCCTCGGGGCGGTCTGTCTCTCCGTCCGGAGGTCCGGGATCGTCCCGGCAAAGCCACAGCGCGGGTGCCGCTCCCCGATGGTCGGTCCCATCCCAGCGCGCCAGTCACGGCCCCGCCGGGAAGCCTACCGGGCGCGCCGGATCCCCGGGGTCCCCGGTCCACCATGCGAGCGACGGTAGGAAAGGGGCCACAAGCCCAGAACGGAGTTCCCGTGACCACCATGGATGCCGGCAGGACGACCGAGTCGTACATCGCCGCGGCCGACGCGCACAGCGCGCACAACTACCACCCGCTCCCGGTCGTCGTGGCGACGGCGGACGGGGCCTGGATGACGGACGTCGAGGGGCGCCGCTTCCT
This sequence comes from Streptomyces sp. NPDC127038, assembly GCF_042725875.1. NCBI lineage: Bacteria > Bacillati > Actinomycetota > Actinomycetes > Kitasatosporales > Streptomycetaceae > Streptomyces > Streptomyces sp. NPDC127038. The sequence continues at coordinate 136,818 of NZ_JBHXDQ010000014.1, read as the reverse complement.
CGACCTGCTGGCCGGGTACTCGGCGCTGAACTTCGGCCACGGCAACCGGCGGCTGATCGAGGCGGCCAAGGCACAGCTCGACCGGGTGACGCTGACCTCGCGGGCGTTCCACCACGACCGCTTCGGGGACTTCTGCCGTGAGCTGGCCGCGCTGTGCGGCATGGAGACGGTGCTGCCGATGAACACCGGGGCGGAGGCGGTGGAGACGGCGGTGAAGACGGCCCGCAAGTGGGGGTACCGGGTCAAGGGCGTCCCGGCCGAGATGGCGAAGATCGTGGTCGCGGGCAACAACTTCCACGGGCGTACGACGACGGTCATCAGCTTCTCGACGGACCCCGAGGCCCGGGCCGACTTCGGGCCGTACACACCGGGGTTCGAGATCGTGCCGTACGGGGACCTGACGGCGCTGCGGGCCGCGGTCACGGAGAACACGGTGGCCGTGCTGCTGGAGCCGATCCAGGGCGAGGCCGGGGTGCTGGTGCCGCCGGCCGGATATCTGCCGGCCGTGCGGGAGCTGACGCGGGAGCGGAACGTGCTGTTCGTCGCGGACGAGATCCAGTCGGGTCTCGGGCGCACCGGCCGTACGTTCGCGTGCGAGCACGAGGGCGTGGTGCCGGACATGTACGTGCTCGGGAAGGCGCTCGGCGGCGGGGTGGTGCCGGTGTCGGCGGTGGTGTCGAGCGCGGAGGTCCTCGGGGTGTTCCGGCCCGGGGAGCACGGGTCGACCTTCGGGGGGAATCCGCTGGCCTGCGCGGTGGCGCTTGAGGTGATGGCGATGCTGCGGTCGGGCGAGTACCAGGAGCGGGCCGCCCGGCTCGGTGAACGGCTGCACCGTGAACTGGGCCTGCTGAAGGACTCCGGCCATGTCACGGCGGTGCGCGGGCGCGGCCTGTGGGCGGGCGTCGACATCGCCCCCGCGCACGGCACGGGCCGGGAGGTCTCGGAGCGGCTGATGGAGCGGGGCGTCCTGGTCAAGGACACACACGGCGTCACCGTCCGGATCGCCCCGCCGCTGGTCATCTCGGAGGAGGACCTGGACTGGGGTCTGGCCCAGCTCAGGGCCGTGCTCGGCGCGTAGGGCCCGGGCCGGGAAGGACCGGCGGGGGCCCACGCCCGTGAGCGACCTAGAGGATCACGTGCGGCAGGAAGCGGGCGTACTCGTCGGTGATCAGGCCGGAGGACTCCCGGATGCCGAGGCCCGCCGACTCGTCCTCGACGACCCAGGCGCCGAGGACGACCCGGTTGCCGTCGAAGGACGGGAGCGGCGCCAGTTCCTGGTAGCAGCAGGCCTCTTCGCGTACGACGGGCGCGGCGCCGGGGGCGTGGACCGTCACCCCGGCGCCTTCGCGGCCGAGCAGGGGCTTGGCGACGTAGCCGTTCGTGCGGGCGAGCTCGCGGGGGCCGTCGAGGTAGGCGGGGAGCAGGTTCGGGTGGTCCGGGTAGAGCTCCCAGAGGACGGCGAGGAGCGCCTTGTTGGACAGGAGCATCTTCCAGGCGGGCTCGATCCAGAGAGTCGTACCGGTGCCGCCGCCGTTGTCGAGGGTGTCCAGGACGTGGCCGGCGAACGCGTCGGTGGTCAGCCACTCCCAGGGATAGAGCTTGAAGCAGCTCCGGATGAACGCGAGCCGGTTGTCGACGAAGCGGCCGGACAGGGGGTCCCAGCCGATCTCCTCCATGGAGATCCAGTCCGTGGCGAGTCCCGCCTGCTCGGCGGTCTCCTTCAGGTAGGCGACCGTCATCAGGTCCTCGCCGAGTTCGTCCTCGGCGGAGTGCGCGAAGTAGAGCGGGCCGCCCGGCGGCAGGAGGGCGCCCTGCTTCCTCCAGGCCGCGACGAGGCGTTCGTGGAGGGAGTTCCACTGGTCGGCACCGGGGAAGCGGTCCTCCATCCAGAACCACTGCGGGCTCGCGGCCTCCACCAGCGAGGTCGGCGTGTCGGCGTTGTACTCCAGGAGCTTCGCCGGGCCCGTTCCGTCGTAGCGCAGGTCGAAACGGCCGTAGACCGAGGGGAGTTCGCCGCGCCGGTGCCAGGCCTCGGCGACGGCCGCCACGACGCGGGGGTCGTCGATGCCGAGGTCGGCGAACCGTCCGTGCTCGACGATGTGCCCGGCCGCCGTCAGGCACATGCCGTGCAGTTCCTCGACGACCTCCTCCAGCGCCTCCACCTCGGGCAGCGAGAAGACGTAGTGGGCGCTCTCGTCCCAGTAGGGGCGCAGGGAGTCGTCGGGGTGACGGGTGAGCGGGTAGATCAGCCCCTGCCGCTCGACAATCTGCTGCCAGCCGGGACGGGGGGTGATGGTGCGGCGTTCCATGGGGTGCGTGCGCTCTCCGGCTCGGCGGGTGGGTCGGGTCCCGGAGGTCTCGCTCCGGCGGGCGTGCGCGGATCAGCCGCCGGAGCCGCCCTTGCCGCCGCCGAAACCGCCGCGGTGGACGCCGCTGCCGCCCGACCCCCCGGAGCCGCCGCCGCTGGGCTTGACGAAGGAGCCGCCCCCGACCCGACCGCTCTTCTTGCTGCCGCCGTAGTACCAGCCGGTGTGGTACGAACCCGAGGACGACGTGCAGTACTTGTCCGCGACGACCTCGTAGCCCTTGGCCGCGTTGTAGCTGTCGCGGTCGACACAGCGCTTGTCGGGGTCCGAGGAGCAGGCGGTGAGGGTCGCCGCGAGAAGTCCCATGCCGCCGAGGACGACCGTGCCCGAGCGCAGTTGACGCCGTACGTCTGCCATGTTCGTTCCCCCGTTTGTTCTCTGTGGTTCATCTTTTGAGCGAAGAAGACAGATTAGAGATCCCACGCACGGCGAGTCCACGACGGCCCCCGGGTTACGCGCCGTCCCCTACAGTCGCTTCGTGCTCTTTGGAATGGTGTGTGCCCTCGGTGCGTCGGTCTGTTTCGGTACGGCGACGGTTCTGCAGGCGATGGCCGCCCGGGCCGCGGGCGAGGGCGGGACGGGCGACGGGCCCGGAGGCGCGGCGGCGCTGCTGCTGCGGGCGCTGCGCCAGTGGCGCTATCTGGCGGGACTGGGCCTCGACGGGGTCGGGTTCGTGCTCCAGATCGTCGCGCTGCGCTCCCTTCCGATCTACGTCGTCGGCGCGGCCCTCGCGGCGAGCCTGGCCGTCACCGCGGTGGTGGCCTCACGGCTGCTGCGCACGCGGCTGAGCCGGGTCGAGTGGAGCGCCGTGGCGGTGGTGTGCGCCGGGCTCGCGATGCTGGGGCTGGCGTCCGGGACGGAGGGCGACCGTACGGGGTCCCTGGCGTTGAAGTACGCGATGCTCGGGACGTCCGTGGCCGTCCTGGTCCTCGGGCTCGTCGGCGGACGGCTGCCCGACCGGGGGCGGGCGCTCGCGCTGGGGCTCGGGGCCGGGTTCGGGTTCGGGGTGGTCGAGGTGGCGGTGCGGCTGATCGCCGACCTCGATCCGGGGACGCTGCTGGCCAATCCGGCGACGTACGCCCTGCTGATCGGTGGCGGCGCCGCGTTCCTGCTGCTCACCACGGCCCTGGAACGGGGCTCGGTGACGACGGCCACCGCCGGTCTCGTCATCGGGGAGACCATCGGACCCGCGCTGGTCGGCGTGGTGTGGCTGGGCGACCGTACCCGCGAGGGGCTGGCCTGGCTGGCCGTTCTCGGCTTCGCGGTGGCCGTGGCGGGTGCGCTCGCGCTGGCCCGGTTCGGCGAGGCGCCGGCCACCGAGGAGCCGGTGTCGGTGGCGTCGTGAGGGATGCCGTCGTGAAGGTGCCGTCGTGAGGTCGCGGGGACCTTCGTGAGGCCGGCCGGGTGAGGGCCCGTCAGGGAAGCGCCCGGCACAGTGCGTCCAGGGCGCCCGACCAGGCGTGGTCCGGCGGTGTTCCGTAGCCGACGACCAGGGCGTCCCGGTGCGGGGTGAGCGCGTCCGGGTGACGGTGGTGGGAGAGGCCGTGGACGGCCAGGCCCTGGAAGGCGGCGGCCTGGACGACCGTCCCCTCGGTGCCGGGCGGGAGCCGCAGCACGGCGTGCAGCCCGGCCGCGATGCCGGTGGCGCGCACCTCGGGGGCGCGGGCGGCGAGCGCGGCGACGAGGGCGTCACGGCGGCGCCGGTAGCGCAGCCGGGCGGAGCGGACGTGGCGGTCGTAGGCGCCGGAGGTGATGAACTCCGCCAGGGTCAACTGGTCGAGCACCCCGGTGGACCAGCCGCCCTCCCCCTTCAGGGAGACGACCTCCTCCACGAGCGACGGCGGCAGGACCAGCCAGCCCAGGCGCAGCGCGGGCGCCAGCGACTTGCTGGCGGTGCCCAGATGGACCACGTGGCCGGGGTCCAGTCCTTGCAGCGCGCCGACGGGCTGCCGGTCGTAGCGGAACTCGCCGTCGTAGTCGTCGTCGAGGACGAGCCCGCCGGTGCGGCGGGCCCAGGCGACGACGGCGGCGCGGCGGTCCGGGTGCAGCGGCACGCCCATCGGGAACTGGTGCGCGGGGGTGAGGAGTACGGCCCGCGCGCCCGCCATGTCCCGGGTGTCGGTGCCGAGTTCGTCGAACGGCAGGGGGGTCGTGCGCAGGCCCGAGCGGTGCAGCAGATTCCAGTGCGTGTCCAGCCCGTACGACTCCACGGCGACCGAGCGCAGTCCGCGCCGGCGCAGGACCGCACCGAGCAGGGTGAGGCCGTCCGAGAAGCCGGAGCAGACCACGATGCGCTCGGGGTCGGCGCGGACTCCCCGGGCGCGGGACAGATAGCCCGCGAGCGCGGTGCGCAGTTCGGGCCGGCCGCGCGGATCGCCGTAGCCGAGGGCGTCGTGCGGGGCGCGGGCCAGGGCGCGGCGGGCCGCCTTGAGCCAGGCGGCGCGCGGGAAGGACGCGAGGTCGGGCCGGCCGGGCACGAGGTCGTAGGCGGGGCCGGCCGGTTCGCGGCGGCGGGGCGCGGCCTCCGGAGCGGGCCGTACGACGCTCCGCTCCGCGACGCGCGTGCCGGAGCCCTGGCGTGCGGTGAGCCAGCCCTCGGCGACGAGGTCGGCGTAGGACTCGGCGACCGTGTTGCGGGCGATTCCGAGGTCGGCGGCGAGCGAGCGGGAGGACGGGAGACGGGTCCCGGGAGCCAGCCTGCCGCCGCGGACGGCCTCGCGCAGCGCCTCCGTCAGCCCCTTGCGGATACCGGACCCGGTCGGCTCGACATGAAGGTCGACGCCCAGAGTGGCCCACGTTTTCCCCATGGGAATGGACCATACTCCTGGGCTACTCCCCTCATAGGGTCGATCGCATGACGACGCACGACACGACCACGCAGCACACTCCGGTGGCCCCTCAGACCCCTGCCGGCGGCGCGCCGTACGCGCCCGAGCACTCCCCCAGACTGGTCTGGGCCGAGCTCGCCCCCGACGTCTACAAGGCGATGGTCGGACTGGACGCGGCGGCCCGGCGCGGAGTGGACCCCGTGCTCCTCGAACTGGTGAAGATCCGCGCCTCGCAGCTCAACCACTGCGCGTTCTGCCTGGACATGCACACCAAGGACGCGCTCGCGGCGGGCGAGAGCGTGGAGCGGATCGTGCAGCTCGCCGCGTGGGAGGAGTCGCGGCACTTCTACACGGAGAAGGAGATCGCGGCGATCGAGCTGACCGAGGCCGTCACCGTGATCACGGAGGGATTCGTGCCCGACGAGGTGTACGAGCGCGCGGCCCGGCACTTCGGGGAGGCCGATCTGGCCCGGCTGATCGCCTCGATCACCGTGATCAACGCCTGGAACCGGTTCGCCGTGACCTGCCGCATGGTGCCCGGCCACTACCGGCCGGGCGGGCACAGGTGACGGCGCTGGACGGGCGGCCCGCGGCGACCGGCGGCGCGGAGCGGTTCCGGGCACTGCACCACGGCCGGCTGCCGGGTGATCCGCTGGTGCTGCCCGGGCCCTGGGACGCGGCGAGCGCCCGGGTGTTCGCGGACGCGGGCTTCCCGGCGCTGGCCACGCCGAGCGCCGGGGTGGCCGCGTCGCTCGGGTACGCGGACGGGGAGACGCCCGCCGACGAGATGTTCGCCGCCGTCGCGCGGATCGCCCGGGCGGTCGACGTGCCGGTGTCGGCGGATGTCGAGGGCGGCTACGGGCTGGCGCCCCGCGAGCTGGTGGAGCGGCTGCTCCGGGCGGGGGCCGTGGGCTGCAACCTGGAGGACTCCGAGGCGGGGGTGCTCAAGGACGCGGACCGGCACGCCGACTGGCTGGCCGAGGTGCGGCGCGAGGCGGCGGACCTGTTGTTCGTGAACGCCCGGATCGACGTGTTCGCGTACGGCGACGGCGATCCCGGGGAGGCGATCCGGCGGGCCGGGCTGTACGTGGCGGCGGGCGCGGACTGCGTGTATCCGATCGGAGCCCCGGCCGAGGTGCTTCCGCTGCTGCGGTCCGGTGTCCGGGGCCCGTTGAACGCGCTCGCCCGGCTCGACGGGACGGCCCCGGCGGAACTGGGTGACCTGGGCGCCACCCGCGTCACGTTCGGCCCCGGGCTGCAACGCCGGTCGGCGGAGGCGCTGGCGGGCGTCGCGGCGACACTGCGCCAGGGGTGACGCCTCCGGGGGCGGTCCTGAACCGGACCGCCCCCGGAGGTGTCACCGTCACTCCGCCCGGCGGCCGGGTCACGAGGGCAGCCAGCTGCTCCAGGTAGACCGGTGGCGCTCCACCCACTTCTTCGCCGCCTGCTGGGGGGTCAGCTTGTCGTCGGCGATCATCAGGGAGACCTCGTTCTGGTCCGCGGTGGTCCACCTGAACTTCTTCAGGAACGCGGCCGCCTTGCCGCCGGTCCTCGCGAAGTCGGCGTTCAGGTACTTCTTCAGCGGGGTGTGCGGGTAGGCGCAGGCGACCTTCGCCGCGTCGGCGTCGCAGCCCTCCTTGTAGGCGGGCAGCTTCACCTCGGTCATGGGGACCTTCTCGAACAGCCACTGCGGGGAGTACCAGTAGGTGAGGAAGGGCTTCTTCTCCTTCGCGAACTGCTTCATCTGCGTGATCTGCGCGGCCTCCGAACCGGCGAACACGACCTGGTAGTCCAGCTTCAGGTTGTTCACCAGCGCCTTGTCGTTGGTGACGTACGACGGGGAGCCGTCGAGGAGCTGGCCCTTGCCGCCGCTCTCGGGGGTGCGGAGCCGGCCGGCGTACTTGTTCAGGTTCTTCCAGTCCGTGACGTCGGGGTGCTGCTTCGCGAAGTACGTGGGCACGTACCAGCCGATGTGGCCGGTCACGCCCAGGTCGCCGCCGGGGGCGATCGTCCTCTTGTCCCGGACGTACCGCTTCTCCTGGTCGGGGTGTCCCCAGTCCTCCAGGATGGCGTCGACGCGGCCCTGGCTGAGCGCGTCCCAGGCGGGCACCTCGTCGACCTGCACGGTGTCGACGCGGTAGCCCAGTTCGTGTTCGAGGAGGTACTGCGCCACCGCCACGTTGGACTGGGCGCCGACCCACGACTGCACGGACAGGGTCACCGTCCGCGCGCCCCGGGCGTTGGCGAAGGGTGAGGCCTGCTTGGTCATGTCGGCGGCGCCGCAGCCGGTGAGCAGCAGCAGGGCCGAGGCGCCGGCCACCACGGATGTCGTACGAACGCGCATGTCAGGCCTCCTTCTTGGCGCGGCGCCCGGTCGGCTGGGTCACCCGGTCGAGCATCAGGCCGAGACAGACGATCGCGGCGCCCGCGACGAGTCCGGTGGCCAGGTCGCCCTGGGCGAGGCCGAAGACGACGTCGTAGCCGAGCGCGCCGCCGCCGACCAGGCCGCCGATGATGACCACGGCGAGGACCAGGACGACGCCCTGGTTGACGGCGAGCAGCAGCGCGGACCGCGCCAACGGGAGCTGGACCTGGCGCAGTTGCTGCCCGGGAGTGGCACCGAGCGAGCGGGCAGCCTCCAGCGCGGCGGGGTCCACGGCCCGCAGTCCCTGGGTGGTGATGCGGATGACGGCGGGCAGCGCGTAGACGACCGCGGCGGCGACGGCGGGAGCGCGGCCCACGCCGAACAGCGCGACGACGGGGATCAGGTACACGAACTGCGGCATGGTCTGGAAGACGTCGAGGACGGGCCGGAGCAGACGCTCGAAGCGTTCGCTGCGCGCGGCCGCGATCCCGGTGGCGAAGCCGAGCACGAGGGTCACGGCGACCGCCGCGAGCACCTGGGAGAGCGTGTCGAGGGACGGCTTCCACTCGCCCAGGACGCCGATCGCGGCCATGGCGAGGACGGCGGTGAGGGCGGTGCGCCAGGTGCCGATCAGCCAGGCCAGGGCGGCGACGGTCAGCAGCACGGCCCACCAGGGCAGCCACTGGAGTCCGTCCCGGAGCGGGTCGAGGACCCAGGTGGTGAAGTGGCCCGCCCAGTCGGCGGTGCCGCCGATGTACGGGACGCCCGAGTACAGGTGGCCGGTCATCCAGTCGACGGCCCTGTTCACCGGTTCGGCGATGTTCACGGCCCACGCGTCGGGCCAGTCCGTCCGGCCCGCCAGGCGCGCGGTGAGGGCGACGGCCACGACGGCGAGGGCGGCGAGCGCCGTGTACCGGCGGGGCGGGTTCGCGCGGGCCGCTCCGATCCGCTCTCCGGCGGCGGCGGTGACCCGGTCGAGGACGACGGCGAGCAGCACGATCGGGATGCCGGCGGAGAGGGCCGCGCCCACGTCCACGGAGGCGAGGGCCTGGTAGACGCGGTCGCCGAGGCCGCCCGCGCCGATCACGGAGGCGATGACGGCCATGGACAGCGCCATCATGATCGTCTGGTTGAGGCCGAGGAGGAGTTCCTTGCGGGCCAGCGGAAGGCGGGCGGTGAGCAGGCGCTGCCGGGCGGTGGCGCCGAGGGAGGCGACGGCCTCCATCACTCCCTCGTCGGCGTCGCGCAGGCCGAGCGCGGTGAGGCGGGCCATGGGCGGGGCGGCGTAGACGACCGTGGCGAGCACGGCCGCGGGGACTCCGATGCCGAAGACCAGCACGACGGGCAGCAGATACGCGAACGCCGGGAGCACCTGCATGGTGTCGAGGACGGGGCGCAGGGCGCGGTGGGTGCGCTCGGACAGCCCGGCGGCGAGGCCGAGCAGCATGCCGAGGACCACGGAGGCGAGCACGGCGACCACCATGACCGCCAGCGTCTGCATGGTGGGCACCCACATGCCGAGCAGTCCGCAGACGAGGAAGGCCGCGCCCGCGCCGAGTGCCTGGCGCACTCCGGCGGCCCGCCAGGCCACCAGCGCGGCCAGGGCGGTCACCCCGGCCCAGCCGGCCGCGAGGAGCAGCAGATAGACGGCGCGTACGGACAGGACGACGGCGTCGCTGACGTAGCCGAAGAAGTACAGGAACAGCGGGTGGCTGTCGCGGTTGTCGATGATCCAGTCGCCGGCCCGGCCGAGCGGTCCGGTCAGATCGACGGTCAGGGCGTGCGGCCAGCTGCCGCCTGACCAGCGGGCCTCGGCGAGCGGCACGAGCACCGCCGCGACGACGGCGAGCAGCGCGAGCTTGGCGACGGCCGGGTGGTGCCGCAGGCGGCCGGGCAGGACCGTACGGAGGGGGGTTGCGGTGACCGCTGCCATCACGCGGCCTCCTCGATCGTGTCGGGCCCGGCGACGACCTGGAGCAGCCGCTCGTGGTCGACGACGCCGAGACAGCGGCCGTCGCGTACGACGCAGGCGGCGCGGCCGGTGCGGGCCACGGCCTTGATCGCGTCGGCGACCACGGTGTCGGGGGCGAGCGCGCCGGGGTGCTCCGGGCCGCCGCAGTCCCCGGCCCGCATGGCCGTGCGGACCGTCATGACCTGCTCGCGGGGCACGTCCCGGACGAACTCGCGGACGTAGTCGTCGGCCGGGGTGCCGACGATCTCCTCCGGGGTGCCGAGCTGGACGATCCGGCCGTCGCGCATCAGGGCGATGCGGTCGCCGAGGCGCAGGGCCTCGGTCAGGTCGTGGGTGATGAAGACCATCGTGCGGCCCTCCTCCCGGTGCAGCCGCACGACCTCGTCCTGCATGTCGCGCCTGATCATCGGGTCGAGCGCGCTGAACGGCTCGTCGAAGAGCAGGACCTCGGGGTCGACGGCGAGCGCGCGGGCCAGTCCGACGCGCTGCTGCTGGCCGCCGGAGAGTTCCGAGGGCCTGCGCTGCTCCATGCCCTCCAGGCCGACCTTCGCGACGACCTCGGCGGCCCTCGCCCGGCGCTCCTCGCGCGGGACGCCCTGGATCTCCAGGCCGTAGGCCACGTTGTCGAGGACCGTGCGGTGCGGCAGCAGGCCGAAGTGCTGGAAGACCATGGCGGCGCGGTGGCGGCGCAGTTCGCGCAGCCGGCCCCGGTCCATCGCGAGGACGTCCTCGCCGTCGATCGCGAGGCTGCCCGCGGTGGGTTCGATCAGCCGGGTGAGGCAGCGTACGAGGGTGGACTTGCCGGAGCCGGACAGGCCCATGACGACGAAGACCTCGCCCTTGCGCACGTCGAAGCCGACGTCACGGACGGCGGCGGTGCAGCCGGTGGCCTCGCGCAGCGCGGCGGCGTCCAGGGAGGCGAGTTCGGGGTCGCCGGGGACCCGGTCGGCCTTCGGTCCGAACACCTTCCACAGACCGCGTACGGAGAAGACGGGGCCGGGGGCGGCGCTCTCCGTGCTCTCCGTGCTCTCCGTGCTCTCCGTGCTCTGGACGTTCTCGTTGCTCTGGGTGTTCTCGGCGCTCTGGGTGTTCTCGGCGCTCTCGGTGGGTGTGTTCATCGCGCGTCACCGCCGATCAGGTCCGCGGCCTTCTCGCCGACCATGAGCACTCCGATCATCGGGTTCACCGCGGGCATGGACGGGAACACGGAGGCGTCGGCGATCCGGATGCCGTCGAGGCCGCGGACGCGCAGCTCGGGGTCCACCACGGCGAGTTCGTCCAGGAGCCCGCCCATCCGGCAGGTGCCCGCCGGGTGGTACACGGTGTGCGCGACCTTGCGCGCGTACTCGCTGAGTTCCTCGTCGCCGGTGACCTCGGGCCCGGGACACACCTCCCGCTTGAGCCAGCCGGCCAGCGGTTCGGCCCGGGCGATCTCACGGGCGATCCTGATGCCGTCGACGAGGGTGCGGCCGTCGTAGTCCTCCTCGTCCGTGAAGTACCGGAAGTCGAGGGCCGGTTTGACGGCCGGGTCGGCGCTGGTGAGGTAAAGGCGGCCGCGGCTGCGGGGCTTGGGGATGTTGGGGGTCATCGAGACGCCGTGCGCGGGGCGTTCGTAGCCGATCCGCTCCGGATTGTCGGTGAAGGGGATCTGGTAGAAGTGGAACATCAGGTCGGGGCCCGGCTGTTCGGGGTCGCGGCGCACGAAGAGTCCCGCGTCGGAGTCCATCGCGGAGTTCTCCGGGATCGGTCCGTGCGTCTCCCAGACGATCACCGACTCGGGGTGGTCGAGCAGGTTCTCGCCGACGCCCGGCAGATCGTGGACGACGGGGATGTCCAGCTCCTCCAGGTCGCCCGCGGGGCCGATGCCGGAGTGCAGCAGCAGCCGGGGCGAGTCGACGGCACCCGCGCACAGCAGGACCTCGTGGCGCGCGCGGACCAGCACGTCCTGGTCGTCCTTCGTGCGGACGTGCACGCCCGTGACGCGCTTTCCGTCGAGTTCCAGCTTGTACGCCCAGGTCTCCAGCAGCAGCGTCAGGTTGGGCCGTTCGTCCATCACGGGGTGCAGGTACGCCACCGAGGCGCTCGACCTCTTGTTGTCCTCGGGGTGGTAGGCCAGGTCGAAGAAGCCGGCGCCCTCGGTGAACGGCCGCCGGTTGAAGCCCTCGACCAGCGGCACGTCGAGCGCGGACCGGGCGGCGTCCACGAAGTCCCGCGCGATGGCGTTCCGGTCCTTCTCGTCGACGGGGACGATGTTGTTCAGGAGTCGCGCGAAGTACGGCTCCATCGGCGCCGCGCCCCAGCCCTTGGCGCCGGCCGCCTCCCACTCGTCCCAGTCGGACGGCAGGGGCTTGAACGCGATCAGCGTGTTGTGCGACGAGCAGCCGCCGAGCACCCGGGCGCGGCTGTGCCGGATGTGCGAGTTGCCGCGCGGTTGTTCGGTGGTCGGGTAGTCGTAGTCGAGCTCCCCGCCGAGCAGGCCCATCCAGCGGCGCAGGGTGAGGACGTCCTCGCGTCCCACGTCGCTGGGGCCGCCCTCGATGACGGCGACGCTGACATCCGGGTTCTCGGTGAGGCGGGACGCGATCACGGAGCCCGCGGTGCCGCCGCCGATGACGACGTAGTCGTACGTTTTCTCGTGCTGGGACATGAGGAGGTACTCCAAAAGGCCTGGGAAGACGGGGGGTTCGCCGGTCGGCGGTGGTCAGCCGGCGAACCAGCGGACGGGCTTCGGCGCGAGGTTCTGGTAGACGTGCTTGCTCTCGCGGTACTCGGCGAGCCCGGCGGGGCCGAGTTCGCGGCCGACGCCGCTGCGGCCGAACCCGCCCCACTCCGCCTGCGGGAGATAGGGGTGGAAGTCGTTGATCCAGACCGTGCCGTGGCGCAGCCGTCCCGCGACCCGGCGGGCGCGGCCGGCGTCGGCGGTCCAGACGGCGCCCGCGAGGCCGTACTCGGTGTCGTTGCCGAGCGCGACGGCCTCGTCCTCGGTGGCGAACGTCTCCACGGTCAGGACGGGCCCGAACACCTCCTCGCGGACGACCCGCATCCCGCGGTGGCACTGGTCGAGCACGGTCGGCTCGTAGAAGTACCCGGTGGCGGGCCGGACTTCGGACGGCTCGGGCCGCCTGCCGCCGGCCCGCAGGACCGCTCCTTCGGCCAGCGCGGAGGCGACGTACTCCTCGGTCTTCGCGCGCTGCTGCTCGGAGACGAGCGGACCGCACTCGACACCGTCCCCGGTGCCGCGGCCGAGCCGGATCGCACCGGCCCTGCGGGCGAGTTCGGCGACGAAGCGCTCGCGCACCGACTCCTCGACGATGAGCCGGGAACCGGCCGAGCACACCTGGCCGCTGTGGATGAAGGCGGCGTTGAGGGCCTGGTCGACGGCGGTGTCGAAGCCCTCGGCGGTGGCGCAGGCGTCGGCGAAGACGATGTTGGGGTTCTTGCCGCCGAGTTCGAGCGCGACCTTCTTGACCGTGTCGGCGGCGGCTCGCGCCACCTTCGTACCGCTGGCCAGGCCGCCCGTGAAGGACACGAGGTCGACGTCGGGGTGCTCGGCGAGGCGGGCGCCGACGGTGTGTCCGGGGCCGGTGACGAGGCCCGCGACCCCGTCGGGGAGGCCCGCCTCGGCCAGCAGCCGCAGCAGCGCGACGGTCGTCATCGGGGTGATCTCGCTCGGCTTGACCACGAAGGTGTTGCCGGCGGCGAGGGCCGGGGCGATCTTCCAACTGGCCTGGAGCAGCGGATAGTTCCACGGGGTGATCAGGGCGCAGACGCCGACGGGCTCGTGCACGACCACGCTGTGGACCTCGGCCGAACCGGCGTCCACGACACGGCCGCCGCCCTCCGCCGTCACGAGGTCGGCGAAGTAGCGGAAGGCGTCGGCGACGCAGTCGATGTCGACACGTCCCTCCTCCGCCGTCTTGCCGGCGTCACGGCTTTCGAGCAGCCCGAGCGACTCGCGGTCACGGAGCAGGAGAGCGGCCACGCGGCGCAGCAGGGCGGCGCGTTCGGCGACGGGGGTGTGCGGCCAGGGCCCCTCGTCGAAGGCGCGGCGCGCGGCGGCGACCGCGAGGTCCGCGTCCTTCTCGTCCCCTTCGGCGACCACGGCGAACGGCCGGCCGTCCGCGGGGTCGAGGATCTCGCGTGCCGCTCCGGAGAGCGCCGCGCGCCACTCGCCGCCCACGTGGATGGTCTGTTCTGTCTGCTGTCCTGCCATGGCCGGTGTTGCCTTCCGTTCCTGTTCGATCCCCCTGCGTCACGGAGGCGTCGCCCCCGTGAGCTGTGAGCGCCTGCCCCTCGCCCCCCGCCACATGCGCGATCCGTCGTCCGAAGTGCGCCGGGTCACGAAAAAATCCCACGAAAAGGGACGAGAACGGGCGATGGACAGCCCGTTTTCCTTTGACTAAAGTCAAAAGAAGAGCGCCGCCCGGGCGGAGGGCCACGAGAGGACCGCGAGAGGGCGGCGGGACCGGCGACCGGAGGAAGAGGGAGCCAGTGCCGACGGACACGGTGACCACGGACCAGGTGACGGCGCTGCGGCGGTTCAACCGCTATTTCACGCGGCGCATCGGAGCCCTCGACGACCACTACCTCGGCCAGAACCGCCCGCTCGGCGAGGCCCGGCTGCTGTTCGAGATCGGCGGGACGGGAGCCTCCCTGCGCGATCTGCGGGCCCGGCTCGGCCTGGACGCCGGGTACTTGAGCCGGATGGTGCGCGCCCTGGAGCGTCAGGGGCTCGTCCGGGTCAGCGTGCATCCCGGTGACAGCCGGCTGCGGGTCGCCGATCTCACGGCCGCCGGCCGGGCCGAGATCACGGAGCAGAACCGGCTGGCCGACGCGCTGGCCGAGGGACTGCTCGGCGGCCTCGACGCGCACCGGCGCGAGGAACTGACCGCCGCCCTGGACACGGCCCACCGGCTGCTCCGGCTCGCTTCGATCACCGTCGAGACGGTCGACGGCGCCTCACCCGACGCCCGCGCCTGCCTCGACGCGTACGCGGCCGACATCGACGCGCGGTTCCCCGAGGGCTTCGACCCCGCCACCCTCGTCCGGCCGCACGAGGTGTCCGGGGAGGCGGGCGCCTTCCTCGTCGCCTACGAGGAGGGCCGACCCGTGGGCTGTGGCGCGCTGCGCCGGCTCGGCCCCCGGGCGGGCGAGATCCGCCATGTCTGGGTGGACCCCGGGGCGCGTCGGCTCGGCCTCGGCCGCCGGATCCTCGACGGCCTCGAACAGCGGGCGGCGGAGCGCGGGTTCGGCGTCGTACGCCTGGACACGCACGCCGCGCTCACCGAGGCCCAGCGGATGTACCGGGCGTGCGGCTACACGGAGATCCCGCGCTACGACGACAACGTGTACGCGGCGCACTGGTTCGAGAAGCGGCTGCCCGCCGACGCCCGGTGAACGCGGGCGCCCAGGGCTTGCCGGCCAGGCCCCGGAACCGCCTCAGGTCGGGTTCGCGCAGGCGTACCCGCTCGGGCAGAAGGAGTTGACCGCCGTCGCGAGCTGCTGGGTCATGTCCGTGCCCGGCGGGCTGCTGGCGACGATGGCGTACGGCGTACCGTCGGCGGCCTGGAAACGGTGGTCGATGTTCTGGGTGGGCCCGGTCTGCTTGCTGTCGTAGCGGTAGCTGAACTCCGTCCAGTCGCTGCCGCTGCGCCGGTCCAGGTACTGGTAGCCCCGGGCCCCCTCGGCGATGGACTGGGCCTGGGCCGAGGACTCCGACACGGAGTCCTCCTTGATCTCGAACACCAGGAGGCTGCGGACGCCGTCGGGTGCGGTGTACGTGACGACGGGCGCCAGCTTGCCCTGCTTCTCCTGACGCGCCCAGCCGTCCGGCACGTCCACGGTGTAGCCGACCGGATCGACCGAGCGGCTGTACCCGGGAGCGGGCGCCGGGGCCGTGGTCACGGCAGGAGCGGTGTACGTGCCCGCGCCGCCGGTGACGTTCGAGCTGTCCGGGGTGACACCGGCCTGAGGTGTCGTCACGCCCGCCGAGGGACCGGACGCGTGCGCCTGAGGATGCCGCGCCGAGCCGCCCCGGGTGACCGCCCAGAGCCCGCCGCCCACACCGCCCGCGAGGACGGCCACGGCCACGATCACCAGCAGCAGCCGCCGCGCGTCACCCGAACCCGGCGGCCGGCCACCGCTCCCCGGCGGCACCACACCGCCAGGCCACGTCTGCGGCTGGGACGGCGGGTACGACCAGGCGGACTGGGCCTGCTGCTGCGACGGGGCCCACTGCTGCTGTTGGTGCTGGTGCGGTTGGTGCTGCTGCGGAGGCTGAGGCGGCTGCGGCGGCGCGGTGCCCGCGGGCGGATACGCCTCGGGCCGCTGCGGGCCCACCTGTGTGGCCGCCGCCCACCACTGCTCTCCGGGCGGAGTCGGCGCTCCGCCGGCGTCCGCCCCGTCCTGGACCCCGCCGCCCGCCGGACCCGTACCGTCGTCGACCCACTGCCGACGCTCCGCGTCCCATCTCTGCGCCATCCCGTAGCCCCCCGCTCCCCGTCGGCCCCACCCGACGGCCCGATCCCGGCGCGCTCTCCGCCGCCCCTGCCCGATCGGCCCCCCGGCGGACCGCACAGGATGACGATAGTGAGGATTCCGCCAGCCGCACCCCCGTTTATGGCGAAAAAGCACATACGTTCGGCGCGTACTTTCCCTACGCCCGATGGCCCCGGACACACCGATACCCGGGTGGTTCGATCACCACCCGGGCATCGCGGGTACTGCCACGGACGAGGGCCGCCGTGCGGGGCGGCCGGTTCAGCCCGCCTCAGGCCGGTTCAGCCCGCCTTCGGCCGGATCAGATCAGGCCGAGGGCGCGGACCGCCTCGCGCTCCTCCTCGAGCTCCTTGACGGAGGCGTCGATGCGGGTGCGGGAGAACTCGTTGATGTCCAGGCCCTGGACGATCTCGTAGCGGCCGTCCTTCGTGGTGACGGGGAAGGAGGAGATGAGACCCTCCGGCACACCGTACGAACCGTCCGACGGGATGCCCATCGAGGTCCAGTCGCCCTCGGCGGTGCCGTTGACCCACGTGAAGACGTGGTCGATGGCCGCGTTGGCGGCCGAGGCGGCCGAGGACGCGCCACGGGCCTCGATGATCGCCGCACCGCGCTTGGCGACGGTCGGGATGAAGTCCTCGGCCAGCCACTTCTCGTCGTTGACGACCTCGGCGGCGTTCTTGCCGGCGACCGAGGCGTGGAAGATGTCGGGGTACTGGGTAGCGGAGTGGTTGCCCCAGATGGTCAGACGCTTGATGTCGGCGACCGTGGTGCCCGTCTTCTTCGCGAGCTGGGTCAGCGCGCGGTTGTGGTCCAGACGGGTCATCGCGGTGAAGCGCTCGGCGGGTACGTCCGGAGCGGCGGCCTGGGCGATCAGCGCGTTGGTGTTCGCCGGGTTGCCGACGACCAGGATCTTGACGTCGTCGGCGGCGTTGTCGTTGATCGCCTTGCCCTGCGGCTTGAAGATGCCACCGTTGGCCGAGAGCAGGTCGCCGCGCTCCATGCCCTTGGTGCGCGGGCGGGCGCCGACGAGCAGACCGACGTTGGTGCCGTCGAAGGCGACGTTCGGGTCGTCCGTGATGTCGATGCCCTGAAGCAGCGGGAAGGCGCAGTCGTCGAGCTCCATGGCGGTGCCCTCGGCGGCCTTCAGCGCCGGCGTGATCTCCAGCAGGCGCAGCTTGACCGGCACGTCCGCGCCGAGCAACTGGCCGGAGGCGATGCGGAAGAGCAGGGCGTAACCGATCTGGCCGGCCGCGCCGGTGACGGTGACGTTCACGGGAGTGCGAGTCATGGCGTTCTCCGTATGACAGCTGGCGGTGGGGCGTCCCTGCCCCGGGTGCAGGATCGTCCCCTGCAACCACCGCAATGATCGATCAAAGGTCTCGATGATCGATCTCTCGGCGTCAAGAGAGATCCGCCGTCAGGCTATCGCGCATCCGGGACGCCGGACGTCAGGGTGCGTGTGGCCCACCCCACAGATGTCCCGGAGATCCCCCCGGGGGGCGGTCGCCGGGTCCGGGAGAGGGTGAACTCGGCGACCGCCAAAGGGGGGTACCGGGGGGCTCGCGGGAAGGAATCTCCCCCCTTCCCGACAGCACCGGATCCCGTGGGGGTACCGTCCGCCTGCCCCCTGGGAACCAACTCAACCCCCCGAACCAGAAGTTTCCTCCGGCCCCGCACTTCTCCCTCACGAGGTGCAGGCCCTCGGGCCCGACTTCAGCACCACGCACGCCTTCACGGTGCCGGGGTCCTTCACCGCGACCATCGGCGTGTACGTGTACGGGTCCGTGCCGACCACGGCCGTCAGCGTCCCCTTCCCCTCCGAGGACGTCGAGAGTTCGACCCGGTCCCCGGCCCTGGCGCGGCCGAGCCGGGCCCAGGCGACCCCGCACGTCTCGCTGTACCGCACCTCCACCAGCGCGGTCCCCAGTGTCACGCTGGTGGCCGTCGTGGCCAGCCGGCCGCCGCAGCCCATGAGCTCGGGGTCCTTCCCGGCGCACGAGGCCCCTGCGCACTTCACCCCGGCCGGCAGATCGGGCCGGGCGCTCACGGAAGCGGTCGGCGCCTTCGGCGCACCGCTCGCGGGCTTCTTCCCGTGGCCGAGGGAGAGCCACACAACGGCCGCGACCACGACCAGGACCCCCACGGCACCCGTGAGGAGCAGCGTCCGCCGCCGCTTCCGCCGCGCCGGGTCACCCCCGGGACCGGCGTCCGCGGGCCGTGCGTCCCGCGGCTCCCGCCCCGGCCCCGGAGCGGGCCGCGCCCGGGACATCCGCATGGCCTCCAGCGTCGACTCGTGACGCGTCTCGGAGCGGCTCCACGCCCGCTCGGCCTGCTCCCACAGCGTCACCAGCCCCACGGGATCCGCCCCGGTCACCTCGGCCAGCGCGACGACCGCTCCCTTGGGCGCGAGCAGCCCGCCGTTCAGATAGCGCTCCCAGGACGTCCTGCCGTAGCCCGTGCGGTCGGCCACGGCCGCGAGGTCCAGCCCGCTCCGGTCGACGAGCAGTCGCAACCGGCCGACGAACTCCGTGACCCGCGGATCGAGTTCATCCGGCAGAGCCTTCCAACGCGGCATTCCCGCCCCCTACTCCCCCTGGCGCCTGCCCCAAGGGGCGGAAGATCAAGTATGACAACATCCGCTCTACGGAGCGTAGTTGGGCCGGTTCCCGGCGAACGGCGCGCACACCGTGCCGGAATGGTCACTTCCGTGCCACAGGGGACCGGTGGCTGTTGAACGGCACGTTCGCGTGCACAAGGGTTGACCCCGGGCGGAACACTCGCCCGATCGCGGCCCGTCCTTGACTCGGGGGAGAGGACGGGCCGCCCTCGTTCCCGGACGCCCCCGTACGCCGACGGGGCCCGTCCTCCCCCGATGGAGAGAACGGGCCCCGCGAACCGCGAGCCGTCGGCCGTCAGCGGACGGTGAAGTGCAAGGTGTCGTCCAGGAACGGGATCTCCAGCAACGGGTTGGGCTGGGCCATCAGCGCGAGAACGACGATGGCGATGCCCAGGACGCTGTAGGTGACCACGTCCGTGAACCGGGAGCGGACCGCGAGCATGCCGACGCTGGGCAGCATCCAGCGCATCACGGCACCCGCGAGCAGCGCCGCGCCGATCAGGATCGTGCCGACGCGGAACACGTCGAGCGCCGTGAGCAGCAGGCCGAGCGCGACGGCGGACAGCACGGTGATGATGGGCCACTGACGCGCGGGCGCGGGGGCGTCGCCGGGCGCGGCCCGGCCACCGCCCTCGGGCCGTGCCGTGTCGCGTGTGAACAGCGGGAAGCGGCGCGTGGTGCGCCGGGGCCTCCCCTGGGCGTCGGGCGCGCTGATCGCGTCCCGGACGACCGTCTCGGCCTCCACCTCGACCCCGTCCTCGCTCCCGCCCGTAACCCCGTCCCCGGACCCGCCCGAAGCCCCGGCACGAGAACCGGACCCGGAACCGTCCGAAGCGCCGGCGCCAGAGCCGGACCCGCCCGAAGCCCCGGCCTCGGTCACGGTCACGGCACCGGATCCACGCTCGGCCGCGGAGGCCGCCTCGGCGCCGTCGCCGGAGACGGCGTCGGCCCCGGCCGGCACCCCGGCCTCAGCCGCAACCTCGACGACGCCAGCGCCAGCGCCAGCGCCGCCAATCTTGGCCTCGGTCTTCAACTCGGCCTCCCGGACGGCCGACTCGGTACCGGCGCGTCCCGCACCGGCACCGGACTCGTGGGTGCTGCCGTCAGCCGACACTTCGCTCCGCCGCTTCCACCACGTTGACGAGCAGCTGGGCCCGGGTCATCGGGCCGACCCCGCCGGGGTTCGGGGAGATCCAGGCGGCGACCTCGGCGACGTCCGGGTGGACATCGCCGACGATCTTGCCCTCGGCGCTGCGCGAGACACCGACGTCGAGGACGGCGGCGCCCGGCTTCACGTCCTCGGCCCGGATCAGGTGCGCCGAGCCGGCGGCGGCGACGATGATGTCGGCGCGCTTGAGGTGCGCGGAGAGGTCACGGGTGCCGGTGTGGCACTGGGTGACCGTCGCGTTCTCGCTGCGCCGGGTGAGCAGCAGCGGCATCGGACGGCCGATGGTCACACCGCGGCCGACGACCACGACCTCGGCGCCCTTGATCTCCACGCCGTAGCGGCGCAGGAGCGTGAGGACACCGTTGGGGGTGCAGGGCAGCGGGGCGGGCTCGTTGAGGACGAGACGCCCGAGGTTCATCGGGTGCAGGCCGTCCGCGTCCTTGTCCGGGTCCATCAGTTCCAGGATGCGGTTCTCGTCGATGCCCTTGGGGAGCGGCAGCTGGACGATGTAGCCGGTGCAGGCAGGGTCCTCGTTCAGCTCGCGGACCACCGCCTCGATCTCTTCCTGCGTGGCGGTAGCGGGCAGTTCGCGCTGGATCGAGGCGATGCCCACCTGGGCGCAGTCGCGGTGCTTGCCCGCTACGTACTTCTGGCTTCCGGGGTCGTCCCCGACCAGGACCGTCCCGAGGCCGGGCGTGACGCCCTTCTCCTTCAGGGCCGCCACGCGGACGGTCAGGTCGGACTTGATCGCGGCTGCGGTGGCCTTGCCATCGAGAATCTGGGCGGTCATGCCCCCCATCCTCCCGGATGACGCGGCCCAGGTTCCAATCCGGGGCGGCACCGGCCCCGCGAACACCGGCCCGGCAGCCCCGAAACCGCCTCCCGGACGCCTCCCGAGGGCCTCCCACCGGCCTCTCTGCGGCCTCCGGACGGCTCCCGGTGGCGGCACGGCGGTCTCCGGCCGACCGATTCGCCCGTATCCGGCCATGATCACGCATGTTGCACTTGGACAACACATACCGAATGGCGCTGGACAAGTAAGAGTCTGCTAAAGAACGATGAGCACATACAGTGCCGCGGGCAGTACCGGGGGGACGGACCGCTCTGTAGAAATTCCTCCGAACCGTGCCGCGCGTAGTCCCCGCACCAGGCAACGGAGGAAACCCGCCATGAGCTTCGGCGACCCGAACAACCCCTACGGCCCCCCGCCGCAGCAGCCTCCCGTCGCACCGCCGGCCGCTCCTCCCGGCTACGGGTACCCGCAGGCCCCGCCGAGCGTGCCGCCGCAGGGCTACGGCTACCCGCAGCAGCCCGCGTACCCCGGCTACCCGGGCGGCAACATGATGCCGCAGACCATGCCGGGTCTGATGATGACCGCGCGCGTGCTGCTCTTCATCGTGGCGGGCGTCCAGGTCCTGATCGGCATCTTCGCCATCTTCGGCGCGGCCACCATCAACGACGCCTCCAACGCGGGCGAGGACACGTTCGGCAACAACGGCCTGTCCGACATCGGCCACGACTCCGCAGGCATCATCTTCGTGATCGCGCTGCTCTTCCTCGCCCTCGCGGGCCTGTCGATCACGCTGGGCGTCAAGTTCAGCAGAGGCGGCCAGGGGATCCGGATCACCACCATGGTGTACGGCATCATCGGCTCCCTGTTCGGCGTCCTCGGCCTGATCAACGCGTCGAACGTCAACTCCTCGGCGGCACTGGTGTTCGCGCTGCTGTGGATCGGCTTCGGCGGTGTGATGGCGGCGGCGATGATCGCCCCGTCGGGCGCCGCCTGGTTCAACCGCCCCCGCTACTGAGCGGACGGTACGCACCGAGGGCCGTGTCCCACCCCTGACCGGGGGGACACGGCCCTCGTGTGTTCCACGGGATCGGCGCGGCCACGGCGACCACGGCGGCCGGAGCGACCGGCACGGCCGGCGCGACCGAAGCGATCACGCCGGCCGGAGCGATCAGTGGAAGAAGTGGCGCGTGCCGGTGAAGTACATCGTCACGCCGGCCTTCTTCGCGGCCTCCACGACCAGCTCGTCACGGACCGAGCCGCCGGGCTGGACCACGGCCTTGACGCCCGCGTCGGCGAGGATCTCCAGGCCGTCGGGGAACGGGAAGAACGCGTCCGAGGCGGCGTAGGAGCCGCGGGCGCGCTCGGCGCCGGCCCGCTCGACCGCGAGCTTCGCGGAGTCGACCCGGTTGACCTGGCCCATGCCGACGCCGACCGAGGCGCCGTCCTTGGCGAGCAGGATCGCGTTGGACTTCACCGCGCGGCAGGCGCGCCAGGCGAAGGCCAGCTCGTCGAGCTCGCCCTCGCTCAGGGCGTCACCGGTCGCCAGCGTCCAGCTCGCCGGGTTGTCGCCGTCGGCCTGGAGCCGGTCGGTGACCTGGAGCAGCGCGCCGCCGTCGACGGGCTTGATCTCGACCGGGGCGGCCGGGGCCTGGTGCGCCCGCAGCACGCGGATGTTCTTCTTCTTGGTGAGGGCTTCGAGGGCGCCGTCCTCGTACTCGGGCGCGACGATGACCTCGGTGAAGATCTCCGCGACCTGCTCGGCCATCTCCTTGGTAACCGGGCGGTTGACCGCGATCACACCGCCGAACGCGGACAGCGGGTCGCAGGCGTGCGCCTTGCGGTGCGCCTCGGCGACGTTCGACGCGACGGCGATCCCGCACGGGTTGGCGTGCTTGATGATCGCGACGCAGGGGTCCTCGTGGTCGTACGCGGCACGGCGGGCGGCGTCCGTGTCCGTGTAGTTGTTGTACGACATCTCCTTGCCGTGCAGCTGCTCCGCCTCGGCGAGTCCGCCCGTGCCCGAGGTGTAGAGGGCGGCGGGCTGGTGCGGGTTCTCGCCGTAGCGCAGGGTGTGCGCGCGCTCCCAGGTGGCGCCGAGGAAGTCCGGGAACTGTGAGTCGTCGACCGGCGCGTAGGAGGAGGCGAACCAGGAGGCGACGGCGACGTCGTACGCGGCCGTGTGCTGGAAGGCCTCGGCGGCGAGCCGCTTGCGGGTGCGCAGGTCGAAACCGCCGCTCTGCGCGGCGGCGAGGACGTCGCCGTACCGTCCGGGGCTGGTGACGACCGCGACGGAGGGGTGGTTCTTGGCCGCCGCGCGGACCATCGAGGGGCCGCCGATGTCGATCTGCTCGACGCACTCGTCGGGGGTGGCCCCGGACTCGACCGTCTCCCGGAACGGGTAGAGGTTGACGACGACGAGGTCGAACGGCTCGACGCCGAGCTCGGCGAGCTGCTGCCGGTGGCTCTCGAGCCGCAGGTCGGCGAGGATCCCGGCGTGGACCTTGGGGTGCAGGGTCTTGACGCGGCCGTCCAGGCACTCGGGGAAGCCGGTCAGCTCCTCCACCTTGGTGACGGGCACGCCGGCCGAGGCGATCCTCGCGGCGGTGGAGCCGGTGGAGACGAGCTCGACACCGGCCGCGTGCAGCCCGCGGGCCAGTTCCTCCAGGCCGGTCTTGTCGTACACGCTGACGAGCGCGCGCCGGATGACCCGCTTGGTGTCCTCGGTGTTCTCGGCCGTGACTGTGCTGTCGGCGGTCACTGGATAACTACCTTTCGTCCCTCAATGCGATAGCCGTTGCGGGCGAGCCGCCCCACGACATCGACGAGCAGCCTTCGCTCGACTTCCTTGATGCGCTCGTGCAGAGCGCTCTCGTCGTCCTCGTTGCGGACCTCGACCACGCCCTGGGCGATGATCGGGCCGGTGTCGACGCCGTCGTCGACGAAGTGGACGGTGCAGCCGGTGACCCGGACTCCGTACGCGAGCGCGTCACGGACGCCGTGGGCCCCGGGAAAACTGGGGAGCAACGCGGGATGCGTGTTGACGAACCGTCCGCCGAACCGGGCGAGGAATTCCTTCCCCACGATCTTCATGAACCCGGCGGACACCACGAGGTCGGGCTCGTACGCGGCGGTCGCCTCGGCGAGCGCCCGGTCCCACTCGTCCCGGCTGCCGTGGTCCTTGACCTTGCACACGAAGACGGGGATCCCGGCCCGCTCGGCCCGCGCGAGCCCCTCGATGCCGTCCCGGTCGGCGCCGACGGCCACGATCTCGGCACCGTAGGCCGCCGGGCCCGCCTCCGCGACGGCGTCGATCAGTGCCTTCAGATTCGTACCTGATCCGGAGACCAGCACGACGAGGCGCTTGGCCTTGGCCACGACGGGGCCCTTTCTCGGGGGAGCGTTTGTACGGTCGTACGAATGCTTCGCGCCCCGGGATACGGGGAAGTCTACGAAGCGGCCGACCGTCAGCAACGATACCGGCACACCGGGCGGCCCCCACGGGACGGGGGCGAGGCCGGAAGGTAGCGTCTGGGGAGGATCCACCCGGGAACGCCTCCGGCACGGGGAACGCCCCGTGCGCGCGGGACGTTGATCGGGACGGGGACGAATGTCCGGGGCACGGCCCCGGCACCACCCGCGACACGGGCCCCGGAGCCATCCGGAGCACGTCTCCGGGGGTACGAAACCCGGGGCGCGAGCCCCGGGTGCGAAGCTCGGGGCGGCTGTCCGGGGCGGACCGGCCCGAGGCGTCAGCCCGGGAGGACCGGCTCGGCGCGCGTCACGAGCGGCCTGATCGCGTGAACATGCCGCCTGCCGGAACCACCAAGGGGAAGACGCTCACCTGATGCCGGACCGCAGTCTCCGACTCCCTCCGCTCCTGCTGCGCGAGCGGCGCCCATCGTCCACCCCGCCGAGGTCGGGCGGGGACGGCCCCGCGGGCGGGCCCGGTTCCGCGGGCGGCGACGGCGGCTCGGCGGGAGGCAGCGGCGGCCCCTCGGACGAGCGCGGCTCCGACGCGCCCGGCACTCCCCCGTCCGGCCCGTCGTCCTCCGGCCAGGACGACAATCCGTTCGCCCCGCCGCCGGAGGGGACACCCGACCGGCCCTGGCAGCCGCGCCGGCCCGGTCAGGGCTCCGGTGACGGCGCCGGGGGCGGACAGCAGGGCTCCGGGCACTCCCCCTGGGGAAGCCAGTGGAGCGACCGGCAGCCCGGCCCCTCCAGCGGCGGCGGTTTCGGCGACCGGCCGGGCGCCCCGCAGGGACAGGGCGGCCCCGAAGGCCCCGGCGGCACACCCGGCGGCGGCATGCGCTGGGACCCGACGGACCCGGCCCAGCGCCGCGCCAGGTACGCGCTGCTCTCCGGCATGTGGGCGTTCTTCTTCGTCCTCTTCGGCTGGCCGTACGTGGCGCTGCTGCTCGGCGCGCTCGCCCTGTACTGGGGCGGCAGCGCGCTGCGTTCCAAGACGCGCGCACCGGACCCGGACAGCCCGGCGCCCGATCCGAACACGCGCCCGCAGCTGACCGCCGCGGTGAGCGGCATCGTCACCGCGTCGCTGGCGATCGTGCTGGTCGCCGGTGTCTTCACCGCCCACCTCGTCTACAGCGACTACTACTCCTGCACGAACGACGCCCTGACGAACGCCGCGAAGCAGTCCTGCAACGACCTCCTCCCCAAGGACCTGCGCGGGCTGCTCGGCACGCACGACTGACGTCGACCGACCTCCCGCCTCCCGCCCGGGCCGCTGCCGGGCGGGAGGGCGGCCGTCCCCGGTCAGCGGGGAGAACCGTCGTCCGCCGCGCCCGGGTCACCCGGCCCGCTCGGTGACCCTTCCGCGTCCGCCTCCTCGTCCCGGCGCTCCGGGCCCTTCCGGCCTTCGGGGCTGTTCCGGCCCTCGAAGTCCTTCCGGTCGCCGGGTTCGTTCCGGTCGTCGGAGTCCTCCCGGTCGCGTTCGGGGCCCTTCCGGTCATCCGGTCCCCTCCGGCCGTCCGGGCCTTCCGGCCCCTTGCCGTCGTCCGGGCCCCCCGGTCCGGGCTCCTGAGAACCGCTCGCCCTGCGCAGGGTCTCCCAGCGGGTCTCCCTCGGCAGGTCCCCGTACCAGGTGCCCGGCGCGGCCTCCCCCGGCAGCAGGTCGTACGGCTCGAAAGGGTCGTAGGAATCGTCGGGGTCGTAGGCGTCGTACGGGTCGAAGGTCTCGACGACCGACTCCAGCACCGTGGGATCGGTCCGGCCCGCGGACCGCGCGCCCTGGAGCGGAACCGGCGTCGGCGTCGCGGCGGCGGCCCCGCGCCACGGCAGCCGGGCACCCAGCGGCAGTCGCGGCCGGAGCGGGAGACGGAACCGGAGCCGCGGAATCCACCCGGTCCCGCGCCCGTACCGGCGGGCGCCCGTGGACCCGGCGGCCGCGCGTCCCCGGTCCCGCCACTCGGCCGCGCCCGCCGCCACGGGAATCCCGACGACCGCCGTCCACACCGCCGTCACGGGCCCGACCTGCCACCACACCGGTCCGAAATGGGTCAGCGTGTGCACGCCCAGCGGCCCTCCGGCCAGTCCGGCGAGCACCCCGAGCGCGACCCCGCACCAGCCCGCGGCGATCGAGACGGCGGCCACCGTCCGCCGGAGCGGCCAGGGCTCCGCCCGGCCCGGTGCTCCCTGCGCGGCCCCCGCCCGCACCGCGAACCACGCCACCGTCACCCCGGCGGCCAGCGGCACCAGCCCGCTCAGCCAGGCGGACGGCGCCTCCGAACCAGCCCGGGGCAAGGCGGCGAGCAGCGGAAACGCGGGGAGCAGCGCGGTCGGCGCGTGCTCCGCCGGGATCGCCGCGGTCAGCGGTCCCGCGACATGCCCCGCGCTCAGGACGACGCCGGGCCCGAGTCCGTACGAGGCCCCCCACACGGCCGCGTTCGGCAGCAGGACCAGGCACAGCAGCAGGACGGCGAACCGGCCCGACCATCCCCCGGTGAGCTGGACGAACGCGGCGCGGGCCGTGTCCCCGTGCCACACGAGCGAGGCCGCCACGAGCAGGGCCCCGCCTCCGACGAGGACCGCGACCCCGGCCGCGGCGGCCCGTGCGGCGCCGCCGAGCACCCGGTCGTCGGCGGCGGGACCGCGTACGGCCCGGACCGGCGGGCGTCCGTCGGGCAGACGCCCGCCGGGAAGCGGAAGGGCCCTCGCGGACCGCTTCCGGCAGAACGGCTCACGCCCCCACGGGCGCCCGTACGCCGTCCAGACCCCGGCTCCCGCGGCGATCACCGCGAGGAGCGGCAGGCAGATCGCGGCCCAGGCCCAGGAGGGGCGCAGCGTCCCGCCCGAGGCGTACAGCGCCGCGGCCCAGGCGACGGACAGATAGCCGGCCACGACACCGCCCCACGCCGTGCCCGGCGACGACTCCGACGTGACGTCGGCCGCCTCCCGGGCGGCCCGGTGCAGCAGCCACACCGGCAGGGCGAGCAGGAGCAGCGGTGTCACCCCCACGGGCATGGGCAGACCTGACAGGGTGTCGGTGCGGATCAGCTCCACGCCGTGCGCGAGCAGCCACAGCGCCGCGGCGACGTGCAGCGCCCCGCCCGGACCGCTGTCCGGATACGGCGAGCTGATCCACAGCACCATGACGAGGACGGCGAGCGAGGCGAGCCCGAGCCCGGCGGCGAGGGCGCCGCCCAGGACGCTCGCCGCCAGTCCGGGTGATCGGTCGCGCATCCGGGTGAGCAGGTGCGACAACGGGAGCCTGCGGTGGGTGATTTGGGTCACGACCCTCATGCTCCCAACGACACGCGCTTTCTCGTCGTAACAGGCGAACCCTGGATGTGTCGCTCAATATGCAGTTATGTACTTTTTCGTACGAAGGGGCCGTCTGTGGAACCCGACCTGACACAGAACCCCGCTGCCCCGCTGCCGACGCCCAAGGAGCGTCGCCGTCTGCGCGAGAACCGGTCCCTGTCGCAGGCCGACGTGGCGACCCGGCTCGGCGTCAGCCGGGCGACGGTCCGCTCGTGGGAGAACGGCCGTTCGGCCCCGCGCGGCCGTGTGCGGGAGGAGTACACGCGGCTGCTCACGACCGGTCCTTCCGCCGCCCGGCCGGAGGTGACCGTCCCTCAGGAGGACGCCGCCCCGGAGCTGGTGGGCGCGGGGACGGGTGGCGAAGCCCGGGCCGACGTTGGAAAGAAACGTTCCGTCAGTGTCGGGGGGAGACCCGGGCGGAAGCGGGCCGAGGGGCGGCTCGCCAAGGGGCTGCCCACCGAGGAGTGGCTCGCCGAGGACGCGCGCGCCGGACTCTCGGAACCCTCGCTGACGCCCGCTCAGGCCTTCGACGCGCTCTACGCGTTCTGCGCCCCCGCCCTCGTACGACAGGCCTATCTGCTGACCGGGCGGCGCGAACTGGCCCGGGAGTCCGTGGAGCGCGCCTTCCAGCAGGCCTGGTACCGCTGGCCCGAGGTGGCGGTGGACCGGGACCCGGCCGGATGGGTGCGCGCGACGGCGTACGAGTACGCGCTCTCCCCCTGGCACCGGCTGCGCCCCCGTTACCGCCACCCGGAGGCACCGCCCGCCGGCGCCGCCGACCGCGCGCTGCTGGACGCGCTCCTCGAACTGCCGCCGGTGTACCGCCGCACGCTGGTCCTGTACGACGGTGTGGGGCTCGGACTGCCGGAGACCGCGGCCGAGACGGAGGCGAGCACGCCCGCGGCCGCCAACCGGGTGCTGCACGCGCGCGAGGCCGTCGCCACGAAGCTGCCGGAGCTGGCGTCGCCCGAGGACCTGCACTGGCGGCTCGCCGAGCTCGCGAGCGCGGAGCGGCTGCGGGCGGCGAAGCCCCGCACGGTCCGCTGGTACGGCGAACGCCGGGCCCAGCAGTGGACCCGGGCGGCGATCGCCTTCACCGCCCTGCTGATCGGGGTGACCGTGCTGACCCTGGGCACGGCCCCGGACCACTACGAGGCCCCGCTCTCACCGCCGGAGACCATCCACGGCCTTCCGCCCAAGGGCGCGCCCGGGCCGCTCTCCGCGGCACAGGTGAAGCTGCGCGCCCGGCTGCGGTCCCAGGAGATGAACGGCCCTGAGCGGCTGATCCCGGAGACCCGCTGACAGGACACGCCGGCGGGCCGGTGGCGGTGAACGCGGGACGCGTGGAGACGCCGGTGGGCCCGCACCCCTGAGAGGGTGCGGGCCCACCGGCGTTCGGTCGGGCGAGGACTCAGCCGGCGAGGATCTCGCGCGCCAGCTTGGCCGTCTCGGTCGGGGTCTTGCCGACCTTGACGCCCGCGGCCTCGAGGGCCTCCTTCTTCGCGGCGGCCGTGCCGGAGGAGCCGGAGACGATGGCGCCGGCGTGGCCCATGGTCTTGCCCTCGGGCGCGGTGAAGCCGGCGACGTAGCCGACGACCGGCTTGGTCACGTTCTTCGCGATGAAGTCCGCGGCCCGCTCCTCGGCGTCGCCGCCGATCTCGCCGATCATGACGATCAGGTCGGTGTCGGGGTCGGCCTCGAACGCGGCGAGCGCGTCGATGTGCGTCGTGCCGATGACCGGGTCGCCACCGATGCCGACGGCGGACGAGAAGCCGATGTCACGGAGCTCGTACATCATCTGGTACGTCAGCGTGCCGGACTTCGAGACCAGGCCGATGCGGCCCGGCTTCGTGATGTCGCCCGGGATGATGCCGGCGTTGGACTGGCCCGGGGTGATGAGACCGGGGCAGTTCGGGCCGATGATGCGGGTCTTGTTGCCCTTCGACTTCGCGTACGCCCAGAAGGCGGCGGAGTCGTGGACGGCGATGCCCTCGGTGATGACGACCGCGAGGGGGATCTCCGCGTCGATCGCCTCGACGACGGCGGCCTTGGCGAAGGCCGGCGGCACGAAGAGCACGGACACGTTGGCGCCCGTCTTCTCCATGGCCTCGGCGACCGTGCCGAAGACGGGGATCTCGGTGCCGTCGATGTCGACGGACGTGCCCGCCTTGCGCGGGTTCACGCCACCGACGATGTTCGTCCCGTCCGCGAGCATGAGCTTGGTGTGCTTCATACCCGTGGCACCGGTCATGCCCTGGACGATGACCTTGCTGTCCTTGTTGAGGAAGATAGCCATGGCTGTTTAGTCCCTCGTCCCTTACTTCGCAGCCGCGAGCTCGGCGGCCTTGTCGGCCGCGCCGTCCATGGTGTCCACGCGCTGGACCAGCGGGTGGTTGGCGTCCGACAGGATCTGACGACCCAGCTCGGCGTTGTTGCCGTCGAGACGCACGACCAGCGGCTTGGTGACGTCCTCGCCCTTGTCTGCGAGCAGCTGGAGCGCCTGGACGATGCCGTTGGCGACCTCGTCACAGGCGGTGATGCCGCCGAAGACGTTGACGAACACGGACTTGACGTCCGGGTCGCCGAGGATGATCTCCAGGCCGTTCGCCATGACCGCGGCGGAGGCGCCGCCGCCGATGTCGAGGAAGTTGGCGGGCTTGACGCCACCGTGGTTCTCACCGGCGTACGCGACGACGTCGAGGGTGCTCATGACGAGTCCCGCGCCGTTGCCGATGATGCCGACCTCACCGTCGAGCTTGACGTAGTTGAGGTTCTTGGCCTTGGCGGCGGCCTCGAGGGGGTTGGCGGCCGCGTGGTCGACGAGCGCCTCGTGGTCGGGCTGACGGAACTCGGCGTTCTCGTCCAGCGACACCTTGCCGTCGAGGGCGATGACCTTGCCGGAGGCGACCTTGGCGAGGGGGTTCACCTCGACGAGGAGGGCGTCCTCCTTGATGAAGGTGTCCCACAGCGTCACCAGGATCTCGGCCACCTGCTCGGCGACCTCGGCCGGGAACTTCGCCTGGGCGACGATCTCACGGGCCTTCTCGATCGACACGCCTTCGTTGGCGTCGACCGGCACCTTCGCGAGGGCGTCGGGGTTCTCCTCCGCGACGACCTCGATCTCCACGCCGCCCTGGACGGACGCCATGGCGAGGAAGGTGCGGTTGGTGCGGTCGAGGAGGTACGAGACGTAGTACTCCTCGACGATCTCGGGCGCGGTCTCGGCGATCATCACCTTGTGGACCGTGTGGCCCTTGATGTCCATGCCGAGGATGTCCGTCGCGCGGGCGACGGCCTCGTCCGGGGTGGCGGCGAGCTTGACGCCGCCGGCCTTGCCGCGGCCACCGACCTTCACCTGGGCCTTGACGACGGACTTGCCGCCAAGACGCTCGGTCGCCTCGCGGGCTGCCTCAGGCGTGTCAATGACTTCACCGGCCAGCACCGGTACACCGTGCTTGGCGAAGAGGTCCCTCGCCTGGTACTCGAACAGGTCCACGCGCGTCCGTCCCTATCAGTGATCTCGCGGTTCGTTGGATGCGTGGGCGTGCCGCGAAGGGCAACGTGACGTCCGCTGTCACAAGGGTGGCGCACACGGTGTCCGAGCGCGCGGCATGTCCGTCTCGCAGGTTATCGCCGTGGGGCACGGGACCCTAAATCGCAGCTCACACCACAGCGGTGATACCTGTCACAGAACGGGCCCGGGACCCGCCCCCACCTGGCCGGGGATCACCGGGTGAGGCCTTGTGAACAGCCACTGAGCGCCCCGCGCGGACGGCCCGGCCCGCCCGGGAGACCGGCCGGACGGCCCCGGGCGTCCGGTCGGGTGGATCCGTTACGGGTCCCCCGCCCTTCGGCCGTCCGGGTCCCCCGAACCCGTCGAAAACGGTCATCCGCGGTCAGGAAGGACGCACTCAGCCGGCGTCCGGTATCGGAAGGGGCCGCTTCTCGATCGCCGCCGCCATCACCTCCGGAAAGAGATCGGGTGTGCAGGCGAACGCGGGCGCGCCGAGTGCGGCGAGCGCCGCCGCGTGCTCGCGGTCGTACGCGGGCGCCCCCTCGTCGGACAGCGCGAGCAGGGCCACGAACTGCACCCCCGACGCCTTCATCGCCGCGACCCGCTTCAGCATCTCGTCACGGATGCCTCCCTCGTAGAGGTCGCTGATGAGGACGACGACGGTGTCGGCCGGCCGGGTGATCTGCGACTGGCAGTAGGCGAGCGCCCGGTTGATGTCGGTGCCGCCGCCGAGCTGGGTGCCGAAGAGGACGTCGACGGGGTCGTCGAGCTGGTCGGTGAGGTCGACGACGGCCGTGTCGAAGACGACGAGCCGGGTGGCGATCGACCGCATCGACGCCAGCACGGCCCCGAACACGGAGGCGTACACGACGGACGCCGCCATCGAGCCCGACTGGTCGATGCAGAGGACGACCTCCTTCTTCACCGACTGGGAGGCCCGCCCGTAGCCGATCAGCCGCTCGGGAACGACCGTGCGGTACTCGGGGAGGTAGTGCTTCAGGTTGGCCGCGATCGTGCGGTTCCAGTCGATGTCGTGGTGGCGGGGCCTGCTGATCCGGGCGCTGCGGTCGAGGGCGCCGGTGAGGGTGGCCCGGGTGCGGGTGGCGAGCTTCTTCTCCAGGTCCTCCACCACCTTGCGCACCACGGCCCGGGCGGTCTCCCTCGTCGTCTCCGGCATGGCCTTGTTGAGGGAGAGCAGGGTGCCGACCAGGTGCACGTCGGCCTCCACCGCCTCCAGCATCTCGGGCTCCAGGAGCAGCGCGGACAGCCCGAGCCGGTCGATGGCGTCCCGCTGCATCACCTGGACCACGGAGGAGGGGAAATAGGTCCGGATGTCACCGAGCCAGCGCGCGACCGACGGCGCCGACGCCCCGAGCCCCGCCGAGCGGTCCCGCCCCGGCTTTCCCCCGTTCCCCTTTCCGTAGAGCGCGCCCAGCGCCGCGTCCATGGCCGCGTCCCGGCCGGAGAGCGCGCAGCCGGTGCCGTCCGCCTCGTCGCCGCCGAGCACCAGCCGCCATCGCCGCAGCCGCTCCTCCCCCGCGTCCACCGCCGCCATGGTCATGGAGCCACCTTCGCAAGATCGTTTCTGGTGTGGAGGTCGGGATCGGGGCCGGGGTCGGTGCCGGGAGCGAGGCCGGTGTCGGGAGCGAAGCCGGTGTCGGGATCGGGGTCGCCCAGTCCCAGGAGCAGGCTCAGCAGCGGCAGGACGGCGTCGGCGCGCCCGGTGTCGAGTCCGGGGGCGAACCCGGGAATGCCGGAGCCGGAGCCGTCGGCCCCCGCGGCCGCCCGAGGCGCCGGACCGCGCCGGACCAGCTCGCCCAGCGTTCTGCGCACCCCCGCCTCGTAGGCCGAGAACGTCCGGCGCAGCAGCGGCAGCACATCGGTGAACGCGTCCGCCGGCACTCCGGTCAGCCACGTGTCCACCAGGGCGAGCAGCCGTTCGTCGTGGACGAGCAGCATGCCGCCGGAGCCGCCCCCGACGAAGCCCTCGATCCACGCGGCCCCGTCCGCGGGCGCCGTCCCCGGCGACAGCACGAGCCCCATGAGCCGTGCCGCCTCCTCCTGTTCCAGCTCCCCCTCGTCGAGGAGCAGACGGACCGCCCGACCTCTGACCACCCCCGGCACGGTGTCCCGCGCCGCGAGCACCCGCAGCACCGCGTACCAGCGTCCGCGGACACCGCCGGCGCCGACGGCCCCCGGGGTCGTCTCCTCCAGCAGTCCCACCGCCCCGTGCACGGCGTCGACATGCCCGCGCATCTCCTCGGCGGCGTCACCGTCGAGGGCGGCGCAGGCCGGCGGGAGACCGACGAAGACGCGCTCGGCCAGACCGGCGGCGACATCGGCGAGTGCGTGGGTGTCGGTGCCGCGTACGTCGCCGTAGCGCAGGGAGCGGACGAGCGCGGGCAGGGCCTGGGCGAGGTGGCCCACGTCCGTGTCGAGGGCGGCGCGGTCGGCGAGCACCCGCATCACCACGGGCAGCGCGTCCGCGAGCCCGGCGAGCAGGCAGCGCTCGGCGAGCGCCGTGACGTCCGCGAGCGAGGACGCGCCGACGGCGTCCGCCTCGGCCTTGGCCGTCGCGGCGGCCGGGACCGTCGTGCCCCAGACCCCGGCCTCGGCGACCCGCACCGACAGCTCCGGCTCCCAGCGCAGCCGCCAGGTCTCCCGGAAGGTGCCGGTGCTGCCGCGGGAGGCCGCGGGCTCGCCCCACTCGACACCGAGGAGCCGCAGCCGGTGCAGCAGGGTGCTGCGCCCCGCGTCGGTCTCCTTGCGCAGGTCGAGCTCCAGCTCCCGCTCCAGCGCCTCGGGCTTGAGCCGCAGCCGGCGCTGCCGGTTCGTGAGGTCCCGCTGCAACGGCACCGCCGGGGCGGACTCCGGCACCTCTCCCAGCACCTCGCCGACCACGAGCCGGTCGCGCACCAGTTCCAGGGGAACGTCCGAGCCCTCGCACATCACGGCCCGGACGGCGTCGGTGCTCTCGGTCAGTCCCGGCAGCGGGCGGCCGCGCATCGCGGCGAGGGTGCCGGCCAGTCGCACGGCCTCGATGACATGGGCCGACGACACGCCCCGGTCCTCGTCGCGCAGGAGCCGGGCGACCTTGGTCATCCACCGCTCGACGGGGCGGTCGGGGGCGCTGAACAGATGTCCGTACCAGCCCGGCGAGTCGATGCCCGCCCCGTAGCCACTGGCCCGGGACAGCCGGCGGTACGTCCAGGGCACCCAGGTCAGCTGGACCTTGGCCTTGGGCAGGCCCCTGAGGAGCGCCCGGTCGGCGCCCACGGTCGCTGCCCGCCGCAGCGCGGGCACGTGCCAGGCTCCGCACACCACGGCCACGTCGTCCCCGAACTCCCGCCGCGCCGAACGGATCTGGAGCCGCATGTACGCCTCGCGCACCAGGTCCCGGTCCTGCCCTCCGGCCCCGTACACCTCCCGCAGGGCCCCCATGGCCTCCTCCAGCACCGCGAACGGAGCGAACGGATCGTCCGCGGTCCCGGGCCGGTGCTCGACCACGTCCTCCCACCAGCGCTCCGGGTCGTCGTACCCGGCCGCCTCGGCGAGCACCGCGAGGGGGTCGATCCGTACGGCGTTCGCGCCGGGGGAGGATCCGGGGTCCTCGGCCGGGGACATGCCCTCGGGAGGCGCCTCCCCCGTTCCGTCGCGACCGGGATCCGTTCCATCGGGTGCGGCGTCCGTTCCGTCGCGGCCGGGATCCGTCCCGTCGCCTCCCCCGGCCAGGGTGTGGGCGGCCGGAAGGTCGATGAAGCGGGCCGTCACCCCGTTCTCCAGGGCCCACCGGATCGCCACCCACTCCGGTGAGAACTCGGCGAGCGGCCAGAAGGCCGACCGGCCGGGCTCGTCCACGACATGGGCGAGCAGGGCCACGGGCGGCCGCATCTCCTTGTCGGCGGCCAGCGGGACCAGCGCGTCCGCCTCGGGCGGCCCCTCGATCAGCACGACGCGGGGAGCCGCCGCCTCCAGCGCCGCCCGGACGGCCCGGGCCGATCCGGGCCCGTGATGCCGCACACCGAGCAGCAGCGGCCCCGGACCCCGGTTCCCCGCCCCGGGCGGTCCGGCGTCCCGCCCGGCGCTCATACGCTCACCTCGCGGCAGGCGCGGTAGAAGTCCTTCCAGCCGTCCCGCTCGCGGACGACCGCCTCCAGGTACTCCTGCCAGATGACACGGTCGGCCGCCGGGTCGCGCACGACGGCGCCGAGGATGCCGGCGGCGACGTCTCCCGCCCGCAGCACACCGTCCCCGAAGTGGGCGGCCAGGGCGAGGCCGTTGGTCACGACGGAGATCGCCTCGGCCGTGGACAGGGTGCCGCTGGGCGACTTCAGCTTCGTCCGCCCGTCGGACGTGATCCCGTCCCGCAGCTCGCGGAAGACGGTGACGACCCGGCGGATCTCGTCCACGCCGTCGGGCACGGCGGGCAGATCGAGGGAGCGGCCGATCTGGTCGACGCGGCGCGAGACGATGTCGACCTCGGCGTCGGCGCTCTCCGGCAGCGGCAGCACCACCGTGTTGAACCGGCGGCGCAGGGCGCTGGAGAGCTCGTTGACACCGCGGTCGCGGTCGTTGGCCGTGGCGATCAGGTTGAACCCGCGCACCGCCTGCACCTCCTGCCCCAACTCCGGTATCGGCAGGGTCTTTTCGGAGAGGATCGTGATCAGGCCGTCCTGTACGTCCGCGGGCACGCGGGTGAGTTCCTCGATCCGGGCCGTCATGCCCTCGGCCATGGCCCGCATGACCGGGCTCGGCACGAGCGCGTCCCGGCTGGGCCCGTGCGCGAGCAGCCGCGCGTAGTTCCAGCCGTAGCGGATGGCCTCCTCCGGGGTGCCGGCCGTGCCCTGCACGAGCAGCGTCGAGTCGCCGCTGACCGCGGCCGCCAGATGCTCGGACACCCAGGTCTTCGCGGTGCCCGGCACACCGAGCAGGAGCAGTGCCCGGTCGGTGGCGAGGGTGGTGACGGCGACCTCGACGATGCGGCGCGGCCCCACGTACTTGGGGGTGATCACGGTGCCGTCCGGCAGGGTGCCGCCCAGCAGATAGGTGGCCACGGCCCAGGGCGACAGCAGCCAGCGTTCCGGGCGGGGCCGGTCGTCCTGCGCGGCGAGCGCGGCGAGTTCGGCGGCGAAGGCGTGCTCGGCGTGCGGACGCAGCGCCTCGCCCGGCCGGCTCGGCCCCTTCTCTCCCGCGGGTGCGTCAACGGACGTCGGTTCAACGGACACGGACATGCCTCGGTCCCCCTCCAGCTCGGCCGGTTCGGATCTGGTCCCACCGTGCACCACGCCACTGACAATGCTCCTTGACCTGCGCATATGTGCTCACGAAGGCCGATTGTCAGTGGCGGGACCTACCTTCGATCGCATGACACAGCAGGCGGTGCGCTGGACGGCGGATCAGGTGCTGGCACTGGCGCCTGACGCCGCGTCACGCAAGGCGGGGAGCAAGCTCGGCACGGCCGGACCGTGGTCGGAGGCGGGCACGGGCGAGGAGGGGACGGTATGGGGACTGTGCAGGGGAAGCGGCAGCAAGCCGTATCAGACGGTCGTGGACATCGCGGGCTCCGCGGGTCCGGCTTACAAATGCAGTTGCCCGAGCCGGAAGTTCCCGTGCAAGCACGCGCTGGGACTGCTGCTTCTCTGGGCGGGCGCGGACGATGCGGTGCCGTCCGGGCAGGCGCCGCCGGACTGGGCCGCCCAGTGGCTGGACGGACGACGCAGGCGCGCGGAGGTCAGGCACGCGGCGGGCGCGGAATCTGGAGCTTCCTCGACGGGTGATCCCGAGGCGGCGCGGCGCAGGGCGGAGCGGCGGGCCGAGCGGATCACCGCGGGGGCGGCCGAGCTGGAGCAGCGGCTGGCGGACCTGCTGCGCGGCGGCCTCGCCTCCGCCGAGCGCGCGGGGTACGGGATGTGGGAGGAGACGGCGGCCCGGATGGTCGACGCGCAGGCTCCCGGTCTGGCGGCGCGGGTGCGGGAGTTGGGGGCGATCCCGTCGTCAGGACCGGGCTGGCCGGTGCAGCTGCTGGAGGAGTGCGCGCTGCTGCACCTCCTCGACCAGGGCTGGCTGCGGCGCGAGCGGCTGCCGGACGGGGTGGCCGCGACGGTCCGTTCCCGCGTGGGGCTGCCCGGCTCCGCGGACGGCCCGCCGCTCCGGGACCGCTGGCTGGTGCTGGCGCAGTACGACACGGCGGACGCCCGGCTCACGACACGCAGGATCTGGCTGTACGGCACCGAGTCGGGCCGCACGGCGCTGCTCCTCTCCTACGGCGCGGCGGGACGGGCACCCGAACTGGCGCTTCCGGTGGGGCTGGCCTTCGAGGCGGAACTGTCCGCGTACCCGGGCGACGGCCGGCTGCGGGCGGCACTGGGCGAACGGTTCACCGCCCCGGCACCCGCGGCGACACGGCCTGCGGGGCTGACCACGGCCGAGGCCGCCGCCCGGTACGGCGAGGCCCTGCGCGACGACCCCTGGCTGGACTCCTGCCCGGTCACCCTGGACGGGGTGATACCGACCCCGGACGGCGACTCCTGGCAACTCGCCGACGAGGACGGCGAGTCGGCTCTGCCGCTCAGCCCCGCCGCGCTGTCGCGCCCCGAACTGTGGCGCCTGGTCGCCCTGTCCGGCGGCGCGCCGGTCACGGTCTTCGGAGAGTGCGGCCACCGCGGCTTCACTCCCCTGACGGCGTGGGCGCAGGGCGAGTTGGAGGCGGTGCCCCTGTGCTGACCCCGCTCGCCGCCCCCACGAACGCCGCCGCCCAGACGTCGGTGACGGCCGGCCGCCGAACGCGCTGACCGGCACGTCGGCCGCAGCGCCGGTCCGGCACGTCGGCCGCAGCATCGGTCCGGCACGTCGATCCGGCCCTCAGTGACGGCACACGCCCTCCGCGCAGAAAGGACGCTCATGAACCCGACCCCCACCCCGGCCCCCGCTTCGGCCCCGGCCCCGGCCCCGGCCGCCGCGCCCGTAGGCGGTTCCTGGGAGGAACTCGTCACCGTGGCGCTCCTCGGTACCGACCGGCGGACGCTTCCGGAACAGCACCCCGGACGGTCGGCCCCGGTGGCGCTGCTCGACGCCGCCGCCGTGGAGACCGTACGACGACGGGCCGGGATCCGGCCGGCGCGGGCGGCGGCCCGGCCCGGACCCGCGGCGCCGGACCCGCGCCCCGTGCTGCCGCCCGCCGCGGCCCGGCGGCTGACGACACTGCTGGCGGACCGCCCCGGCGCGGGCGGCGGCGGCCGCAGAGGTGCTGCGCCCGACCTCATGGAGCTGCTGCCCCAGTGGCTGGCCCTGGCGAACAGCCGCGGGTTCGGCGCGCCCCCGGGGACCCTTCCGGCGCTCCTCGACGCGGCCCGGGGACGCACGGACCTGCGGCCCGCCGCCCTCGCCTTCGCCGGACCGAGGGCCCTGTGGCTGGCCCGGCTGAACCCGGAGTGGCGGTTCGCGCTGCGTTCCTCGCCGGGCGGCACCGCCACGCTGCCGGAGCGGGCCGAGGACGTACAACGGCTCTGGCAGGAAGGCCTGTTCGCGGAGCGGGTCGCACTGCTGGCCGCGGTCCGGGCCGAGGATCCGCCGGCCGGACGGGAGTTGCTCGAAGGGACCTGGGCGACGGAGCGGGCCGAGGACCGGCTGATGTTCCTCGACTCGCTGCGGTCCGGGCTGTGCTCCGGGGACGAGGCGTTCCTGGAGCGCGCCCTGGCGGACCGCAGCCGCAACGTACGGGCCACCGCGGCCGAGCTGCTGTCCGCCCTGCCGGGGTCCGCGCTCGCCGCGAGGATGGCGGCGAGGGCCGTGACCTGTGTGGCGGTGGACCACACACGCGAGACACCGGTGATCACGGTCGAGGCACCGCACGAGTGCGACGCGGCGATGGAGCGCGACGGGGTGGTGGCCAAACCCCCGGCCGGCCGGGGTGAACGGTCGTGGTGGCTGGGCCAGTTGGTCGAGGGGGCGCCACTGCGGACCTGGCGGGAACGGCTCGGGGGGCGTTCACCGGAGGAGGTGGTGGCCCTGGCCGTGGCGGACGGCTGGCAGGCGGAGCTGCACGCCGCGTGGTGCCGGGCGGCGGTGCGACAGCGCGATCCCGCGTGGTCGAGAGCGCTCCTCGGGTCGCCGTCGGCCCCGGAGGCCGGAGGACCGGGGGCGGTGTCCCTGGCCGAGCGGGCCAAGCTGCTCGCCACCCTCGGGGCCGGGGAGCGGGCCGACTGGGTGGCCGGGTTCATCGGTACGCACGGACTGTCCGAGGCGTTCCAGCTGCTCGGGGTGTGCGCGGTGCCGTGGTCGGGGAACCTGGGGCGGGCGGTGGTCGACGCGCTCGACATCGCACGGGACGCCGGAAGCTATCCATGGAGCTTCAGCGGCGTGATGGGACTGGCCGAGCGCTGTCTGGACCCCGCGGAGGCCGGGCGGCTCGAAGGTCTCACCTCGGTGCCCGACGAGTCGGAGAACGCGGCGCCGGGGGCCGGTGACTACTGGTCCGAGGCCTTCCAGCGGCTCGTGACCACCCTCAGACTGAGAGCGGCCATGTCCGCCGAGCTCACGGCGCCATGACACCCCTCCGCCGCCCCGCACCGTCGTACCCCTCCGCCGCCCCGCGCCGTCCCGGGCTCCGCGGGAACCCGGGACCCGGAGGGGCGGGGGTGGTGGCGGTCAGGCGCCGGCCGGCTGCCTGACGTTGGCGCGCACCCAGTCCACGATGGACACCGTCGTCGCGCCCGGGGTGAAGATCTCCGCGACGCCCTTCTCCTTGAGGGGGGCGATGTCCGCCTCGGGGATGATGCCGCCGCCGAAGACCTTGATGTCCTCGGCCTCGCGCTCCTTGAGGAGGGCGATGACGGCCGCGAAGAGCGTGTTGTGGGCACCGGACAGGATGGACAGACCGATCGCGTCGGCGTCCTCCTGGATCGCGGTGTCGACGATCTGCTCGGGGGTCTGATGGAGACCGGTGTAGATGACCTCCATACCGGCGTCGCGCAGCGCACGCGCGATCACCTTGGCCCCACGATCGTGGCCGTCGAGCCCCGGCTTGGCCACCACCACGCGGATCGGACCGGCTGCCACACCCATCACTGCCTCCATGAACGGACTGCTTCAACCCTGCGCCGACGAGGACTGCCGGCACACGCCTGCGACGACCACCGCGGACGGCAGCGGACGGCCGGCGGACGGCCGGACACTCACCGACCGACCCTACGCGACCACCCGCTGTCACCAGCAGGCGTCCGCCG
The DNA here is from genome assembly GCF_042725875.1 of Streptomyces sp. NPDC127038. Taxonomy (NCBI): domain Bacteria; kingdom Bacillati; phylum Actinomycetota; class Actinomycetes; order Kitasatosporales; family Streptomycetaceae; genus Streptomyces; species Streptomyces sp. NPDC127038. The sequence continues at coordinate 96,693 of NZ_JBHXDQ010000014.1, read as the reverse complement.
GCCGTGCCGACTACTGACCATCGACACATATCGCTCAGTTTTCCGCTCGCCACACCGGATCACTCCCGATCACCGATCGCGCCAAGCGGCACAGGCGTCCCGGGCACTTTCGGCCCGGGAAGTGAACGAACGTTATCGCCAGCATCCACCAACCGGCAGTTTCGGGGTCGAGACCGAGGGGGAAATCACACACTGGGACAAGTTCGCCGCGCACGGTTCCGTACCGCGGCACTGGCGCCGCAGGGTTCTGCGGCGTACGGGCCTCGGCCGGAGCAGGCGCAAAAAGAGCCGCGACCAGGTGGCCGCACACCGCGTCGTCAGCGGGACGGCGTGGCGCTGGGGCACATCGACGACGGCACGACAGCGGGGAGCGAGGCCGGGCAAGAGAACCAGGGGAACGCGAAGGCGACTCCACACCACGACACGAGGCCGCTGCATCCAGCACGGCGGACGGTCGGGGGGCCGGGGTCGGCGTCGTATTCCGCGCCCTTCGGCCGGGCACTCCGCAGCGTCACCGGTCTCACCCACCGCGGGCGCACCGTCGGCCGCCGCCGTCGCCGACCTCACGGCTTTCCACTAGGGCACACGGGGGACGGAGTGGTCCTCCCGCGTGCCGACTGGAGGTCGGCCATGAAGGTCACTGAGGCTGCGTCGCCCTTTCTGCCCCTGTGCCAGCGCCTGTTCCCGTCGAAACTGGCGGGACTCTCGGTGGCCCTGCTGAAGGCGACGGCCCTGGAGCTGGCGATCCTCGCCGGGCACCTCCTCCTGTATCCCTCGGGCATCACCCAGGAACGCCGCACCGGACACCCGCTCCCCTCGTCCGACGCCGCCGCCCAGCTGCCCACCGGGTCCAAACCGCCGGTCGTCCTGCTGCACGGCTTCATCGACAACCGCTCCGTCTTCCTGCTGCTGCGCCGCAACCTCGCGCAGCACGGCAGGCAGCACATCGAGTCCCTGAACTACTCGCCGCTGACCTGCGACATCCGTACGGCCGCGGAGCTGCTGGGCCGGCACATCGAGGAGATCTGCGAGCGCACGGGCCACGACCGGGTGGACATCGTCGGACACAGCCTCGGCGGACTGATCGCGCGCTACTACGTGCAGTGCCTGGGCGGCGACATCCACGTCCGCACGCTCGTCACGCTCGGCACCCCGCACTCGGGGACCCGCGTCGCGCCGCTGATGAACGCCCACCCGATCGTGCGCCAGATGCGCCCCGGTTCCGCGGTGATCGAGGAGCTGACGGGTCCCGCTCCCGGCTGCCGTACGCAGTTCGTCAGCTTCTGGAGCGATCTCGACCATCTGATGGACCCGCTGGAGACGGCCTGCGTCGAGCACCCCGACCTGCTCGCCCAGAACGTCCGGGTGAGCGGCGTCGGCCATCTCGCGCTCCCGGTGCATCCGGCCGTGGCGACCGGGATCCGGCAGGCGCTCGACATCGAGATGTCGGGATCCCGCGCCGCGGCCAGGACCGGCGGCCTCACGGTGGCGTGAGGGGCGCGGCGGACCGGCCCGAGGGCGGCCGTCGGGAGGGCTGACGGCCGCCCGACGGCCCTCCCGACAACCGGAAACCTCGAACGCTTATCGAACGCCAGGCCAAGCCCTTGCCCGTGCTCCCCCGAAACACGGCCGAATGCCCGTTTCCCGCGACGGGGAAACCTGCCGAAGATTGTCGCGCCCGCATACCGCCGGGTACAGTCGCCGCACTGCTCTGCCAGCCCCTGTTGTCGAGGCGAAAGAGAAGTTGGTGAACGACCGTCACCCGTCGGGGATCGCGACTCCCCCGGCTCCGGCTTCCGACGCCGCCTCGGCGCTCTACGGGCCCTATGGCGCGCACGAAGCCCAGTACGGCGACTTCACCGCGTACGGCGACTACGCCCCCACGTCTTTCGACCCCCACGCGAACGCGGCCGGCGGCTACCCCGCCTCGGACTTCGCGGGCGATCCGCTCTTCGGCACCCTGCCCGACGGGGCCGGCACCGGCTCGTACGACGCCGGCCAGTGGAACGCCGGAGCGCAGCAGCCCCTGGACCACGGGCCCTACGCGGGCCGGCACACCGGCTACGACACCGGCGCGCACGGCACCACAGCCTGGACCGACGGCTACCAGCAGACCGCCGGCGTCCCCGCCCAGCATCCGAGCCCGGACGCCTCGGGCCAGTGGGACGCGAACGCCTGGAACCAGCCGGACCAGACGGCCGGCGGGACCCAGCAGTGGACCGTGCCGACGCAGGACACGGGCGCGTACGAAGCCACGCAGTGGAACGGCGCCGGGGGCCAGGACGCGTACCAGGCCTACGAGCACCCGATGACCGAGGTGTACGAACAGCCGCGGACGGAGTCCGAGCCGTACGGTCACGAGCTCACGCAGCTCGACATGACGTACGAGCCCCCGGCCGGCCCGGTCCCCTTCGACCAGCAGGCCACCGCCACCTTCGACCAGGCGGTCCACGGTGAACTCGCCCCGGACGACGGCGAGTTCGAAGCGGCCGAGGACTTCAGGGACCCGGAAGGACCCGACGGCGGCCACGACCCCTACGACGAGGGGCACGAGCGGCCGCTGCTGGAGGACCAGGAGGAGATCACCCCGGTCCGGCACCCCGCGAGCCGCGCCGCCTCCCGCTCCCGGCGCCGCAGCCCCGCGAAACGTTCCGCGCTGCTGACCGTCGCGGTGCCCTCGGTCTGCGTGATGGGGGTCGCGGGGATCGCCGCCGCCTCCGTCGGCGGTGTCGGCGGCCTCGGGGGAAGCGACGCGAAGGACACGACGGCCAGCTCCTCCGACGCGACCTCGGTGAAACCGTCGGCCGCCAACATCAAGCTGGACACCCAGCTCAAGAGCCTGTCCGCGGGGGCGAACGACTTCGCCGACCGGGCGAGCCGCACCCAGGAACGCATCGACCTCAAGGCCCAGCAGGCGACGGAGAAGAAGAAGGCGGCGGAGGAGGCGGCCCGCAAGGAGCGGCTGCGCCCGAAGTTCGTCCTTCCCGTGACGCAGCGGGGCCTGAGCGCCTACTTCGGCCAGGCCGGCGTCAACTGGATGTCCGTGCACACCGGCATCGACTTCCCCGTCTCGTACGGGACGCCGGTGATGGCGGCGACCGACGGGACCGTGCGGACGCAGTGGAACAGCGCGTACGGCAACATGCTGATCCTGACCGCGATGGACGGCACCGAGACGTGGTACTGCCACCTCTCCTCGTACAAGGTCCCCTCCGGCACCACCGTCAGGGCCGGTGACCAGATCGCCTTCTCCGGGAACTCCGGGAACTCGACCGGCCCGCACCTGCACTTCGAGGTCCGCCCGGCCGGCGGCGCGGCGATCGACCCGCTGCCGTGGCTGCGCAGCCACGGCCTGGACCCCACGTAGAGCGCGAACCCCCGGCCGTCCCAGGGAGGGCCGAGGGTTCCACGGTCAGGTCCCGCGCGGAGTCTCGCGGACTACAGCTTCTCCACCGGCGCGTACCGCAGCAGCAGCCGCTTCGGCTTGGGCTCGCCGAAGTCGACCGTCGCCTCCGCGTTGGCGCCCGTGCCCTTCACCCCGACGACGGTGCCGAGACCGAACTGGTCGTGCGTGACCCGGTCCCCGACGGCCAGCGAGACCACCGGCTTCTCGGTGGCACCGCGACGCGTGGCGAACCCGGAGGCACCCGAGGCCGCGGACCGCGAACGCGAGGACGAGAGGGAGGCGGCGACACCGGAGACCGGACCGGCGGGCATGGGTGCCGTCGCCCCCGTGCGCTTCCAGTCCAGGTGGGTGGCCGGGATCTCCTCCAGGAAGCGGGAGGGCGGGTTGTACGAGGGCTGGCCCCACGCACTGCGCATCGAGGACCGGGTGAGATAGAGCCGCTCCCGCGCGCGGGTGATGCCGACGTACGCCAGGCGCCGCTCCTCCTCCAGCTCCTTGACCTGTCCGAGCGCGCGCATGTGCGGGAAGACGCCGTCCTCCATGCCGGTCAGGAAGACCACGGGGAATTCGAGGCCCTTGGCGGTGTGCAGGGTCATCAGGGTGATGACGCCGTTGCCGTCCTCCTCGTCCGGGATCTGGTCGGAGTCGGCGACGAGCGCGACCCGCTCCAGGAACGCGGAGAGTCCGGCCGGCGTCTCGCCCTCGCCGGTCTCCTGCTCGAACTCCAGCGCCACGGCGGCGAGTTCCTGGAGGTTCTCGATCCGGGTCTCGTCCTGCGGGTCGGTCGATGCCTGCAACTCGGCGAGATAGCCGGTGCGTTCGAGGACGGCCTCCAGGATGGTGGCCGGACCGGCGCCGGACTCGACGATCGTACGGAGGTCCTCCATCAGCGTGTTGAACCGCTTGACCGCGTTGGTGGAGCGCGCGGCCATGCCGTAGGCCTCGTCGACGCGGCGCAGGGCCTGCGGGAAGCTGATCTTCTCGCGCTGCGACAGGGCGTCGATCATCGCCTCGGCCCGGTCGCCGATGCCGCGCTTGGGCACGTTCAGGATGCGGCGCATGGGGACCGAGTCCTCGGGGTTGGCCAGCACCCTGAGGTACGCGAGGACGTCCCTGACCTCCTTGCGCTCGTAGAAGCGGACTCCGCCGACGACCTTGTACGGCAGGCCGACGCGGATGAAGACCTCTTCGAAGACACGGGACTGCGCGTTCGTGCGGTAGAAGACGGCTACGTCGCCGGCCCGCGCGTCGCCCGCGTCGGTGAGACGGTCTATCTCGTCGGCGACGAACTGGGCCTCGTCGTGCTCGGTGTCCGCGACATAGCCGGTGATGTTCGAGCCGGCGCCCGCGTTGGTCCACAGGTTCTTGGGGCGGCGGGACTCGTTGCGCTCGATGACCGCGTTGGCGGCAGACAGGATCGTCTGGGTGGAGCGGTAGTTCTGCTCCAGCAGGATCGTCGTCGCGTTCGGGTAGTCCTCCTCGAACTGGAGGATGTTGCGGATGGTCGCGCCGCGGAAGGCGTAGATCGACTGGTCCGCGTCACCCACGACGCACAGCTCGGCCGGAGGCAGGTCGTACTCGCTGGGCGGTACGTCCACGGGGTGCTCGGAGGTCCCCACGAGCTCGCGGACGAGGGCGTACTGCGCGTGGTTGGTGTCCTGGTACTCGTCGACCAGGACGTGCCGGAAGCGGCGGCGGTAGTGCTCGGCCACGTCCGGGAAGGCGCGCAGCAGGTTGACCGTGGTCATGATCAGGTCGTCGAAGTCGAGCGCGTTGGCCTCGCGCAGCCTCGACTGGTACATCGCGTACGCCTGGGCCAGGGTCTTCTCGAAGCCGTCGGCGGCCTGGGCGGCGAAGTCCTCCTCGTCGATCAGCTCGTTCTTCAGGTTCGAGATCTTGGCGCTGAACGACTTGGGCGGGAACCGCTTGGGGTCGAGGTCGAGATCACGGCAGACGAGCGCCATCAGACGCTTGGAGTCGGCGGCGTCGTAGATCGAGAACGACGAGGTGAAACCGAGGGTCTTGCTCTCGCGGCGCAGGATGCGGACGCAGGCGCTGTGGAACGTCATCACCCACATCGCGTTGGCGCGCGGGCCCACGAGCGCCTCGACGCGCTCCTTCATCTCGCCGGCGGCCTTGTTGGTGAAGGTGATCGCGAGGATCTGGCCGGGGTGGACGTTCCGCTCGCCGAGCAGGTGGGCGATGCGGTGCGTGAGCACGCGCGTCTTGCCTGAACCGGCGCCGGCCACGATGAGCAGCGGGGAGCCGGAGTGCACCACGGCCGCGCGCTGGTTCTCGTTCAGTCCGTCCAGCAGGGCCGCGGGGTCCACGACGGGCCGGGGCGCGCCGTCGCGGTAGTACGGGTCGCGGCTCGGCGGCAGGTCGAACTTCCCGCCGAACAGATCGTCCGGAACGGGCTCCGGTTCGTGATCGTCCTCGGGCGGCGGCGGGTGTTCGTCCTCGTGGGCCGCGGAGGGCTGGAGGGCCGCCAGGAAGCTGTCGTCAAAGAGGCTGCTCATCGCTCTCCGAGTCTAGGCCGCCCCACCGACAACCCGCCGCCACCTCGGAAACTCCGCCACAAGTGTGACCAGGGTCCCGACGTCCGCCCCCACCCGACGAGCCCGCCGACACCGGCACCTCACCCCACGTGACGGGCCGGGGCCGTCCGGTCACCGAGGGCGAGAAGGGAGGGCGGCAGCGCGGGCCGGGGCGGGAAAGGTCACGAAAATGTATCGGACATATCGCGCATCAACCTTCACACGGGCCACACCCGTTGGCTAGCGTGCCCGATGGCCGCCCGACCACCACCGGCGATCGTCGCCGGGCCGAGCGGCCTCCGCCGAGTCCGCTGCGCCGCGAGGCCACCGGAGCCGGGGACCCACCGGCCGCGGGGTGAATCGGTCCAACCGCCCTGTGCAGCGGGATGACGGAAGGAGTCGCCTCTCTTGGCGTCACACCGCAAGGCGCGTCCCGCGGGTACGCGGATCGCAGGCATACGGACCCCGGCCCTGGCCACAGCGGCCCTCACCTCCGTGGCCCTCCTCTCCCAGACGGCCAACGCCGCCCCCTCGGCCGAACCGAGGCCCAGCATCGAAGAGGTCTCCAAGAAGGTCGACGACCTCTACCACCAGGCCGAGTCGGCCACGGAGAAGTACGACGCGACCCGGGAGAAGACCTCCGAGCAGCGCAAGCGCGTCGACACCCTCCTCGACGACGTGGCCCGGCGCACCGAGAAGCTCAACAGCGCGCGCGAGGAACTGGGGTCGTTCGCGGCGGCGCAGTACCGGACCGGGGCCGCCGCGCCCACCACCGCGACCCTGCTCCTCGCGGACAACCCGCAGGACTACTTCGACCAGACCCAGCTGATGAGCCGGCTGACGAACCGCCAGAAGGCGGCCGTCGACGACTACATCACGGACCAGGCCGCCACCACGAGGAAGCGGGCGGAGGCCACCCGGAGCCTGGACTCGCTGACCGAGACGCAGCGGGAGCTCAAGACGTCCAAGGCCGCGGTGCAGCGGAAGCTCGGCGAGGCCCGGGATCTGCTCTCCAAGCTGAACAGCGAGGAGAAGGCGCGGCTGGCGGCGATCGAGAAGAAGAAGCAGGAGCAGGCCGCGGCCAAGGCGGCGGAGCTGGCCGGACAGCAGGCCGCCGCACAGAAGGCGGCCGAGCCGTCCTCCGGCACCTCCGCGGGCTCGGGCTCCGCGTCCGGATCGACCGCGGGCTCCGCGTCCGGATCGACGGGCACGGACTCCTCGAAGGCGGCCGAGGCGCTCGCGTTCGCCCGCGCGCAGATCGGCAAGCCCTACGTCTGGGGCGCCACCGGCCCGGACTCCTACGACTGTTCGGGCCTGACCCAGGCCGCCTGGAAGGCCGCGGGCGTCAGCCTGCCGCGGGTCACCTACGACCAGGTGAACACCGGCACGACGGTCCCCCTCGCCGACGCTCGGCCCGGCGACCTCGTCTTCTTCTACGACGACATCAGCCACGTCGGCCTCTACATCGGCAACGGGATGATGATCCACGCGCCGAAGCCGGGGGCGTACGTCCGTGAGGAGTCCATCTACTACGACGGCACGTCGGCGATCCACAGCGTGGTGCGCCCGGCGTAGACCCGGACGCGAACCGGGACCTGCCCGGTCGGTCACGACGGAGGCGCGGGGTGCGGCACGCACACCGGCGCACACGCCGGCACACACACCGGCACGCAGACCGGCACGCAGACCAGCACTCGCACCGGAACGCCCACCGCTACACGCACCGGCACCCACCAGGTGCCGTCGGCATCCTCCACCGCGATCGACCGGACAGGTTCTAGCATCAGGCGCATGCCAGACACACCGGACATGCCGGACACCATTCCGCTCCGCACCTGGTGGGCGGGGTGGGCGCCCGCCGCCGGGGCCGCCGTCATGGCCACCGGGATCCTCTCGATCGGTCTGCGTCTGACCGGCCACGAGACCCTCTCCCGGATCGCGCTGGTTCTCGCCTCCATCGCCTGGATCGGGCTCGCCTCGGACTTCCTCGCCCGGCTGCTGGGCGGCCGGGAGCAGTGGGTCCGGCGGGCCGGGACGCCCGCGGGGCTCGACGCGGTCGCGGCGACCACCGTGCTCGGCACCCGGTTCTCGGCGCTGGGCTGGCGTTGGCTCGCCGAGGTCCTGCTGGCGCTGTCGGCCGTGCTCTGGCCGGTCCTGCTCCTGGCCGTCCTGCGGCGCTGGCGGCGCCGTATGGCCGGGGAGGTGTTCCTCGTCTGCGTGGCCACGCAGGGGCTGTCGGTCCTCGGGTCGGCGGTCGCCGCCGAGGCGGGCTCGGAGTGGCTCGCGCACGCCGCGATGACGCTGTTCTGGGTGGGGATCGCGCTCTACGTGCTCTCGTTCGCGAGCTTCGACCCGTGGGAGGTGCGGAAGGGCGCCGGGGACCACTGGGTGGCGGCCGGCGCGCTGGGCATCTCCGCTCTGGCCGGGGCGGGACTCGTCGCGGCGCACCACGTGAACCCGTATCTGTGGAACAACGACGACCAGGGCGTCCTGCGCGCCACGACCGGCGCGCTGCTCACGCTCTCCCTCGTCTGCTACGTCCTGCTGGCCGTCGCGGAGGTGGTGTGGTGGCGCCCGCGCTACGACGTACGGCGCTGGTCCACCGTCTTCCCGATGGGGATGACCGCGGTGGCCACCCTCGCGGTCGCGGACGCCCTCGACGTCTTCCGGCTCAAGGGGCCGGGACAGGTGCTGCTGTGGATCGCGGTGGCGGCGTGGCTCGCGGCGGCCGTCCGCACCGCCGTCGCCTCCAGGTCCGCCGCACGGGGACACAGCCGCTGACTCGGGCCCAGGGGCGCCGATCAGGTCCGGGAGGCGGAGCGGGGAGTCGTTCAGGCCGAGGACCCGGGAGCGGGGGCTCCGGTCACGTCCACAGGACGGCGATGAAGATGTTCGTGACGGTCAGCAGGCCGACCAGGCCGAAGAGGCGCTTGTCCACCGTCTCGTCGTCGCGCTTCACATAGACGAGCCCGAGGATCACGATCAGCAGGGCCAGCTTGACGCCGATCTTGACGGCGTTGACCGTGCCGCCGTCGGCCTGGTTGAGGCCGACCAGGGCGACTCCGGTCACCAGCATGGTGAGCGCGCCGTGCAGCATCGCCGGGACGAAGCGGGCGGCGCCCTTGGCCATGGCCTTCATCTGGGTCAGGAAGCCGCCGAGCAGCGCGGCGATGCCGATGATGTGCAGGCCGACGAAGAGGTGGATGAGTACGCCCATGGAGCCGGAGCCTAATCGCACCCCTCGGCGCCCCCTTCGGCGCCCCCGACGACGGGGGCCACTCCTCCCTCTCCGGCTCCGGCAGCCCCTCCTTCTCCTCCCGACCGTCGCGCGTCACCCATAGCACCGGCATCGCCCGGCCGGGCCGTGATGCGCCGCTTCGGTCAGCTCTCCACGTCGAGTCGATGTCACCCGGCCAGGAATTTGGCCTCATACGGTCATCCAGCGATCCAAACACAATAGTTCCGTACATAGCGTTACCAACGGCGCATCCGCAGGTTTAGCGTCCTCCACCAGGTGACCGGCTCCCCACCTCCGTCCGGGCCAGGGACGGCAGTCGGCCACCACCGCCGAGAAGGTCCGGCGGCGGCCGCTCCCCCTGTGAGCCGCCGCCGGACGGATCACCGCTTGACCGCACCGCAAGGGCGGTCGCACGGAAGGATGTGGGCCCTCGTGGCAGCGCACCGCAAGGCCAAACAGCGCTCGATCGGCGGAAACACGGCCCGCACGGCAGTCACCATCGCCCTCGCGGGCGCGGCGACGGCCACCGGCTTCGACGGGGTCGGGCACGCCGACCCCCAGCTGTCCCCGGCACAGGTGAAGGCCCAGGTCGACAAGCTGTACGTGGAGGCGGAGGCCGCGACCCAGAAGTACGACGGCGCCAAGGAGAAGGCCGGCCAGGCGGAGGCGAACCTGCGCAAGCTCCGCGACGAGGCGGCGCGCCGGGAGGACAAGCTCAACTCGGCCCGGGACGCGCTGGGTTCGATGGCGGCCGCGCAGTACCGCAGCGGCGGACTCGACCCCGTGGTGCAACTCGCCCTCTCCGACCACCCGGACCAGTATCTGGAGGGGGCGGCGTTCGCCGAGCGGGTGGGCACCCGGCAGTCGGCGGAGGTCGACGGGGTGCGCCGGCAGCTGCGCGAGCTGGAGCAGTTGCGCAGTGCGGCGCACATCGAGCTGGCCTCGCTCAGCTCACGGCAGGCCGAGCTGAAGCGGCAGAAGAAGACGATCAACGAGAAGCTGGGCGCGGCCCGCCAGTTGCTGGCCCGGCTGACACCGCAGGAGCGCACGCAGTACGCGGAGCGCGGCGGCGCGGACGACCAGCAGCACGTGTCGCGGGACGCGGCCCGCGGTCCCGCACCGGTCGCGTCGTCCGGGGCCTCCGGCGCGTCCGGCGCCGCCGCGGCCGGTTCCGGGGTGGCGGCGCCCAACTCCCGCGCGGCGGCGGCCATCGCCTACGCCTACTCGAAGCTCGGCAGCCCCTACGTCTGGGGCGCCACCGGCCCCGACGCCTTCGACTGCTCGGGACTCGCCCAGGCCGCGTACCGCTCCGCGGGCATCTCCCTGCCCCGTACGACCTATTCCCAGATCAACGCGGGCCGGCGGGTCACCCTCTCCGAACTCCAGCCCGGCGACCTGGTGTTCTTCTACGCGGGCATCACGCACGTGGGCATCTACATCGGCAACGGCCAGATGATCCACGCCCCGAACCCGTCGGCGCCGGTGCGGGTGGCCCCGATCAACGAGATGCCCTTCGCGGGGGCCACCCGGGTCGCGTGATCACCGGCTCGCCGGTGCGCGCGCGGCCCTCAGACCAGCCGTCGTGCCGTCGCCCAGCGGGTCAGCTCGTGGCGGTTGGAGAGCTGGAGCTTGCGCAGGACCGCCGAGACGTGCGACTCGACCGTCTTGACGGAGATGAACAGCTGCTTGGCGATCTCCTTGTACGCGTACCCCCGGGCGATGAGGCGCAGGACCTCGCGTTCGCGCTGGGTGAGGCGGTCCATGTCCTCGTCGACGGGCGGGGCGTCGGTGGAGGCGAAGGCGTCCAGGACGAATCCGGCGAGGCGCGGGGAGAAGACCGCGTCGCCGTCCTGGACCCGGAAGACCGAGTCCACGAGATCCGTGCCGGTGATCGTCTTGGTGACGTACCCCCGGGCGCCGCCGCGGATCACGCCGATCACGTCCTCCGCGGCGTCCGACACGGACAGCGCGAGGAAGCGGACCGGCTGCTCGGCGTCGGCCATCAACGGAGCGCAGCGGCGCAGCACTTCCACACCGCCGCCGCCGGGAAGATGGACGTCGAGGAGGACGACCTCGGGGCGGGTGGCCGTGATGACCGTGACCGCCTGGTCGACGTCCGCGGCCTCGCCGACGACCTCGACACCGGTCCGCGCGGTCTCCCCGATCTCGGCCTGGACCCCCGTACGGAACATGCGGTGGTCGTCGACGAGCACCACGCGCACGCGGCGCCCGCCCTCGGGGGCGGCACCCGCGGATGCGGCGGCACCGGAGGCCTCCGCGGCCGGACCGCCGGACTCCACAGGCTCGTTCGTGTCGCTCATGACGTTTTCTCCGCCCTCTCCATCTCCAGCTCGACCTCCGTGCCGCCGTCCGGCACCGCGCGCAGCCGCGCCGTGCCGCCGTTGCGCTCCATACGGCCGATGATCGATTCTCTGACGCCCATGCGGTCGGCGGGTATCGCGTCGAGGTCGAACCCTGGGCCGCGGTCGCGGACGGACACGAAGACCGTCCTTCCCTCGACCTCGGCGTAGACCTGTACGGCGCCGCCCTCGCCACCGTACTTGGCCGCGTTCACCATGGCTTCCCTCGCCGCCTGCATCTGCGCGGTCAGACGGTCGTCGAGCGGGCAGTCTCCGACGACGACGACCTCGATGGGCACGCCGTGCTTGTCCTCGACCTCGGCGGCGTGGCCGCGGACGGCCTCGGCGAGGGTCCCGGGCCCGTCCTCCTCGTCCTTGCCGCTGCCCTCGGGCTTGTAGAGCCAGGCCCGCAGGTCGCGCTCCTGCGCGCGGGCGAGGCGCCGCACCTCGTTGGCGTTCTCCGCGTTGCGCTGGATCAGGGTCAGGGTGTGCAGCACCGAGTCGTGGACATGGGCGGCGACCTCGGCCCGCTCCTGCGCGCGGATGCGCATCAGGCGCTCCTCGGAGAGGTCCTGGGTCATCCGGATCAGATACGGGCCGGCGAGCAGCGCGATGCCGACGAGGACCGCGAGCGCCGCCTGGAGGACCGAGCCGAGGTGGGCCGCGGAACCCTGGAGGACGAAGATCCCGGAGACCCCGGCGGTGACGAGCAGCACGCCCGCCGCGGACCGCAGCAGGGTGAGCGTGCGGCGACGGCGGCCGACCTCCGCCCAGCGGGCCCGCCGTGCGTTGTCCGCCTGGCGCCAGACGAGGGCGACACCCGCGCCGACGAGGACCGTCGGCCACAGATACGCCTTCGTGCCGCCGCCGAGGTTCACGTTGGCGACGAAGACCATGGCGACGACGACCATGAGGAGAAGGGCGACGATCTGGCCCTTGTCCGGCTTGCGGGCCACGAGTCTGCGCCGGCCGTCGGCCGCGGTCTCGGTGGTGAACGCGGGGGTGCGGCCGGAGCCGACGCCGCCGACGCCGAGCGGGACGAAGAACCAGAAGGCCGCGTACAGCAGGGCGCCGAGTCCGTCCGCCATGAACAGTCCGGCGAACACCAGCCGCACCCAGACGACGGGCAGCCCGAGGTGCCCGGCGAGCCCGCGCGCCACGCCCCCGAGCCAGCGTCCGTCGCTGCTGCGGTAGAGCTTGCGCGGGGGCCGCGGGTCCTCGGCGGGCATGGCTACGGCTTCCGGCATGCCACCGATGTTCACACGCCCGGCGGACCGGAGCATCAGGGTCGGCCCCGGAGAGTCCCCTGATCTTCGGGAACCGGCGTTCGAACGGTTCCCGCCCTCCCCTCCGGGCGGATATCAGGGTCGGGCCAGGGTCATCCCGGCTCCCGCGGCGCCGCCCCGCCCGTCACCATGGACGCATGACAGATCAGCAGCACGCGGCGGCGGAGCCGGACCCCGGCACCGCCGCGGCCGGCGAGCCGCGCGCTCACGGGGAGGCGGCCGCGGCACGGCCCGCGGACTCCGGCGCCGAGGTCTCCTCCGGGGGCCCGCGCGGGTTCCGGCGCGACCGCCGGCAGAAGGTGCTCGGCGGGGTGTGCGCCGGCCTGGGGCGGCAGTGCGACATGGACCCGGTGATCTTCCGGATCGTGCTCGCCGTGCTCTCCGCGACCGGCGGTATCGGCCTCATCTTCTACGGGTTCGCGTGGCTCTTCGTCCCGTACGACGACGAGGAGGAGAACGAGGTCCGCAAGCTGCTCACCGGCCGGGTCGACGGCCCCGCGCTGACCGCGGTGCTGTTCGCGCTGGTCGGCTGCGGAGTGTTCCTGTCCATGCTGAGGAACGGCAGCGTGCTGACGTTCGCCGTCGTCCTGTCGCTGCTGCTGGCGGGCGCGGGTTACTGGTCGCAGAACCGTGGTGCCGCGGACCCGGATCCGCTGGCCGCGCAGGCCGCCGCCGACGCCCCGCCGGAGGCGAAGGCCCCGCCCGTCCCGGACTCCTACCCCTCCTGGTGGCGCGACCCGATCGTCAAGGACGGTTCGCACGTCGGCGGCACCGGTTACATGTGGGGCCCCGTGGAGACCCGCGACCGGGATGTCGCGGCCGCGCTGAACATCGCCCGCGGCACCTCCCGCCCCGCTCCGCGGCCCGAACGGGAGCGCGGCCCGCGCGGCCCCCGTCCGATCGGCGGCCGGATCTTCCTGCTCGCCCTCCTCGCGGGCGGTCTGACCACGGCCGCGCACTGGCACGACCGGGCGCTCGGCACCAGCCTCCAGGCCGGACTGGCCGCCGCGCTCATCGTGTTCGGACTGGGCATCGCGGTCAGCTCCCTCCGCGGCCGCACGGGCGCGGGGACGGTCTTCCTCGCGGTGATCACGGCCGGCCTCCTCGCGGCCTCGGCGGCCCTGCCCAAGAACATCGACACGCACTGGGTGCGGACCGACTGGACCCCGGGGAGCGTGGCCGACGTACGGCCGAGATACGAACTCGGCACGGGGGTGGGGACCCTCGATCTCAGCCGGATCGGCCTCGCCGGGGGACAGACCCTGAAGACCGGCGCCGAGGTGGGCGCGGGCAAGCTGAAGGTGATCGTCCCCAAGGACGTGACCGTGCGGCTCACCGCCGAGGTGGGCGTCGGGGACATCCAGTTGCCCGGTGACGGCAAGAAGGACGTGGACGTGGAACCGGGCAAGCACGAGCAGGCGACGCTGCCGCCGGCACCGGGCGGCAAGAAGGGCGGCACCGTGGAGCTCGACCTCCAGGTCGGCGTCGGCCAGGCGGAGGTGGCCCGTGCCGCGTCATGAGTTCCAGCCCGGAAAGCTGGTCGCGGGCCTCTTCCTCACCGCCGGGGGCATCGCCTACGCCGGGGACGCGGGCGGCCTGTGGGTGACCCCGTGGTTCGCCATCGTCCCCGTCGTCTTCGTAGGCCTGTGCCTCGCGGGCGCCGTGGCCTCCGTGAACCACGCCGTCCGCAGACGCCGTACGGACCGGAGACCGCGGGGCGTGAACTCCTAGGCCGTGTCCGCGGGCCCGGCGTGGACGCGGAGCGTCAGTAGGCGCTCCGCTGTCGGCGCCGTTTGATCACGGCGTCCAGCGACCAGTAGGACGCCCCGGCCAGCACGAGGGGGGTCCAGCAGAACAGGTACGGAAGGTCGTTGCCGTAGTAGTACGGGTCGGAGGCCCAGCTGACCGTCAGCCACAGGCTGAGGGATATCAGCGCGCCGCCGAACGCGGCGAGGCGGGCCAGCAGGCCGATCAGGGTGCCTATCCCGACGGCGAGTTCGCCGAACGCGATGGCGTAGCCGAAGCCGACGGGGTTCTTCAGGGACAGGTCGACGAGGGCCGGTATGGCGGAGGAGTCACGGACCGTGCGCATCATGTCGCCGATCGAACCCGAGCCGGAGGCCTTCATGAAGGCGCTGTTCGTGAGTTTGTCGAGGCCGGCGTAGATGAAGGTGACGCCCAGGAAGATCCGGAGTGGTAGCAGGGAGTAACGCGTGGCGGTCTCCCGCCAGTTGCGTGGCTCCTCCAGATACTGAGCGTGAGTATCCGTCCGCGTACCGTGAGTCATCGCTCTCCGCCGCCTCTCACCGCGTGCCGTTGACCACTCAACAGACCATACGTACGAATCGGTTCCCCGACTCACCCCCCGGAACCCTTTTCCGCCCCCCGGCCCCGATCCCCCGACCACAACCTTCTCTCGCCCCCTCCGCCCCTACCCATCCCGTACCCGGGGGCTCCGCCCCCGGACCCCCGCTCCTCAAACGCCGGAGGGGCTGAATCTTTCCCCGCGCTGAAAGGTGACCGGCCGGAACTGAAAGGCACGCACCCAAGCCACGGCACTCCCGCAGCCGGCAGCGCACCGTCGGGGCCGTGGCGGTACATCGATGGCCGTCGCCACCGACGCTCACACCTCACCCAACGGCGACGGCCTGATGCACCGGCACGGACCCGACCCACCCACCGGCCGGACCCGCGACGCCGGCCTCGGTCTCAGTCGGTCACGTCGATCTCGTAGCGGTTGGTCTCGACCCCGGCCGCCGTGACGACCTGCACCTCCACCCGCCCCGGCTCCACATCCACCGGCACCGGCACGGTCAGCACCGCGTCCGTGGGATTGCTGAACCCACCGGACACCGGCACCAGCGGCACATGCACATGCACCGCCCCGATCCGCACGACCATCCGCGACAGCCGGTCCGCCGCCTGCGCCCCGGGCGGCACGAACCCGGCCCCCCGGATCTCGATGTCGTCCCCGGTACGGATGGGCGCGTCCAGATCACCCGCCTCACGGGACCTGACCACGGAGAGGATCACCGGCCGCCCGCCCTCGGCGTACTTCCCGGCGAGATAGGTCGCGGCCGACACGAGCACCAGCAGGGCCAGCCCCCACGGAAGATCGGGCAGGGCCGAGGGCCGACGGGCCAGCCGCACCACGGCGAACACGAGAGCGACCCCGCTGATCACGACGTACTGGATGTCGGCGAACGCGCCCCGCCCCGAGTCGTCGGTCAGCAGGTCCGAGGCCCGAGGCCGGTCCGCGCGGACCTTCTGGAGCCGCTGCCCCAGCACCCGCACCCCGACCACCCGCCGCACCAGCACCGCGACCCCGCACACCACGGCGACGACGGTCACGGCCCCGGCGGCCCGGCCGAGCTCCAGCCCGGCGATCAGAGCGTCCCGGCGGCCGTGCGCCGAGGCCGCCGCCAACTGCCCGACCAGCACGAGCACCGCGTACCCCACGAGCAGCACCCAGCCGGCGGCCACCGCGCGCGAGGTGGAGAGCCGGTTGTCCTCGCCGATGACCGGCGCCAGCGCCCCGCCCCGCGCCCGGTGCAGCCAGGCCGCGCCGGTCAGCAGTCCGGCCAGGACGACCGCGGCGAGCAGCCCCGCCGTCCGCGCGGCCGTCCAGCCGGCCCCGATCGCGGTGAGCGACTGCACGAGCAGGAGGACGACGACCGCGGCCCAGACGGTGTACGCGGTGTACCGCCACAGGCGGCCCAGCCACGCCTCGCCCTCCAGCCGGCCGCGCTCGGCGACGTGGTCCGCGGACTGCGTGAGTTCGTCGGACACCCACTGCCGGGAGGCCGAGGCGGAGTGCGCGACCCCGGCGGGCAGTCCCCGCCCGGACGCCAGCGCGTCACGCTTGGCGAGGAACGCGGCGACCGCGCGCCGGTGCCCCGTACGCGCCCCGTGCGGGCAGTCCCCGCACGTGCAGCCGCCCTCGTGCACGTCTGATCCCCCACCCAGTTCTCCGCCGGCGCCGCCGCCGGTCCCGCCGCCCGGACCGCCGCCGCGCCCGGCACCCGATCCGCCCCCCGGCCCGGCACCGTGCCCGGCACCGTGTCTCGCCTCCTGCACCGCCACGCCCGCTGCCGCCTTCCCGCGCCAGAAAAAGCTCCGTAGAGCCGGAATGTCACGAATCTCCGGCCGCCGCGCCCCCACCCGACAACTCTTCTGTGACGACAGCGAATTGTGCCGTACGGAACACCGTGCCCATGCCCCAGGTCGGTTCGGCGCGGGTGAAGCGAAGGCCCCGTCGTTGACCCGGCTGCGACAATTCGTCCATGGCCGAGATCATCCAGCGCGACGGCGGCTGGGCCTTCGACGGCGGCACGGTCAGGATCACGCCGGGACTGCACCGCAGCGTGCCGCTGTTCCGGCAGACGTACGGGGAGATCTCCGTTCCGCTGGAGGCGGTGGCGGGCGTGGTCCACGAACCGGAACGCAGGCGCGGCCGGCTGCGGCTGCGCCTGCGCGAGGGCGCCGACCCGCTGCTCCAGGCGACCGGGGGCCGGCTGCCCGACACGGCGGACCCCTACAGCCTGACGGTCGACTCCGACCGTCGCGGAGTGGCCGAGTACGTGGCCGAGGAGATCCGCCACGCGCTGCTCCTGGACCGGATTCCCAGCGGACCGGCGACGGCGTACCTGCTCCCGGGGCCGCCGGTCCCGGTGTCCGTGCGCTCCAGCGACGGCACGGTCTCCTTCGACGGGACCCAGGTGCGCATCGACTGGGCCGACACCTCGGACCGGGTCAAGCGGGCGACGGGGCCGCGGATCATCGGCCTGGGCGACCTGGTCCAGGTCGAATGGCTGCCCGGCTCCGGCCACGGGGACGGTTTCCTCCGTTTCGTGACGGGCGAGGCGGTCTTCTCCAGGCCGCCGCCCGAGAAGGACCCGTACGCCCTCGATCTGTGGGGCAGCACCCGCCGTGACCTGCTCACCGCGCTGGTCGCGACCGCGGTCACGGCACGGCTGCCGCATCCCTCCACCCGCACCGCGGCGCACGGCGAGGGGTCCCGGCCGGCCCCGCGGGTGCCGTCGCAGTCCGACCATCACGACGTACTGCTGCGCCGGCTGCGGGAGTTGGGCGAGCTGCACCGTGACGGCGTGCTGACGGACGAGGAGTTCGCCGTGACCAAGGCCGCGGTCCTGCGGGGCTTCTGAGGCCCCTCCGGGCAAGCCCCGGCCCCAGCCCCGGCCCTGGCCCTGGCCCCGGCCCCGGCCCTGGCCCTGGCCCTAGCTGAGCAGGTCCGGTTCGCTGCGGCTGATGTCCTGCCAGAGCGGCTGGTAGTTGATCCACGCCACCAGGTCGCCGCCGAGCTGCTCGCGGGTGGCGACCGCCTGCTTGTGGTCGATGAGGACGGGACGGCCCGCGGCCTTCGCGGTGAGCTGGACCTGGCTGGACCGCTCCATGGACAGGAACCACCAGGCCGCCGCGTCCACCGAGTCCCCGACGGTCAGCAGCCCGTGGTTGCGCAGCACCAGCGCCTTGCGGCTGCCCAGCGCCGACGCGATCCTGCGTCCCTCCTCGGCGTCGACGGCGACTCCGGTGTAGGCGTCGTACAGCGCGTGGTCCTCGTAGAAGGCGCAGCTCTCCTGGGTGATCGGGTCGAGGAGGTCGCCGAGGGCGGCGAGCGCGCGGCCGTGCACGGAGTGGCAGTGGGCGACGGCGACGACGTCGGGGCGGGCCGCGTGGACCTGGGAGTGCACGGTGAAGGCGGCCTGGTTGACGTGGTAGCGGCCCTCGATCACCTGGCCCTCCTGGTTGGCCATGACCAGGTCGCCGACGGTGACGTGCTTGAACGGCAT
This sequence comes from Streptomyces sp. NPDC127038, assembly GCF_042725875.1. NCBI lineage: Bacteria > Bacillati > Actinomycetota > Actinomycetes > Kitasatosporales > Streptomycetaceae > Streptomyces > Streptomyces sp. NPDC127038. The sequence goes on along the minus strand of NZ_JBHXDQ010000014.1, from coordinate 78,056 downwards.
GCCGAAGGGATTGACCCAGAAGCAGTCGCTGTACTCCGGGTCGCGTGCCGTGATGTGCCCGGAGACGCCGTCCTCGAAGCCGAGCCGCCCGAACAGCCGCAGCGCGCCGGCGAGCCGCTCCTTGCGGTGGCGCCGTTCGTCGTCCGTCGACTCGTGCATCGGCGGCATGGCGAAGCGCAGCTGGTCGGTGGGGCGGGGCAGCTGCGGAGTGGACCCGTGCATCTGTCCTCCAGCACTGGCGTGTTCGGTACGAGCGGAAGTTACCCGGGGTCAGCGCAGGAGAACAGGGGTGTTCCATGAGAGAAAGAAATCAGGCCGGCGGACGGGCCCGGCCGCGTACGGAAGCACGACACCGCTGAAACCCGACAGGGGATGTCCGGTATGAGCGCCAGACTCGTTGCCATGAACTGGGCAGCCCTCTCCACCGCCGAACCGGCCCTCGCCGGCACCGTCGAACAGCGCTTCGGCGCCTTCACCCATCACGTCCTCGCGACCCTCCGCAAGGACGGCTCGCCCCGCACCTCGGGCATCGAGGTGCGCTTCCTCGGCGGCGAGCTGTGGCTCGGCATGATGCCGGACTCGCTCAAGGTGCTCGACCTGCGCCGCGACCCGCGGTTCGCGCTCCAGGCGAACCCGGGGGCCGGCACGGACATGGGCGGCGGCGACGTGCGGATCGGCGGGCGGGCCGTCGAGGTGGGCGACGGCGATCCCGCCAAGGCCGGGTACGTGGAAGAGGTGGAACCGCCGGAGCCGTTCCACCTCTTCCGCACCGAGCTGACGGAGGTCACACGGACCTACGTGGAGGACGACACGTATCTGGTCGTCCAGGTCTGGAAGCCCGGCGTGCCGGTGCGCACGCTCAGGCGGACCTGAAGCGGGAAGGTCACTCCCGCCCGTGGGAGGACTACTCCCACTCGATGGTGCCCGGGGGCTTGCTCGTCACGTCGAGCACGACGCGGTTGACGTCCGCGACCTCGTTCGTGATGCGGGTCGAGATCTTCGCCAGCGTCTCGTACGGCAGCCGCGACCAGTCGGCCGTCATGGCGTCCTCGCTGGAGACCGGGCGGAGCACGATCGGGTGGCCGTAGGTCCGGCCGTCGCCCTGGACGCCGACGCTGCGCACGTCCGCGAGCAGGACCACCGGGCACTGCCAGATCTCACGGTCGAGACCGGCGGCGGTGAGTTCCTCGCGGGCGATCGCGTCGGCCTGGCGGAGCAGGTCCAGACGCTCCTTGGTCACCTCGCCGACGATACGGATGCCGAGGCCGGGGCCGGGGAACGGCTGGCGCTGGACGATCTCCTCGGGCAGGCCGAGCTCCTGGCCGACCATGCGGACCTCGTCCTTGAACAGCTTGCGCAGCGGTTCGACGAGCTGGAACTCCAGGTCCTCGGGGAGGCCGCCCACGTTGTGGTGGGACTTGATGTTGGCGGTGCCGGTGCCGCCGCCGGACTCGACCACGTCCGGGTAGAGCGTGCCCTGGACCAGGAACGCGACGTCCTCGCCCTCGGCGGCCTCGGCGATGATCTCCGCCTGGGCCTGCTCGAAGACGCGGATGAACTCGCGCCCGATGATCTTCCGCTTCTCCTCGGGGTCCGAGACGCCCTTGAGCGCGGTGAGGAAGCGCTCCTCCGCGTCCACGACCTTGAGCTGCACGCCGGTCGCGGCGACGAAGTCCTTCTCGACCTGCTCGGTCTCGCCCTGGCGCATCAGACCGTGGTCGACGTACACACAGGTGAGCTGGGAGCCGATGGCCTTCTGCACGAGGGCCGCGGCGACCGCGGAGTCCACGCCGCCGGAGAGACCGCAGATGGCGCGCTTGGTGCCGACCTGCTCGCGGATCAGGGCGACCTGCTCGTCGATGACGTTGCCGGTCGTCCAGGACGGGGTGAGACCCGCGCCGCGGTACAGGAAGTGCTCCAGGACCTGCTGGCCGTGCGTGGAGTGCATGACCTCGGGGTGGTACTGGACGCCGTAGAGCTTCTTCTCGTCGTTCTCGAAGGCGGCGACCGGGACGACGTCCGTGGAGGCCGTGACGGTGAATCCCTCGGGGGCGGCGGAGCAGGCGTCGCCGTGCGACATCCACACCGGCTGCTCGTCCGGGGTGCCCTCGAACAGGGTGGAGCCGGACTTCGAGACGTGCAGCGGGGTGCGGCCGTACTCGCGGGCGCCGGTGTTGTCCACCGTGCCGCCGAGGGTCGTGGCCATCAGCTGGAAGCCGTAGCACATGCCGAAGACGGGGACTCCGGCCTCGAAGATCTCGCGGTCCAGGCGCGGCGCGCCCTCCGCGTAGACCGACGAGGGACCGCCGGACAGGATGATCGCGGCCGGGTTCTTGGCGAGCATCTCCTGGACCGGCATGGTGCTCGGCACGATCTCGCTGTAGACCCGGGCCTCACGGACGCGACGGGCGATGAGCTGGGCGTACTGCGCACCGAAGTCGACGACCAGGACGGTGTCGGTGGCGGCGGGGGACGCTTCTGGCACGGTCTGCCTTCCGGCGGTGAGCAAAAGGGTGTGTACGGCCGATTCTACCGGGGGCCGCGGTGGGCCCGGCCCCCGCGGGGTTCCGGACACCGGGTCTCACCATCCGGGCCGTCTTGGCCGGCGCCGCCGCGGGCGTGCATACTGCCGTCATGCTCACGCACACGACCTTCCTGTTTACCTATGGCAACCGGCCCACCGGCTGCCATGGTCGTGCCGCTTGAGCAACTGACGAGCGACTTCCCAGGCGCCCCGGGCCGACAAGGCCCGGGGCGTCTGCCGTTTCCGGGCCCTGCCGCTCCGGGGCACCCCTTCCACCGAGGAGCCCCACCATGGCCGACGTACTCGACAAGACCGGCGCCCGCACCGACGAGGCCGCCGATGTGATCACCGGTGCCCGTGAGCGCATCGACGCCCTCGACGACCGGATCATCGGTCTCGTGCAGGAACGGATGGCCGTCTCGGCCGTGATCCAGGAGGCCCGGATCACCTCCGGCGGCCGCCGGGTGAACCTCTCCCGCGAGATGGAGGTCCTCGGCCACTACCGGGACGCGCTCGGCAAGCCGGGCACCGCGCTGGCGATGACCCTGCTGGAGCTGTGCCGCGGCCGGATCTGAGGCGCCCCGCCCGGGGTACGGACCGCGTGCACGTACGCATGCCCTCTCACCCGTACGGCGCGTATCCGGTGCGGTGCGGGCTTCGTTTCTTCTGGTGTCCGTGTCAGCCAGGGGCGGGCCCGAAAGAACCACGCGTGGCTTCACTGGAGCGATGAGACGTACGGATCGTGCCGTACGTCGTGGGACCTCGCTCCAGGTCGTGCGACCGGACGGCAGGGGACAGCAGCCCGGTCGCTCAAGAGAACGGTCGGCCCCGGGGACGCCCGGGGCCGCCCGACGGAACCTGTTCGGACCGTCGTCGGCACGCGTCCTCGCGAGGACGCGGCGCACGGCCCGGCCGACCCCATGGACCCGCGGCGCATCCCCCGACGCCGCTTCGAGGCACCGGCCCGCCCTGACGCCGGTGCTGTCGGAAGAAGGGCCCCGCGGACACGCGTCCCGCGGGGCCCTTCACCGTGCCCCCGTCAGGTGCGGGACACCGTGCCGCAGCCGGCCGTCGAGGCGTCCCGCAGATCACGGCTTCGGTCGTACGGGTCCACGGCCGGGCCCGTCGCCGACGCGCTGCCGGACGGGGAGGCGGTGGAGGCGGCCGACACGAACCGCGGGTGCAGGAAGCCGTCGTAGACGTCGCACTCGGAGTTGCCGATGCTCTCGTCGTAGTGGCGGATCACCAGCTTGCCGGGGGTGACCTGGAACTTCCTCGGGTCGGAGAACGCCACGTCGAGGACGCGCCGGACGATGGTGCGCGTCACCTCGCCCTTGTTCCCGTGCACCGGGGACACCGGGTAGACGAAGGTGTAGTCGGCGTGGACGGCGACGGCGGCGTCCTCGCCCGCCTTGAAGGTGATCCGGCCGCGCACCTTGATCACGTCGCCGACCAGGGCCACCTCGCGGGAGTCGAAGCGGCTGAAGAGAGTCAGCGGATCGTGCTTCCTGTCCGGCGCCCGCAGCATGCGGTGGACGCTGTCGAGCATCCCCGGCTGCTTGGGGTCGAGGACGGACAGCGCCGTCTCCGGACGCCCGCCGCGCACGGTCGCCGGTTCGAGATTCGCTCCGACGAGCAGCTTCTTGGTCTGCCGCAGCGCGGTGGCCACCTGCTGCTCGGTGAGCGAGCCGACCGGGGTGGCCTTCGGCACGACGATCGCGTCGGCGCCTTCGGCCCAGCGCTCGGCGGGCGATCCGGCGAACGGCCGTTTCCTGGTGGGCGTCGAGGAGTCCTGGGCGGAGGGCGCGGCGGTCGGGGCCACGGTCTCCGCGGGCAACCGGGTCCCGGCCGCCGCGGACTTGGCCGGGGAGCCGGAGAGGCCGCCCGGCAGCAGGGACGGCTTCATCGCGACGACGGCCACGGCGACGGCGACGGGAATCCCGATGAACGCCCACATCTTGCGGCGCCGGGCCGCGCGTCCGTCCATCTCGCGCCAGGCGGGGCCCGTCCGCCAGCCCTCGGGCTGCGGCGCGGGCCGCGGCTCCTTGTTCCGGGAGGCCCGGCGGGCGGCCCGCTCGGCCTCGCGCTCGTCCTGAAGACGCAGGCGTTCCGTCACCATGCGCGCCCGGGCGGACGGTTCCTTGGGGGCCGAGGCGCGGATGTCGCGTTCGGTGTCGCTCGCGAAGCGTTCCCACACATCGTCAGGAACGGTCGGTTCCCCGGTTTCCTCGGGCTGCTGATCAGACACGACGCCCTTTTTAAGCGTCTCGAACGCACATACGCAAGGCGTGCACGGATGTGACCCAGCCCACATAAGAATCAGGTGAGAAGCAGGACAACCATTCCCGGACCCCGCAGGTCTCATCACCAGAACCAAAGGTCACATCCGCGCCCCACGCTGGGGCGCCCCACCAAAAACGTCATATTCGCGCCGCGAGTCGCGGCGCACTGGACTTCCGAGGTCTTCATGAAGCTTCGCCGTGCCATGGCCACTGCGGCCGCGACGGCTGTCATAGCCCCGCTCGCGTTGCTGTCGGTCGCGCCGGCCGCGTTCGCGGAGGAGAACCCGTCCCCGAGTGCGAGCGTGTCCGAGTCCGCGCCGGAGTCGGCGGCGCCGAGCGCCTCCGAGTCGGCTCCCGAGCCGGGCAACTCGGCCTCGGCCGGCGCGTCCTCCTCCGCCACCGCGTCGGCGTCCGCGTCGGCCTCCGCCCCGGCGCCGAGCGGCTCCGCCACCTCGGCCTCGCCGAGCGCCTCCGCCTCGGCGTCGGAGTCCCCCGAGCCCGAGCCGTCCGAGTGCTCGGACTCCAAGGTCGACGTCTCCATCACCGGCCTGCCCGGCAAGATCGCGGCGGGCAGCGGCTGGCACAAGTTCTCCCTCAACGTCCTGAACAACTCCGACTCCTCCCTGAGCGACCTCGGCTTCCTCGCCGGCGCGTCCTCCGACAAGGCGGGCGAGGACCTCTTCCAGAGCAAGAAGGTCCAGCTCCAGGCGTACAACCCGGACGACAAGGTCTGGGAGGACGTCGACTCCGAGGGCTACGCGGTGGGCTTCGTCGGCTACACCGACGAGCTCAAGCCCGACTACGAGGTCGACATCCCGCTCCGTATCAACGTGCACTCCAGCGCCCCGGTCGGCGCGGGCTTCTCCCTCGGCGCCAGCATCTACGGCGACGCCGACGCGCAGTGCACCGGCTACGGCGAGGTCGCGTACAAGTTCCAGATCGTCTCGTCCGGCACGGACACCGGCGGCACCAAGCCGCAGGAAGGCGGCAAGGTCCCGGTCTCGGACAAGCCCGCCGACAAGAGCAACACGCCGCAGGTCGACGGCAGCCTCGCCGAGACCGGCTCCAGCTCCGCCCTGCCGATGATCGGCCTCGCCGGCGGTATCGCCGTCGTCGCCGGTGCCGGCGCGCTGGTCGTCGTCCGCCGCCGCAAGTCCGGCGCGAGCGCGTAACACCGGGGCACGGCACGACCGGCGGCGACGTCGGCCACGTACGAGGAGAAGGACCTGCGCTCGGAGGGGGGCGCAGGTCCTTCTTTTCGTCGTACGGGGGCCGTTACGGCTTCGGCGGCATCGCCGGCATGCCCAGGAACGGCAGCCGCAGCGCGCCGAAGGCGTCCGCGGGGACGACCGGACACCGCGGCTCGACCGCCTTGAGCCGCTCGTACGAGGCCCCGGGCGCCGGACGCGGGTCGGCCTCGCCCTTGTTGGGCCAGAACGACATGGCCCGCTCGGCCTGCGCGGTGATGGTGAGCGACGGATTGACGCCGAGGTTCGCGGAGACGGCGGCACCGTCGACGACGGAGATGCCCGGGTGACCGTGGAGCCGGTGGTACGGGTCGATGACGCCGTCCTCCGCCCCGGCGCCGATCGGGCAGCCGCCGAGGAAGTGTGCGGTCAGCGGAGTGCCCATCAGCTCACCGACGTTGCTGCCCGGGAAGCCGTTGATCTCCTCGGCGAGCACGGAGGCGGCGCGTGAAGCGGCCTCGATCTGCTTCGGGTTGGGGGCACCGTGCCCCTGACGTGCCGTCAGCAGTCCCTTGCCCGCGCCCTTCGGCTTGAGGTACGTGGTCAGGGAGTTGTCGAGCGACTGCATCACCAGCCCGATGATGGTGCGTTCGGACCAGCGGCGGTTGGAGAGCGACCTGAGCACGAGCAGCGGATGCCGGGCCGCGTTGACGAACCATCCGGCCACCCTCGACGAGCCCTCGGCGTAGGGGACCTGGAGGATGGACATGCCGCCCATCGCGTTGGAGCCCTTGCCGTAGCGGACGGGTTCGATGTGGGTGTCGGCGTCCGGGTGGACCGAGGACGTGATGGCCACGCCCCGGGTGAAGTCGGCCTTCACCCCGTGCGCCTTGCGGTAGCGGCGGTCGTCGGTCTGCGCGCCCACCAGCGCCTCGGAGTTGGTGCGGGTCAGCTCCCCGAGCCGCTTCGACAGATACGGCAGCTGGCCGCCGGCCTTCATGCGGTGCAGCAGCGTCTGGGTGCCGTAGGTCCCGGCCGCGAGGACGACCCGCCGCGCGGTGAACGTCCGTCCCTCCCCCTTGCGCCGGTCGTCCGTGGGGAGGGTCTGGACGGCGTAGCCGCCCCGCGAGTCGTCGGTGACGGACACGACGGTCGTCATGGGGTGGACGGTCGCGCCCGCCTTCTCGGCGAGGAAGAGATAGTTCTCGTTGAGGGTGTTCTTGGCGCCGTGGCGGCAGCCGGTCATGCACTCCCCGCACTCGGTGCAGGCCTTGCGCGAGGGCCCGGCACCGCCGAAGTACGGGTCGGCCACCTCCTCACCGGGCCGCGCACCGGCGGAGCCGTCCGCGTCCTTCCCGTCGCCGAAGAAGACGCCGACGGGCGCCAGATGGAAGGTGTCGCCGACCCCCATCCGCTCCGCGGCGGCCTTGAGGTGCACGTCCGACGGGGTCATGGTGGGGTTGAGCCGCACGCCCAGCATGCGCCGGGCCTGGTCGTAGTACGGCTTCAGCTCCTCCTCCCAGTCGGTGATGTCCTTCCACTGCGGGTCCTCGAAGAACGGCTTCGGCGGTACGTAGAGGGTGTTGGCGTAGTTGAGCGAGCCGCCGCCCACGCCGGCCCCGGCGAGCACCATCACATTGCCCAGCAGATGGATGCGCTGGATGCCGTACATGCCGAGCCGCGGGGCCCAGAGGTAGTTCTTGAGGTCCCAGGAGTTCTTGGGGAGCGTGTCGCGGGTGAAGCGCCGGCCGGCTTCGAGGACACCGACGCGGTATCCCTTCTCCGTCAGCCGCAGGGCGGTGACGGAGCCGCCGAAGCCGGAGCCGACGACGACGACGTCGTAGTCGTACGTCTCCTCGTGCGACTCCTCGTCCGTCTTCTCGTCCGGCTGTTCCTGGGCAGAGCTCTCCTGTGACACGTGCCGCTCTCCTCGTCGAGAACCGTCAAGAACCTTTGAGAACCGTGGGGGCCGGGCGGGGCCGTGGGGACCGGCCGGGCCCCGTGGGACCGGGCCGGTGACCGCGGGCTAGCGCAGCCGCAGGGCCTTCATGAGCTTCAGGCTCCGGCTCATGAACGCCGCGTACTTCTCGTCGTCCATGCCCAGGGACGGCGCCATCGGCAGCAGTCTCTGGTGGGCGACGGTCTGTGCCTCGGTGTACTTGAGGATGCCCTCGGAGCCGTGCCTGCGGCCGAGACCGGAGTCCTTCATGCCGCCCATCGGCGACTGGACACTGCCGTACGCGGGCGCGTAGCCCTCGTTGACGTTCACGGTGCCGGTGCGCAGCCGGGACGCGATCGCGCGGCCGCGCCGCCCGTCCTTCGTCCAGACGGAGGAATTGAGGCCGTACGCCGTGGAGTTGGCGCGTTCGACGACCTCGTCCTCGGTCGTGAACCGGTAGATCGAGACGACGGGGCCGAAGGTCTCCTCGGCGCAGACGGCCATGGGGGCCTCCACGCCTTCGAGGATGGTGGGCTCGTAGAAGTACGGGCCGATGTCGGGCCGGGCGACACCGCCGGCGACGACCGTGGCGCCCTTGGCGACGGCCTCCTCGACGTGCCGCGTCACGGTCTCCAGCTGCCGCTCCCCGACCAGCGAGCCCATATCCGCCCCGTAGGTGAGGGACGTGCCGAGCCGCATGGCCCTGGTCCGCTCGGCGAACCGCTGCGTGAAGGCGTCGGCGACCGACTCGTGGACGTACAGCCGCTCGATGGAGATGCAGAGCTGGCCGGCGGAGGAGAAGCAGGCGCGTACGGCGCCGGCGGCGGCCTTGTCGAGGTCGGCGTCCTCCAGGACCACCATGGCGTTCTTGCCGCCGAGTTCGAGGGAGACGCCGACGAGCCGGGCGGCGGCGCCCTGGGCGACCTCGCGGCCGGTGCGGGTCGAGCCGGTGAAGGAGACGTAGTCGGCGTGCCGGACGACCTCGGGTCCGACGACCGGTCCGTCGCCGATGACGACCTGGAAGACCTCGGCGGGCAGTCCGGCCTCGATCAGCAGGTCGCGCGCCCACAGGGCGGTCAGGCAGGTCTCGGTGTCGGGCTTCATGACGACCGCGTTGCCCGCGACGAACGCCGGCAGCGCGTCGCCGACGGACAGCTCCAGCGGGTAGTTCCAGGGCGCGATCTGACCGACGACACCGCGCGGGTGCCGCAGTTCGGTGACCTTGGTGAGGGTCGGCATGGCGCCCGCGTGCCGCTTGGGACGCAGGTAGGAGGGCGCCTTGAGCCCGTAGTGCCGGGCGGCGACCAGGACGGCCTGGACCTCCTCGTGGGCGTGCAGCCGGGTCTTGCCGGTCTCCAGCTGGATGAGGTCGAGGACCTCGGCCTGCCGGGCGAGCACGAGGTCGTGGAAGCGGAGCAGGACGGCGGCGCGGCGCCGTACCGGGGTGGCCGCCCAGGCGCTCTGGGCGGTGCGGGCCCGCTCGAAGGCCTTCTCGACGTCCTCCGGGGTGGACTCGGGGATGTCGGCGAGCTTCTCGCCGGTGAACGGCGTGTGATTGGCGGTCCGCCCGGAGCCCGCGACCCCCTTGGTGAGCTGGGCGACGAGCTCGGGGGTGACCACGTCGGCGGCGGTACGGGCGCCGGCCGGGGCGGGGGCGAGGGGGTTGGTGCCGACGGCCGCGGGAGCGGCCTCACCGGCGGCGACGGCCTCGTCGACGGAGGGGGTCTCGTCCATGGCGGACGTCTCCTCCGCCGCGGGCGTCTCCGCCACCACGGCGGGTGCCACGTCCACGGCGGCGGGGGCCTCCGCTGCCTCCGCGGCGGCGACGGGCGTCCCCTCGGTGTCCGTCGTGCCGGTACCGGCCGCCTCGTCGGCGCCGGTGCTTTCCGTGGCCTGCTCCGCGGCCTGCGAGTCCGTCATGAGCCGCAGAGTATGCCCCCTCGCTCCCTTTGGGTACCCGTCGGTAATGGCCTTTCACGGAGTACTCACACGCTGCCAGTGATCACTGGCAGCAAATGCGCTGATCAGGGCGTTGTCGATCCGATGATCACGGTCGGTCGACCTCCAGGTTCGCGATCGCCGCCTCGGCGACCTGACGGCCCCGCGCGGTGAGGTCGCCTGCGCCCGGATAGCTGACCGTGAGCCGGTACATGTCGCCGTCCCTCGACTTGTAGTAGAAGAGCCTCACCTCGCGCGGGCGGGGGTTCTGGCTGTCGTCGGTCCGGTAGACCACCGTGTTCTCGGCGGACTCCCTGCCCCGGTACGTCGTCCTGGCGTCCGGCTTCGTCCGGGGGCCGGCCGGCATGTTCAGGTAGTAGGCGCCGCTCGCCTTGAACTCGCCGTCGTCCGCGTACATCTCGGCCCGTGCCGAGTCCTTGATCTGCTTGCTGGTGTCCTCGGACTTCCGTGCGAGGTTCAGCCCGACCGAGATGCTCCCGCTCCAGTCGGTGTACGTGACCCAGTGCCCCTTGTCCGTCTTCCGGTCCGGGGTCCCCACCTGGTAGTCCGCGGGGACCGCGAGCGTCGCGGCGACGTCCGCCACGTGCCGCTTCCTCCAGCCGTCCGGCAGCGGACCGGCGAACGGGTCCGCGATCACCACGTACGCCGTCGCCGCGGCCGCGACGACCACCGTGGCGACCGCCGCCGCGAGGCCGATCAGGGCCCTGCGGCCGATCCGGACGCCCCCGGCGGGTTCCGGGGCCGACTCCGGGGTCCCGGCGTCCTCGAACCGCGCGGCCCGCGTCGGGGCCGGCGGCCGTAGCGCCTCCTCCAGGAGACGGCGGACCTCGGCCGCGGCGGGACGGTGGGACGGCTCCTTGGCCAGCAGTCCGTCGATCACCTCCGCGAGCGGGGCACCCGCCGAGGCGGGCGCGGCCGGCACGGACTTGAGGACCGACTGGAGCGTGGCGGGCGTGTTGCTGCGACGGAACGGCGAGACGCCCTCGGTCGCGGCGTAGAGCAGCACGCCGAGCGACCAGAGGTCGGAGGCGGGGCCGGGACGTACGCCCAGCACCCGCTCCGGGGCGGTGTACTCGGGCGAGCCGACGAAGCCGCCGGTGTCCGTCAGGCTCGTGTCGCCCTCGATCCTCGCGATGCCGAAGTCGGTGAGGACGACACGGCCGTGGGGGCCGAGGAGCACGTTGTCGGGCTTGACGTCACGGTGCAGGACGCCCGCCGCGTGCGCCGCCTCCAGGGCGCCGAGCACCTCCAGGCCGATGCGCGCGGCCTCGCGGCCGTCGAGCGTGCCCTCGGTCAGCGCGTCGCCGAGCGAGCGGCCACGCACCAGTTCCATGACGATCCAGGGCTGTCCGTCCACGACCGCCACGTCGTGGACGGTCACCACGGCGGGATGGTCGAGCCGGGCCGCCGCGCGCGCCTCGCGGCGCATCCGCTCGTGGACGTTGGCCCGTTCACGCTCGGGAAGATGGTCGGGGACACGGGGTTCCTTGACGGCCACCTCGCGGTCCACGGTCTCGTCCCTGGCCCGCCACACCGTGCCCATCCCGCCGTGCCCCAGCTTGGCGAGCAGGCGATACCTCCCGGCCACGAGCCGTCCGGCCCCTGGGTCCCCTGCGGGTGCGGATGCGGGCGCCGCCGCGGGTGAGGGGGTCCGCGGCCGGTCCTGGCTGGTGTCGGCGGACGGGGCCTGGGGCGGAGAGGCGGGCGTGGCGTAGGGGTTGCCCGGGTACGGGACGGCGACCGGAGCCTCGGGCTGCCGGGCGTACACCGCCGACTCCGCGCCCTGCCCCTGAGCCAGGTCGCGCTCCCCCGGCCCCGGAGTCGGGTCCGCCTGCCTGCCGGGTGCTCCGCCGACCACCGGCTCCGCGCCCGGCCCCTGAGCGAGGTCGCGGTCGTTCAGCCCCGGAGTCGGGGCCTCCACCGGCCTGCCGGGTGCTCCGTCCTCCGTCGGCCGGGACCCCTGAGGCTCCCGAGGGCTCGGCGGTACTGGTCTGGGTGGTTGCAGACGGAAACTCGTCGTCGCTTCGCCCCCGTGAGGGACTCCCCCGTCGTCGCTCATGCCTTCATCTGTATCGCGGCGGGCGCCGGGTCATCCAGCCTCCGTGCCCACCGGTCACAGACCCGTGACGCGGGCATCCCTTTTCTCCCGGTTGCGGGCCCCGTCCGTCACGGGACCGCGAAGGTGTCCACGGCCACGTCGAAGTACTCCTTCGCCTCCGTCACCCGGCCCACCGGCGCGGAGACCCAGACGTCGTACATCCGGCCGTCCTGCTCCCAGCACAGGTCGTAGGTGTGCCGGGGGCCCTCCGCCGTGGTGAAGCCGTTCCAGCTGAACTGCCAGAGGGCGGCGGTGTGTCCGTCGTGCACCGTCCGGGCGACCGTGCCGTCGTGGTAGCCGGGGTTGTTGGCCGGTCCGGAGGCGTCCGCGCGCTGCATCACGCCCAGCGGACCGCCCTCGGCGGGATCGGCCACCTTGACGCCGATGCGGAAGGTCTCCCCGGGTGACATGTAGAAGATCCGCTCCCCCTGCGGGTCGCGGGTGAAGCCGTCCGGGACGGCGAGCGAGAAGCCGTTCGGATCGGAGGTGAGGCGATAGCCCGACGGGGCGGTGCGGGCACCGGGGGACGGGGTGCGGCGGCTGGTCACCGTGACGGTGGGGCCGGCCTTCGCGGGCGGCGCCGAGGGCGTAGCGGAGTCCGGGGACGCGGTGGAGGACGTACCCGGGGTGCCGGGTGTGCCCGGCGAGCTCGACGTGGCCGGTTCGCCCTGTCCGCCGCCGCCCATCAGCAGCGCGGCCGCGGACACCCCGGCACCGGCCATGGCGGCGACCAGGGCGGCGGCGACGAGGAGGCTGCGGGTGGACTGGCGGGGCGGCTGGTCGGCCACGGCGGCGGAGGCCGGCGACGGCTCGGGCGAGGGTCTGCGCAGCGACACCTTGGGGTTGTCCCGCCGGGTCGGCGTGTACGGGACCAGCAGCCGCGGGGTACGGCCGGTGTCCCGGAAGGCGCGCAGCATCCGTTCCGCCTCGGCCGCGTCGAGCCGCCGTTCCGGATCGCGCTCCAGCAGTCCCCGTACGACGGGCAGCAGGGGCGCGGCCTGGGCCGGCGGGCGGATCTCGTCGACGACGACCGCGTGCAGGATGCCGCCGAGCGAGTCGCGCCGGAAGGGCGAGGCCCCGCTGAGCACGGCGCACAGCAGCACGCCGAGCGACCACAGGTCGGACTCGGGGCCGGTGCGCGCCCCGGCCATCCGTTCGGGCGCGGTGTACTCGGGCGAGCCCACGAACGCGCCGGTCTCGGTGAGCGTCGTCGCGCCCGCGACCTGGGCGATCCCGAAGTCGGTGAGCACGACGCGGTCGGTGCCGGCCTCGACGAGGACGTTGGCGGGCTTCAGGTCGCGGTGCAGGACGCCCGCGTCGTGCGCGCGGCGCAGCGCTCCGAGCAGGTCGATGGCGATCCGGGCGGCCTCGCGCGCGTCGACGGGGCCGTTCGCGGAGATCCGTTCGGCGAGCGAGCCGCCGTCGATCAACTCCATGACGATGTACGGGCGTTCGTCGTCCTCGACGACGTCGTGGACGACGATGATGTGCGGGTGGTGCAGCTGGGCGACGGCCCGTGCCTCGCGCAGCGTGCGGTCGCGCTGGAGCCGGGACTCCTCGGCGGAGAGGGAGTCGTCGAGGACGAGCTCCTTCACCGCGACGCTGCGGCCGAGCAGTTGGTCGGTGGCGCGCCAGACGACGCCCATGCCGCCCCGGCCGATCCTGCTCTCCAGCCGATAACGCCCGGCGATCACACGGGCGTTCTCCCCCTCGGTCCCCATACGCCCCATCATGCCGCACCGGACGGACCTCTTCCGTGGCACCGACCGGCCAAGTACACGGGCGCACCGGGGCGGCCGGCGCCCGCTCCGAGGGGCTCAGGCCCAGATCAGCCCTCCTGGAAGCTCCGCAGGATCCGGTCGAACTGCTCCTTGGCGGCGGTCCAGTCGGCGGCCGGCGCGGACTCGTAGACGGCGTACTCGGTGCCGTCGCTCTTCATGTACCCGACGTCGATCGCGTGGTAGGGCCCCGGGAAGTAGTGCGGCGGGTCCTTGGCCAGGGCGTCCCAGGTGTACTCCCAGCGGGAACCCGGCTGGTCCCGGAACACCTCCTCCCTGAGGAAGAGCCGGCTGTAGTTCCGCAGGCGATGGGCGAGGTTCTCGTCCAGGTCGCTCATGTGCTTGTACGAGGAACTGAAGTCCGGATCGGTGTCTACGGCGACCCGGACGAGGTGCTTGCCGTTGTCGGGCGAGTAGTCGACCTGCCGGAGGCCGTCCTTGTCGATGGAGACGGACCGCGTCCACCCCTTGGGCAGGGAGATGCTGAAGCCCACCGGGTCCTTGAGCCGCTCCCAGCCGGCGGGAACCGAACCCTGGCCGGCCTGACCGCTCGGGGTGCTGTCGGCCTTGGGGGTCGACGGTCCTGAGGCGGAGCCGTCGTGGTTGCCCGTGCCGAAGTGCTGAAGGCCGACGGCGACGCCCCCGCCGACGGTCGCCGCGAGGGCGACGACCAGCACGGCCGTACGCAGGCGGTGCCGCTTCGCCGGCACGGGTGCGGACCCGATCGTCTCCGGCGGATACGGCGTGGCGACGGCCGTCCGGGCGCGCGGGCCGGTGACGGACCCCGTCTCCGCGGTGTCGTACCCGGTCGGCGCGTACGGCCGGGTCGTGGTCGTCGCCCGGCCCTCCGCCACCTCGGCGAGCATCTGCTCGGCCTGCGCCGCGTCGGGCCGTTCGGCCGGATCCTTGCGCAGCAGGGCGGCGAGGACGGGTCCCAGCGCCCCCGCGTTGGCCGCTGCGGCCGGTTCCTCCTCGACCACGGCCTGCATGGTGCTGATGGGCGACGTGCGGCGGAACGGGGACCTGCCCTCGACCGCCGTGTACAGCGTCGCGCCGAGTGCCCAGAGGTCGGAGGACGGGCCGGGGACGTGGCCGCGCACCCGTTCGGGCGCTAGGTAGTCGACGGAGCCGACGATCTCGCCGGTGCGCGTGATCGTCGTGTCCCCCTCGACCTGCGCGATGCCGAAGTCGGTGAGCAGGACGCGGCGGTCGGGCGACAGCAGCACGTTGCCCGGCTTCACGTCCCGGTGCAGCACACCGGCGGCGTGCGCGGCGCGCAGCGCGCGCAGCACCCACAGCCCGATCCGCGCCGCCTCGGCCGGTTCGAGGCGCCCCCGCTCCTTGACCTCGTCGGCCAGCGAGTTGCCCTCGACCAGCTCCATGACGATCCACGGCCGGTTGTCGTGCTCCAGCACGTCGTGGATGGTGACGACGGCCGAGTGGTTGATCCGGGCCGCGGCCCGCGCCTCGGCGTGGGTACGGGCGAGCAGCCGGGCGAGATCGCTCTCGGCGACGTAGAGCGCGGCGGTCAGCTCCTTGACCGCGACGGTCCGGTGCAGCACCTCGTCATGGGCGCGCCAAACCCGGCCCATGCCACCGCTGCCGATGGATTCGACAAGCCGGTAGCGGCCCGCGAGGAGCAGGCCCTGCATCTGATTCACGTTTCCCCGCAATGGTCTTGACAGGCTCAGACTAAAGAGCGGTGCCCACCCAGGGAACAAGCGGGGTCGTACGGAGACCGCACTGTGACGGTTGTCCCTTCCTGGTACGGGAGGGAACCGTTCTGTGTTCAACCGCTCCCGCCTGCCCCGATACGGCACGCGGTGGGGCAAAGTGGTTGCTCAGCGCGTCACTTGGTAGGTCGAGGAGGCCTGTTCGTACAGCCGGGTCACCTCGTCGCGTTCGGCGTCCGGGCCGCGTACCTGCACCACGTGGTAGTGCCCGGCGACGAGGATCGCGAGGTTGCGCACGTAGAGCGAACGCCCCGCGGTGTCCTGCCAGGTGAACTGCCCCTCGGCCATCACCTTGCCGCCGACGTCGATCCGGCGCATCCCGCTGGAGGTCGCCCAGGTGGAGTCCCGGAAGGGCTGCAACTCCTTCTCGCTCTCCCGCTGGTAGGTCATCGGGTCGCTGCCGTACGTGGCCGTGCCGTCGCGTCCGGGGACGACGATGAGCTCGAAGTCCCCCTGGGAGTAGACGACCTGGCCGCTGCCGTTCTTCGGCGACCGGGTCCAGCCGCTCGCCACGGCGACCTGGAACCCCTCGGGGTCCTTGCGGAGGGTGAAGCCCTGGGCGACGCCGGGGTCGGGGGTGCTGTGCGAGGAGGTCGAACTGGACTTCCCCGAGGGGCTCTTGCCGGGGTCGGGCGAGGCGGGCCCGCCGCTCGCGGTCGGGCCGCCGCCCGAGGAGGGCGTGACGGGACCCGCCTGTCCGGCGGCGCCGGTCCGCTGCTCCCCGCTGCCGCTCCGGTCCGCCTTGGGCATGAAGGCGACCGCGTACGCGACGGCGGCGGCCAGCAGGAGCAGGACCAGCAGCAGCAGGTTGCGGCCCAGCCTGCGGGGTGCGACGTCCTCCGCCCGGGCGCGCTTGTGGCGGGCGTGCGGGCCGGTCGCGGGCAGCCCCGCCCTCCGCCTGCGCACGAGTTCGCCGCGGCGCCGCACGATCGGCAGCCGGCTCGGGTCGGCGGGCGGCACGGGCACGACATGCGTACCGGCCTCGGGTTCCGGCGCGGAGCGCACCAACGACCGGAGCCAGCCGCGCAGTTCCTCGAAGTCGAGGCGTTCGGTGGGGTCCTGGCGCAGCAGCGACTCGACGACGGGCCGCAGCGGCCCGCACTCCTCCGCGAAGGCGGGCGGCTCCGCGCACACCAGCTGGACCAGTTCGGCGGTGTTCTCCTCCGGGTACGGGGCGTGGCCCTGTACGGCGCGGAAGAGCAGCGCGCCGAGCGCCCACAGGTCGGTCGCCGGTCCGATCGGGGCGGCGAGCTGCCAGTTCTCGTGCACCGGTCCGGCCTGCTCGGGTGCCCAGCGCTCGGTGACCGGTCCGACCACGGTCATCCGGGCCTGCCGGGCCCGCTCGGCCGCGAGCGCGGTGGCCGGTCCCCGGCGCGGAGGCGCCCCGGCGACCAGGTCGCCCCACCCGGCGCCGGTGCGCCCGGGCCGGTGCGGGGCGGGGTCCTGCGAGGCGCCGGGCCCCTGGGCGTGCCCGGAGGGGCGGGTGTGCGCGGGGCCGCCGAATCCGCCGGGAGGCACGGGCGTCCGGGCGCCGCCCGGGCCCTGGAACCCGCCGACGGGCCGGCCGTCGTACGCGGCCCGGTCGCCGCCCTGGGGCAGGCCGGATGCCGGGACTCCGGGACGGGCGCCGTGGCCGGTGCCGTAGGGCGACTGTCCCGGCGCGAGCGCCGAGCGGCCGTAAGCGGTGCCGTCGGGCGCCGGCCCCCCGTCCGGTCCCGCGGGGAGCGGGGGGCGCGTCCGGCCGTCGTCCTGGCCGAAGGCTCCGGGCCGCGGCTGGACTCCGTACCTGCCGGTGCCGCCGACTCCGTACGGGTCGGCTATCTGGCCCGGGGGCGTGCCGTGGGTGTGCTGCCTGCCGCTCTGGCCGGGCAGGTGCGGCTGGGTGGGGTCCTGGGCCTCCGGGGCGCGCGGGGCGCCGTACCGGCCGTCCTGCTCCTGGGCCGTCCGCTCGCCGTGCTCCGCGGGCCTGGGGGCCGGAAGGGCGAGCGGGTCGCCCCTGCGTTCGCCCTGGACGCGGGCGGCGGCGCGCGCTCCGGCCCGGTACGCGGCGATGGCTCCGGCACGCGCGGCGCGGATGTCGTCCCCTGCGCCCTCCGCCCCGCCGCCGGACTCCGGTCCGCCCTCCGGTCCCGCGGCTCCCGTCGACCGGCCCTGACCCGCCGGGCCGCCCGCTTCCAGCGCGCGCGGGGCACGGCCCGCGGAGGGTGCACCGGGGACGGGTGCCCCGGGGACCGGCGTGCCCTGTTCGGCGCGGGCCTCGATCGCCGCCCGCCGGGCCGCCTCGGCGTCGGCGCCGCTCGTGGCGGCCACGGCGACACCGCGTGCGGCGCCACCGAATCCGATGCCGCCGGCGGGGCCCCGTCCGCTTCCGGCGGCGCCCTGGGGAGCACCCGCCCCGGCCCGGCCTCCGTCACCGGGCCGCCCGGCACCGGGGCCGGTCCCGGGCGGGAGGTCGTCCTCGGGCGCCGGCACCGGGTCGTACCCGCACAGGGCCTCTTCGGCGGCTCCGGCCGCGAGTCCGGTGAGCAGGACGCGTCCGTCGTCGCAGACGAGCACCGTGCGCGCGGTGATGTTCCGGTGCACCCAGCCGTGCGCGTGCAGGACGCGCAGCGCGGTCAGCACGTCGGCGGCGACCTCCGCGGCGCGGTAGGGGCTGAGCGGCTTCTCGGCGAGCAGGGCGGCCAGCGGCCTGGCGGGCACCAGTTCGCTGACGATCCACAGCGACCCGCCCTCGGCGAACACGTCGAAGACCTGGTCGAGCCGTGGGTGGTCGGGGATCCGCGCGGCCGCCTGTGCCGCGTCGATCGCGCGCAGGACCGCCGGTTCGGCGGGCCGCCGGGTGGCGCGGGCCGACGCCCGCCGCACGCCGCCGTCCCGGGCCACGAACCCGTCGGGCAGTCCGTCCGCGTCGAGCACCTCGGCCTCGACGACCTCGGGCAACGGCACCTGCCGTACGAGGACTTCCTGTCCGCTGTAGGTGTCGAAGGCCCGGCTCTCGGCGAGTTCGTACGCGTCGGAGGGCGGCAGGGGCAGGCGGTAGCGGTCGGCGAGTACCCGTCCCGCGTAGTCGTCCACGATGCTCCCCCAGCCGACCAGTTGGTCAATTCCGTTCGCCGTGCGTTCCGTTGTGGCTTCGTTCGGTCCGCAACCACTCACGATACGTGCCCGAGGCAACCCGCAGAGCGGGGATGCGAGATCTCGGGCCCCGTTCGTCGCGGAACGTCACCCGAGGGGTGCCGCGCGGACCGCGCCCGGGTCCACTGCCCCGGGCGGTCCGCACGACACCCCTCGGCGGGCGGCGCGTCACTTCTTCGGCTGGAACGTCCCGGTCAGCGTCGCCCAGGTGCTCTTGCGCAGCGCGCTGTCCCAGGCGGAGTCCTTCGCCGTGTACATCAGCGCGTACCCCTGGTGGGAGTTCACGACGAATCCGCGGTCGATGGTGTGGAACGTGGTGCCGCCGTCCACGGAGGTGAACTCCCAGTCGGCCGTGTTCCAGCCCCGGTAGTCCACGCTCTCTATGCGGATCCTCGAGTACTGGGAGCGCGTCATGTAGCGCTCCTGGCTCTTCCAGTCCGCGACGGGGTCGTCCTTGGGCGTCGACGTCCAGCCGACGAGGAGCTTCTGCCCGTCGGGGCCGGTGAACCGGGCTCCCGCGGCGTCCTGGGACTGGTACTTCCATCCCTTCGGCAGCCCGATCGAGAAGCCCTGGCCGCTGGTGTACGTCGTCACGGCGGTGGAGCCCGAACCCGAGCCCGTGTCCGTGCCGCCGCCGCCCGAACCGCCCGACGCGCTCGTGTCGTTGTTCGTGTCCGACGAGCCGTTCGAGGAGTCGTCCGATCCGGAGCCCGAGGTCGAACCGGACTTGTCGTCGCTGTCGGTGTGGGCGGCGTCGCTCTTGCCCTTGCCGCCGCTCTTGTCCGTGCCGCCGCTCTTCCCGCTCCCGGAGCTCGCCCCGGCGGAGGCGGTCGCCTTGGCGCCGCCACCCGTACCGCCCTGGGCGCCGTTGTCGCCGCCGCCACCGAGCGTGATGGCGAGCACGGTGCCGACCACGGCCAGCGCCACGACGACCGCGACGATCACCAGGGTCCGCACGGGCACGACATCGGTCAGCGAGGCCTTGGGAACCGGGCGCGCGGGACGCTCGGGCGCCACCGGCCACCCGGACCCCGAACCGGCGCGCTTGCCGTCGGAACCGCTCGCGCGTCCCGCCACCGACGGGTTCGCCGTGGCGGCCGGCGCGGAGGTCCCCCCGGCCTTACCGGCGTCCGCACCGGAGCCGGCGCCCGAGCCCGTGCCCACGCTCGGCGAGGCCGTCACCGCGGAGCCCTCGGCCCCGGCGGTGTCCGCGCCGCCGGCCGCCTTGGCGCGGGCCGTCGCCGAAGCGGTGGCGGCCGCCGTGGCGGCACCGGCCGCGGTCGCGGCCTTGCGCACCGAACGCAGGGCCCCGCGCAGCCGCTCCGCGGGCTCCTCGCCCTTCTTGCCGCCGCCCGCGCCGCGCCGCGCCGGTTCGTCCGGCAGCGGCGGCATGGCCACGACCCTCGTCGCGTCCTGCGGCTCGGGCTCGCTCTTCTCGGGCTCGGCCTTGCGCAGCACCTCGTCGAGCATGGCGCGGGCGCCCGCGTCGTCGAGCCGCTGCTCGGGGTCCTTGGCGAGCAGGCCGTAGATCACGTTCTCCAGCGGGCCCGCGTTCTTGGGCTGTTCGACCGGCTCGGTCATCACCGCGGTGAGCGTGGCGATCGCGGAGCCCTTGTCGTACGGCGGCACGCCCTCGACCGCCGCGTACAGCAGACCGCCAAGCGACCACAGGTCGGCGGCGGGTCCGGGCTTGTGGCCGCGGGCCCGCTCCGGCGAGATGTAGGAGGGCGCGCCGACGAGCATCCCGGTCGAGGTGATGGACGGGTCGCCCTCCACCTGGGCGATGCCGAAGTCGGTGAGCACGACCCGGCCGTCGTCGGAGATCAGCACGTTCGACGGCTTCACGTCGCGGTGCAGGATGCCCTCACGGTGCGCCGACCGCAGCACGTCGAGGATGGCCAGGCCCACCTCGGCGGCGCGCTTCGGCGTGAGCAGCCCGTCCTCACGGATGGCCTCGGCGAGGGACTTGCCCTCGATGAGCTCCATGACGATCCACGGCCGGTTGTCCTCGTCGACCACGTCGAAGACCGTCACCGCGCCGTTGTTGCGGATCCGCGCGATGGCCTTGGCCTCCCGCAGGGTGCGCGTGATCAGCCGGCGCTTCTCGTCCTCGTCGATGGCCGACGGGAACCGCAGCTCCTTCACGGCGACCGTGCGGCCCAGGGTCTCGTCCTCGGCGCGCCACACCGTGCCCATGCCGCCGCGGCCGAGAACGTCCCCCAACCGGTACCGACCGGCGAGGAGACGTTCGCTCTTGTCCTGACGGGATGCTCCCGCCCGCTCCGCCTCCGACATGCGTCCCCTCAAGCAACCCGCCCTGACAGAGCCTTCATTGTCCCTCACCCGACAAGTGCCCAGCGCCCTGGGGGCCCCTGGAACCGCAACAGCTCGGCCACCGGGACGTCCGGAACCCGCCGGCGGCTCGGCCGCGACCGCGCCGCGCGTCCCCCGGCCGGCCCGCGACCGCGCTCCCGCGGCTCCTTCACGCCCGGTTCACGGCCCGGACCCGTCGCGTTCCCGGCCCCGAGGACGTGCCGCATGATGGGCCGCGACAAGGAAGGACCCCTCGATGCGACGGCCCAGGACACCCCGGACACTTCTGGCCATACCCGTGTCCCTGGCGCTGTTCGCCGTGGCCCAGACCGGTGCCCCGGGGCGGGCCCCGGCGGCCGCGCGGACGCCCGTCACCCCCGCCGTGAGGGCCGCGCTCGCCCGCCTCGTGACCCGTGGCGGCGCCCCGGCCGCCGCCCTGCTCGCCGAGGACGGGTCCGGGTCGCGTTTCACCGTCACAGGAAACGGAATTGGCCGTTCCGATCATTTTCGCGCGGGGAGCATCACCAAGTCGTTCATCGCGACGGTCGTCCTGCAACTGGCCGCCGAACACCGGCTGTCCCTGTCCGACTCGGTCGAGGACCATCTGCCCGGCCTGGTGCGCGGCGCCGGGAACGACGGCCGCCGCATCACGCTGCGCGCCCTGCTCCAGCACACCAGCGGCCTGTACGACTTCACCTCGACGACCCGGGGCGCCGTCCCCGTGACCCCTCTTCAGGCCCTGCGCATCGCTCTCGCCCATCCTCCGTCCACTCGCGGCCGTTACGCCTACTCGAACACCGGCTACGTGCTGCTCGGCATGGTCATCGAGCAGGTCACCGGGCACTCGTACGCCACCGAGGCCGAGCGGCGCATCATCACCCCCCTTCGTCTGACCGGCACTTCGTTCCCGGGTGACCGGGTGTCACTGCCCGAGCCGCACGGCCGCGCCTACGCCGCCGACGGCTCCGACGTCACCGGGCTCGACCCGCGCGTGGCCGGCGCGGCGGGTGAGCTGGTGAGCACTCTGGCCGACCTGAACCGCTTCTACGCGGCCCTCCTCGGCGGCGGGCTGCTGCCCTCGCACTGGCTGCGCGAGATGCTCGGCACCCGCGCCGCACATGGCTCGTACGGCTTGGGTCTGTACCCGGTGAAGCTGCCGTGCGGCACCACGGTGTGGGGACACAACGGCCGCATCTCCGGCAGCTACGTGCGCAGCGCGGCCACCGTCGACGGTCGTCGTGTCCTCACCTTCCGGGTGAACACGGACGGGGTCACGGACCCGACGCTCGAACCGGCCCTGCTCGCCGCCGAGTTCTGTCCCCGCACCCCGTAGAACGGCCGGGCCCCGAACGGAGATCCCGGCCCACCACACCCGTTCGAGTGATATCGGCGGGCGGCGGCCGACGACGGCCGGTCAGAACTGCACGATGTCCGGCGCTCCCAGCCTGGCCGCGTCCGCCGTCAGGTCGTCCGGCTGGCGCTGGGACTCCCGCTCGGCCTCGACCCGCTTCTCGTAGTGCTCGACCTCGCGCTCGATCTGGTCCTTGTCCCAGCCGAGGACCGGCGCCACCAGTTCGGCGGCCTCGCGGGCGCTGCGGGTGCCACGGTCGAAGGTCTCGATGGAGATGCGGGTGCGCCGGGTCAGGATGTCGTCCAGGTGGCGCGCGCCCTCGTGCGAGGCGGCGTAGACGATCTCGGCCCGGAGGTAGTCCTCGGCGGCCGGAAGGGGTTCGCCGAGGGAGGGGTCCGCCGCGATGAGGTCGAGGAGCTCCTCGGCGAGCGATCCGTACCGGTTCAGCAGGTGCTCCACCCGCACCACGTGGATGCCGGTGCGGGCCGCGATCCGCGCCCGCGCGTTCCACAGCGCGCGGTACCCCTCGGCACCCAGCAGCGGGATGTCCTCGGTGACGCATTCGGCGACGCGCTGGTCGATGCCGTGCACCGCCTCGTCCACCGCGTCCTTGGCCATCACGCGGTAGGTCGTGTACTTGCCGCCCGCCACGACCACGAGTCCGGGCACGGGGTGGGCCACGGTGTGCTCGCGCGACAGCTTGCTGGTGGCGTCCGACTCCCCGGCCAGCAGCGGCCGCAGCCCCGCGTACACCCCCTCGACGTCGTCGCGGGAGAGCGGGACGGAGAGCACCGAGTTCACGTGCTCCAGCAGATAGTCGATGTCCGCGCTGGAGGCGGCGGGGTGGGCCTTGTCGAGGTCCCAGTCGGTGTCGGTGGTGCCGATGATCCAGTGGCGGCCCCACGGGATCACGAACAGCACGGACTTCTCGGTGCGCAGGATCAGCCCCGTCGAGGAGTTGATCCGGTCCTTCGGCACGACCAGGTGGATGCCCTTGGACGCGCGGACGTGGAACTGGCCGCGCTCCCCGACCATGGCCTGGGTGTCGTCGGTCCACACACCCGTGGCGTTGACGATCTGGCGGGCGCGGACCTCGTACTCGCCGCCGCCC
This sequence comes from Streptomyces sp. NPDC127038, assembly GCF_042725875.1. Taxonomy (NCBI): domain Bacteria; kingdom Bacillati; phylum Actinomycetota; class Actinomycetes; order Kitasatosporales; family Streptomycetaceae; genus Streptomyces; species Streptomyces sp. NPDC127038. Next base: position 54,646 of record NZ_JBHXDQ010000014.1, on the reverse strand, counting down.
TCGACGTCGCGCACCCGGGCCCCGACCACCCGCTCGCCCTCGCGCAGGAATCCGGTGACCCGCGCGCGGTTGGCGACCTTCGCGCCGTACGAGGCGGCCGTGCGCACCAGGGTCGCCACATAGCGGGCGTCGTCCATCTGCGCGTCGTAGTACTGGAGGGCGCCGATCAGCGCGTCCTTCTTCAAGGCCGGTGCCACGCGCAGGGCGTGGCGGCGGCTCAGATGCCGGTGGCGGGGCAGGCCCCTGCCGTGGCCGCGGGCCATCGACATGGCGTCGTACAGCGCGACGCCCGAGCCCGCGTACAGCCGCTCCCAGCCCTTGTGCTGGAGGGGGTAGAGGAACGGGACGGGCTTGACCAGGTGCGGGGCGAGGCGTTCCAGGAGCAGTCCGCGCTCCTTCAGTGCCTCGCGCACGAGCGCGAAGTCGAGCATCTCCAGATACCGCAGACCGCCGTGGATCAGCTTGCTGGATCTGCTCGACGTGCCCGAGGCCCAGTCGCGCGCCTCCACCAGGCCGGTGGACAGACCGCGGGTCACGGCGTCAAGCGCGGTGCCCGCGCCGACCACGCCCGCGCCCACGACCAGTACGTCCAGCTCACGCTCGGCCATTCCCGCCAGTGACTCGGCACGCTCCGCCGGCCCCAGTGTCGCTGTCCTCACCGCTGCCTCCCGCTGTAGGTCGTGCTGGCCGCACCGCACCTGTCCGGCGACGCCCGGCTCACATCCCCCCTGCCCAAAGTCTGACCGCCTCTCCCCTCATCGGCCACCGTCCGTCCGCAGCCTGTGGACAACTCTGGGCGACGCGTAGGGAATCTTGATCGATCAATCCCGCAAATCGGTCATATTTACTCCTAGTCTGACATTGCTCTCGCCCATCCTGTCCACAGGGCTTGCGCACCTGTCCCGCTTCGGTTACTGGGAAGGACGGCCCATCCATGCCCGCAGACCTCGCCGTCATCGGACTCGGTCACCTCGGCCTGCCCCTGGCCCAGGCCGCCGTCGCCGCCGGCATCCCCACGCTCGGCTACAGAACAGGACCCGAGGGGGGCTCCCTCACCCCTGCGGAACTGCGCCGGATGCTCTCGGGGGGCTTCCGGCCCGCCACGAACCCGGCCGAGCTCGGCCGCGTCCGCACCGCCGTCATCTGCGCACCGACCCCCCGGGGCGCGGACGGCACGCCGGACCTCGGCCAGGTGGAGGCGGCCGCGCGCACCCTCGCCGCACGGCTGCGCCCGCACACCACGGTGATCCTGGAATCCCCGGTGCACCCCGGCACCACGGAGGGCTTCCTGCGCCCGCTGCTCGAAACCGGTTCCGGGCTGCGCGCGGGGCGCGACTTCCACCTCGCCTACTCGCCCAGCCGGGTCGACCCCGGCAACCGCGACTTCACCCCCGCCGGAACCCCGAAGGTCATCGGCGGCCTCACCCCCGCCTGCACCGAGTCGGCCGCCGCCTTCTACGGACGGCTCACCGACAAGGTCGTCCGCGCGCGTGGTCCCCGCGAGGCGGAGACCGTGCAGGTCCTGGAGACCAATTTCCGGCACGTCAACATCGCCCTCGTCAACGAGATGGCCGTGCTCTGCCACGACCTGGGCGTCGACCTGTGGGACGTCATCCGCTGCGCGGAGACCAAGCCGTTCGGGTTCCAGGCGTTCCGTCCCGGCCCGGGGGTCGGGGGCCACGGGCTCGCCCAGGACCTCGGCGGTCCCTCCGGGCGCCCGCTGCGGATGGTCGAACTGGCCCAGCAGGTCAACGACCACATGCCCCGGTACGTCATCCAGCGCGCCGCCGCGCTGCTCAACGAGCACGGGAAGTCCGCCCGGGCCGCGCGGGTGCTCCTCCTCGGGGTCACCTACAAGGCCGACACCGCCGACCAGCAGGGCGCTCCCGCCCATGAGATCGCCGTCCGGCTGATGGAACTCGGCGCCTCCGTCAGCTATCACGACCCGCACGTGCCGGCCTGGAGCGTGCTCGGGCGGCCCGTCCCGCGCGCGGACTCCCTCTACGAGGCCGCGGCCGACGCCGACCTGACGATCCTGCTCCAGCAGCACCGCACGTACGACCTGCAAGGACTGTCCGTGAAGGCGCAGCTCCTCCTGGACACGAGGGGAGCGACCCCGACGGGGGCGGCACACCGGCTCTGACCGGGGACCGGCCCGCTCCCTCCCGCGCCGAGGCCGGGGTGATCCGCCGACGGGCGCACCACCCCGGGGTGACGGACGCGTCAGGAGGCGGAGTGCGTGTACGCGTATCCGACGGCCTGGCGAGCGGTTCCCTTGCCCACGTAGGAGCCGTCGAGCTTGCTGTAGGCCTTGAACGTATACGTCTTGTACAGGGGATACGCCTTCAGGGTGCCCATCTTGCCCCTCGGGACGGCCCAGCTGGCCGCCATGGTCTTCGTCCGCGACTTGGTCACGTCGAAGCCCACCGCCGTCGACACCGATCCGGCCGTCACCGTGATCGTGGAACTCTTGGTGTTGGAGACGGTCTCGCTGTTGGTCAGGGTGAGCGTGATCGGCCCGCGCCCCTTCGCCAGCGCGACCGCGGTCTTGCCCTGCTTGATGCCCACGTACTTGACGTTCTTGATGTTGCACCAGTTGTGCTCGTGCACCCGGCCCAGATCGTCGGTGATGTGGCTGACGCACGACGTCATGTGGGAGGCCTGCGCCTCGCCGCCCATGCCCATCGCTCCGACGAGTACGGCCAGAGCTACACCCGAGTTGAGTCCGACGCGGACAGCGGGCGGTGTGATCGATCGCAAAACTGTTCCCCTCGTTTTACTACCGGTCGGTAGCAAAAGGGACGCTATCCCAGGCCACCGGCGGTCCTGGGCGGGTCGGAGCCGATTTGATCAACATCTGAGCCTCGGCCCCGAGGCCCGGACACGAGGGAAGGGCCCCCGCCGGATCGGCGGGGGCCCTTCCCTCGTACGACGTGAGAACGCCGGTGGAAGCCGTGCTGCTAGCGCTTGTGCTGGGAGTCCGCGACCGTCACCTCGACGCGCTGGAACTCCTTGAGCTCGCTGTAGCCGGTGGTGGCCATGGCGCGGCGCAGGGCGCCGAAGATGTTCATCGAGCCGTCCGGGATGTGCGACGGGCCGGTGAGGATCTCCTCGATGGTGCCGACGGTGCCGAGGTCGACCTTCTTGCCGCGCGGCAGCTCCTCGTTCACCGCCTCCATGCCCCAGTGGTGACCGCGGCCGGGCGCGTCGGTGGCGCGCGCGAGCGGGGAGCCCATCATCACCGAGTCGGCACCGCAGGCGATGGCCTTGGGGAGGTCGCCGGACCAGCCCACACCGCCGTCGGCGATGACGTGCACGTACCGGCCGCCGGACTCGTCCATGTAGTCGCGGCGGGCCGCGGCGACGTCCGCGACGGCCGTGGCCATCGGGACCTGGATGCCCAGCACGTTGCGCGTGGTGTGCGCGGCGCCGCCGCCGAAACCGACCAGCACGCCGGCCGCGCCGGTGCGCATCAGGTGCAGGGCCGCGGTGTACGTGGCGCAGCCGCCGACGATCACCGGGACGTCGAGCTCGTAGATGAACTGCTTCAGGTTCAGCGGTTCGGCGGCACCGGAGACGTGCTCGGCCGACACCGTCGTACCGCGGATGACGAAGATGTCCACGCCCGCGTCGACGACGGCCTTGGAGAACTGCGCCGTGCGCTGCGGGGACAGGGCGGCGGCGGTGACGACTCCCGAGTCGCGCACCTCCTTGATGCGCTGCCCGATCAGCTCCTCCTTGATGGGAGCCGCGTAGATCTCCTGGAGCCGGCGGGTCGCGCTCTCCGAGTCCAGCCCGGCGATCTCGTCGAGCAGCGGCTGCGGGTCGTCGTACCGGGTCCAGAGGCCTTCCAGGTTCAGGACGCCGAGGCCGCCGAGCTCACCGATACGGATCGCGGTGGCCGGGGAGACGATGGAGTCCATGGGAGCGGCCAGGAAGGGCAGCTCGAAGCGGTACGCGTCGATCTGCCAGGCGATCGAGACCTCCTTCGGGTCCCGCGTACGGCGGCTCGGGACGACGGCGATGTCGTCGAAGGCGTACGCCCGGCGGCCGCGCTTGCCGCGCCCGATCTCGATCTCAGTCACGTTGTGGCCTTTCCGTCTTCGCTTCTGCGCCTCCCAGTATCCCCGACGCCCACGACGAGGGCGGCCCCGGAACCTCCGGGGCCGCCCTCGTGGCGGGCTTCCACGCGCGCGTGGAAGCCTTTTCAGGTGTACGGGTGACTACTTGAGGCGGCTGTAGTTCGGCGCCTCGACCGTCATCTGGATGTCGTGCGGGTGGCTCTCCTTGAGGCCCGCCGAGGTGATCCGGACGAACCGGCCGCGCTCCTGGAGCTCGGGCACGGTGCGGCCGCCGACGTAGAACATCGACTGGCGCAGACCGCCGACCAGCTGGTGGACGACCGCGGAGAGCGGGCCGCGGTAGGGCACCTGGCCCTCGATGCCCTCGGGGACGAGCTTCTCGTCGGAGGCGACGCCCTCCTGGAAGTAGCGGTCCTTGGAGAAGGAGCGCTGCTCGCCACGGGACTGCATGGCGCCCAGGGAGCCCATGCCGCGGTACGACTTGAACTGCTTGCCGTTGATGAAGAGCAGCTCGCCCGGGGACTCCTCGCAGCCCGCGAGCAGCGAGCCGAGCATCACCGTGTCGGCGCCCGCGACCAGGGCCTTGGCGATGTCGCCCGAGTACTGGAGGCCGCCGTCGCCGATGACCGGGACCCCGGCCGCCTTGGCGGCGAGGGACGCCTCGTAGATGGCCGTGACCTGGGGGACGCCGATACCGGCGACCACACGGGTGGTGCAGATGGAGCCCGGGCCGACGCCGACCTTGATGCCGTCGACGCCCGCGTCGATGAGGGCCTGCGCCCCGTCACGGGTGGCGATGTTGCCGCCGATGACGTCCACGCCGGAGGAGTTCGACTTGATCTTGGCGACCATGTCGCCGACCAGCCGGGAGTGACCGTGCGCGGTGTCGACGACGATGAAGTCGACGCCGGCCTCGATCAGGGCCTGGGCGCGCTCGAAGGCGTCACCCGCGACACCGACGGCCGCGCCGACCAGCAGGCGCCCCTCGGAGTCCTTGGCGGCGTTCGGGTACTTCTCGGCCTTGACGAAGTCCTTGACCGTGATGAGGCCCTTGAGGACGCCCGAGTCGTCGACCAGCGGAAGCTTCTCGATCTTGTGGCGGCGCAGCAGCTGCATCGCGTCGTGACCGGAGATGCCGACCTTGCCGGTGACCAGCGGCATCGGCGTCATGACATCGCGCACCTGCTGCGAGCGGTCGGTCTCGAAGGCCATGTCGCGGTTGGTGACGATGCCGAGCAGCTTGCCGCCGCCGTCGGTCACCGGCACGCCGGAGATGCGGAACTTGGCGCAGATCGCGTCGGCCTCGACGAGCGTGGCGTCCGGGCGCACGGTGATCGGGTCGGTGACCATGCCGGACTCGGAGCGCTTCACCAGGTCGACCTGGTTGGCCTGGTCCTCGATGGACAGGTTGCGGTGCAGAACACCGACGCCGCCCTGACGGGCCATCGCGATCGCCATGCGCGATTCGGTGACCTTGTCCATGGCGGCGGAGAGCAGCGGGATGTTGACCCGGACGTTCTTCGAGATGTGCGAGGCGGTGTCGATCTGGTCGGGCGCCATGTCCGACGAGCCCGGCAGCAGCAGCACGTCGTCGTAGGTCAGCCCGAGTGTCGCGAATTTGGCGGGCACTCCGTCGACGTTGGCAGTCATGACACCTTCCCCAAATGGCCTTGATCGGTGCGGATGTCCATGCTAACGGGAAGCGTGGCTCTCTGATTCCACGGTTGCCGATGGGCACCGGCTTCGTATGTTCGTACGGGATGAGGGCCTTCCCCGTTCAGGTCCGCGACCGGACGGGCGCCGAAGGCCTGGTCCGGGCGTACGGAACGGGGTGGGCGGGGGTGCCGGCCGGCGCCCCGTTCCCGGGGTCGACCGCGTACGGCCCCACCCGGACGGACCGGTTCCGGCGCCGCCGGGGTACGTCACCTTTTGCCTGCGGTTTGCGGAGGGGAAGGCCTCCGGTGCCCCGGCACACCCCGACGCGGCGGGGCCGGGGTGACAGGCATCACCGGAAAGAGTGGCGCCGAGAACCACACCACCTCACCGGAAGGCGTACGAGGGCACGGTCCGACGCGAGGTCACGGCTCGGCCGGGAGACGCGGCCGGCTGAGGAGGCCGTACGAGAGCACGGCTCCACTCGGATCACCGCTCGGCCCGGAACGGGCGGCAGCCCGCTCGGCGCCGGATCACCGGCCCGCCGCGGCCCGCAGCCTGCTCAGCGCGAGGTCACTGCTCCGCCAGGGCCCGCAGCCTGCTCAGCGCGCGGTGCTGGGCCACGCGGACCGCACCCGGGGACATGCCCAGCATCTGGCCGGTCTCCTCGGCCGTCAGACCCACCGCGATCCGCAGAAGGAGCAGCTCACGCTGGTTCTCGGGCAGGTTGGCCATGAGCTTCTTGGCCCATTCGGCGTCGCTGCTGAGCAGCGCCCGCTCCTCTGGACCCAGGGAGTCGTCGGGCCGCTCGGGCATCTCGTCGGACGGGACGACCGTGGACCCCGGATGACGCATCGCGGCGCGCTGGAGGTCGGCGACCTTGTGGGCTGCGATCGCGAAGACGAACGCCTCGAAGGGACGTCCGGTGTCCTTGTAGCGCGGCAGCGCGAGGAGCACCGCGACACAGACCTCCTGCGCCAGGTCCTCCACGAAGTGCCGGGCGTCCCCGGGAAGCCGGGACAGCCGGGCGCGGCAGTACCGCAGCGCGAGCGGGTGTACGTGGGCGAGCAGGTCGTGCGTGGCCTGTTCGTCACCCTCGACCGCGCGAAGGACGAGCGCACCGATCCCCGTCGTCTCGTCTTCGCGCATCGGTCCATGGTGCCTTGGCGTCGTCCTGTCCGTGGCACCGCGTCCATAGTTGTGCACCGAAGCGTTATGAGCAGGTGCGCCGGAACTCATCTCCTGCGCCCTCCCCTTCCGCTCGACCGACTTGTCCCCAAGGAACTCCACACCTCAAGGATGCGGCATCCGCCGGGAAACGGGGATCGGACACCGAAGAGGCCCTCCGTGAGGACCCGGCCCCGCCCGCCGGACGGCGGGCAGGGACCACCATTGTCATACCCGCGAACCGGCCCGCCCAAGGCCCGCGGCGTGACTCCCGGCGGGCGCGCGACGCCGGCCGGGGTGCCTCGCCGTGGCGCCCGACCGCCCGGGAACGCCCGGGGCGCGGACGCCCCGCGGCCTGGCGGCGCACCGCGTCCGGCGCCGCGCGACGATCCCTCGGGGACCACGGGACACTCCTCAGCGAACCAGGCCCCAGCGGAATCCGAGCGCGACCGCGTGCGCCCGGTCCGAGGCGCCGAGCTTCTTGAAGAGCCGCCGGGCGTGGGTCTTGACCGTGTCCTCGGAGAGGAACAGCTCACGGCCGATCTCCGCGTTCGAGCGTCCGTGGCTCATGCCTTCGAGCACCTGGATCTCCCGCGCGGTGAGCGTGGGCGCGGCGCCCATCTCCGCCGAGCGCAGTCTGCGCGGGGCGAGCCGCCAGGTCGGGTCGGCGAGCGCCTGCGTCACCGTGGCGCGCAGTTCGGCCCGCGAGGCGTCCTTGTGCAGATAGCCGCGGGCGCCGGCGGCGACGGCCAGCGCCACGCCGTCCAGGTCCTCGGCGACGGTGAGCATGATGATGCGCGCACCGGGGTCGGCGGACAGCAGTCGCCTGACCGTCTCCACACCGCCCAGTCCGGGCATACGTACGTCCATCAGAATCAAATCCGAACGGTCGGCTCCCCAGCGGCGGAGGACTTCCTCGCCGTTGGCCGCCGTCGTCACGCGCTCGACGCCGGGCACGGTCGCGACCGCGCGGCGGAGCGCCTCTCGGGCAAGCGGGGAGTCGTCGCAGACGAGGACGGATGTCATGACCGTCCTCCGCAGCTGATGCGCGTCACCTTGAGCCTCCAGGCTGTTACGAATCGTCACCTGTGCGGTCGACACTCGCAGGCGGATATGACCGCCTACCCGAGCGCTTGTTCCTTCAACCGCCTCAGCCATCTCAACGATGGTCACTCGAAAGAGTTACGGGGCAGTCGGCCGTCATCGGCACTGTACGTGAGGACGCAAACACGGTGCAGACATGCGCGCCGACCCTCAACGTTTCATCACAACCCATGCCCCATTTAGCCTGTTTTCTTCCCATTTGCTGGTGTCTGAGGCTAGATTCGCAATGAGTCATATTTTCATCTCCTTAGATCGTAGATGTACGGTCGGTGGGCACAGAGCAGCCCGGAACGGCAACAAGGGGACACGCAATGGCAGATTTCTCTCGCCTTCCCGGTCCGAACGCGGACCTCTGGGACTGGCAGCTCCTCGCGGCTTGCCGAGGGGTCGACAGCTCGCTCTTCTTCCACCCGGAGGGCGAGCGTGGTGCGGCACGGAGCGCTCGTGAGAACTCGGCCAAAGAGGTCTGCATGAGATGCCCGGTGCGCGCGGAATGCGCTGCACACGCGCTGGCGGTGCGCGAACCGTACGGCGTGTGGGGCGGGCTGACCGAGGACGAGCGCGAAGAGCTCATGGGACGGGCACGCAACCGACTGGTCTCGGCGGCGGCCACAGGAAACACTTCCGCCTCGAACAACTGAAGGAACGTTTCTGCCAACTGGGTGAGCACCGGTCCGCGCGGGAGTGTCCGGCCCTGCCGCGGGTGGGGTGCCGGCGGGCCTCCCGCAGGTGAGGCGCACGCGGGCTTCCCGCAGATGAGGTGCACGCGGGCGCGCTGCGGGTGAGGTGCACGCGGGCCCACCGCGGGTGAGGTGTGTACGGGCCTACTGCGGCTGAGGTGCACGCGGGTCCGCCGTGGATGAGGTGCACACGGGCCTGCTGCGGCTGAGGTGCACGCGGGTCCGCCGTGGATGAGGTACACACGGGCCTGCCACGGGTGAGTGCACGCGGAGGAAGCGCTCGCTGATGGGGCGCTCGCGGATGGGGCGCTAGCGGGCCGCCGCCCGTGCCAGCCGTTCCAGCGTCGCGGCCACCGCCGGAACCTCGGCGAGGTCGGGGAGGGTGAGGGCGACGATCTCGCGGCGCACCGCGGGCTCCACCGTCACGGTCCGCGCCCCCTTCGGCCGTACGGACTCGATCGCGAGCTCCGGAAGGACGGCGACGCCGAGTCCCGCGCCCACGAGCCCGACCACCGCCGGGTAGTCGTCGGTGGCGAAGTCGATCCGGGGCTCGAACCCGGCACCGCGGCAGACCTCGACGAGCTGGCCGCGGCAGCGCGGGCAGCCCGCGATCCACGACTCATCGGCGAACTCGCCGATCGCGACGGACCGCGAGCGGGCGAGCGGATGCCCCTCGGGCACCAGGCCGACCAGACGGTCCATCAGCAGCGGCCGCACGACGAGGTCGTCCCACTCCTCGACACCCGGAGCGCCTTCGTAACGGAAGGCGAGCGCGATGTCGCAGTCGCCGGCCCGGAGCTTCTCCACGGACTCGGGCGGTTCGGCCTCCTCCAGGGAGACGCGCGTCCCCGGGTGGGCGGCGCGCAGCGCGGCCAGGGCCGTGGGGACGAGGGTGGAGCTGCCGCTGGGGAAGGAGACCAGGCGGACGCGGCCCGCGCGGAGCCCGGCGATGGCGGCGACCTCCTCCTCCGCGGCCGTGAGCCCGGAAAGGATGCTCGCCGCGTGCTTGACCAGGGCCTCACCCGCCTGGGTGAGACGCATCTCGCGCCCGGTCCTGACCAGCAGCGGGGTGCCCACGGACGACTCCAGGGCCTTCATCTGCTGGCTGACGGCAGGCTGGGTGCAGCCCAGCTCGCGCCCCGCCGCCGAGAAGGATCCGGTGGTGGCGACGGCGCGCAGGACGCGGAGATGTCGGGCCTCGATCACTCTTCGAGCATAAGCGCATCTTGGGTCCGGCGCCGAATATCACGTCGACGCTTTGGGGCGGATCGCCTAGCGTGGTTCCCATGAAGCTTCTGTCGCTGAACCTGGGCCGGGCGCAGGCCGTCGCGTACACGGACCAGCCGGAGGGCGTGACCGGCATCGACAAGCGTCCGGTCGACGGGCCGGTCCGGGTGACGGCGCCGGGCCCCAAGGGGACGGCTGGGAGCGGGCTCGCCGGGGACGCGGTCTGTCATCTGCGGCATCACGGCGGTGACGACCAGGCGGTGTACGCGGTGGCGCGCGAGGACCTGGACGACTGGGAGCGCGAGCTGGGCCGGCCGCTGCCGAACGGCGTGTTCGGGGAGAACCTCACGACGCTGGGGCTCGACGTGTCCGGCGCGCTGATCGGCGAACGCTGGCGGGTGGGTTCCGGCGTCGTCCTGGAGGTCACGAGCGGGCGGATCCCCTGCCGCACCTTCCAGGAGCACCTCGGCGAGAAGGGCTGGGTCAGGCGGTTCACGGGCCGGGGCGCGCCGGGGGCGTATCTGCGGGTGATCGAGTCCGGCGAGATACGGGCCGGGGACGCGGTCGAGATCGTGCACCGGCCGGACCATGACGTCACCGTCGCCCTCCAGTTCCGTGCCGCGACGACCGAACGGAAGCTGCTGCCGCGGCTGTTGGCGGCGGGCGAGGCGCTGCACCCGGAGTCGCTCGCGGCGGCGCGGGAGTACGTGGCGAAGTACGGCGACTGACGGCGGCCACGGCCCCGGGAGCTCGGCACGAGCGGCACGGCCCGGCGGCGCGGCACGAGTGGCACCCCGACCAGGTGTGCCACCGGCGGCACCCGCACGGAGGGCACCCCGCGTCCAGGCCCCCGGAAGCCGACCGGCGAAGGTGCTCGGAACCGGGGTGGGCAGCCGACGGCACCGGGCGGCGCGGGCCCCGGCCGGTCACTACCCTGACGCCATGACAACGGCTCTGATTACGGGATCGACCGCGGGGATCGGTGCCGCGTTCGCGCGGCGGCTGGCGGCGGACGGGCACGACCTCGTGCTGGTGGCGCGGGACACGAAGCGGCTGCTGGAGCAGGCGACCGAGCTGCACGACCGGCACGGCATCGAGGCGGAGGTGCTCACCGCGGACCTGGCGACGGACGAGGGCATCGAGGAGGTCGCCGCCCGTCTGTCCGACCGCAGGAACCCGGTCGACCTGCTGGTCAACAACGCCGGCTTCGGCAACAAGGGCCGCTATCTGGACGTGTCGATGGCGGACGAGCTGAAGATGCTCAAGGTGCACTGCGAGGCGGTGCTCCGGCTGACGTCTGCGGCGGCCGAGGCGATGCGGGAGCGCGGCCGGGGCGGTGTCGTCAACGTGGCGTCGGTGGCCGCGTTCGTGCCGCGCGGTACGTACGGGGCGTCCAAGGCCTGGGTCGTGCAGTTCACCCAGGGCGCGGCGAAGGATCTCGCGGGCAGCGGGGTGCGGCTGATGGCCCTGGCTCCGGGCTTCGTGCGGACCGAGTTCCACGAGCGGGCGGGCATGGGCACGGACAACATCCCGAACTGGATGTGGCTCGACGCCGACAAGCTGGTCGCGGCGGCGCTGGCCGATCTGGCGCGCGGAAGAACCCTGTCCGTCCCGGATCCGCGCTACAAGGTGCTGATGGGCGTGGTGAAGGTGACCCCGCGCGCGCTGCTGGGCGGGATCTCGTCGAAGACGGGACGCAAGTACGGGCCCCAGTGAACGGGTGCGCGCGGCCGGGCCCGGGCTCGCGATGATCGTGCGGTGGGTGGTGCCGCCCCTCCGGTGGGAGGATTGAGGGTGTTTCGACCGGAGTGAGAGCCGGAGGCGGCGCCATGACTTTCGTACAGCTGATTGACGGCAGGACCAGTCGGTTCGACGAGATGAACCGGCTGATGGACACCTGGGTCGAGAAGACCAACGGGAAACGGACCGCGACGCGCGGCGTCGTCGGCATGGACCGCTCCGACGCGAACCACTTCGTGGAGATCGTGGAGTTCCCGTCGTACGAGGAAGCGATGAAGAACTCGAAGATGCCGGAGACGGAGCAGATCTTCCAGGAGATGGTGGCGCTCTGCGACGGGATGCCGACCTTCACGGACCTGGACGTGGTGCGCGACGACCGCCTCTGAGGACGGGAGCCGGTCCGGGCCGCGCGCCCGGGCCGGCCCGCCGCGCGGCTCGGCCCCGGGTGCCGGGGACCGTGGGACAGAACGCACGAGGTCCCCGCTCCTGTCGGAACGGGGACCTCGTCACGTCGTCACACCCGTGCGGGTGTGCCGGCGTTCATGACGTCGGACGTCAGTGGGAGTGGCCGTGGCCGCCGTGGCCGGCGTCGCCCTCGTCCTCGGCCGGCTTCTCGACGACCAGGGTCTCGGTCGTCAGGAGCAGGGAGGCGATGGAGGCGGCGTTCTCCAGGGCGGAGCGGGTGACCTTGACCGGGTCGATGACGCCGGCCTTGACCAGGTCGCCGTACTCGCCGGTGGCGGCGTTGAAGCCCTGGCCCTTGTCGAGCTCGGCGACCTTCGAGGTGATGACGTAGCCCTCGAGGCCGGAGTTCTCGGCGATCCAGCGCAGCGGCTCGACGGCGGCGCGGCGGACGACCGCGACACCCGTGGCCTCGTCGCCGGTCTTGCCGAGGTTGCCCTCGAGGACCTTGACGGCGTGGACGAGCGCGGAGCCACCACCGGAGACGATGCCCTCCTCGACCGCGGCGCGGGTCGCGGAGATGGCGTCCTCCAGACGGTGCTTCTTCTCCTTGAGCTCCACCTCGGTGGCGGCGCCGACCTTGATCACGCACACGCCGCCGGCGAGCTTCGCGAGGCGCTCCTGGAGCTTCTCGCGGTCCCAGTCGGAGTCGGTGTTCTCGATCTCGGCCTTGATCTGGTTGACGCGGCCGGCGACCTCGTCGCTGCTGCCGGCACCGTCGACGATCGTGGTGTCGTCCTTGGTGACGGTCACGCGGCGGGCGCTGCCGAGCACGTCCAGACCGATCTGGTCGAGCTTGAGGCCGACCTCCTCGGCGATGACCTGACCACCGGTGAGGGTGGCGATGTCGCCGAGCATGGCCTTGCGGCGGTCACCGAAGCCGGGGGCCTTCACCGCGACGGCGTTGAACGTGCCGCGGATCTTGTTCACGACCAGGGTCGACAGGGCCTCGCCCTCGACGTCCTCGGCGATGATCAGCAGCGGCTTGGAGGCGTTCGACTGGATGACCTTCTCCAGCAGCGGCAGCAGGTCCTGGATGGAGCTGATCTTGCCCTGGTGGATGAGGATGTACGGGTCGTCGAGGACGGCCTCCATACGCTCCTGGTCGGACACCATGTACGGGGACAGGTAGCCCTTGTCGAAGGCCATGCCCTCGGTGAAGTCCAGCTCCAGACCGAAGGTGTTGGACTCCTCGACGGTGATGACACCGTCCTTGCCGACCTTGTCCATCGCCTCGGCGATGAGCTCGCCGACCTGGCTGTCCTGGGCGGAGAGCCCGGCCACGGCGGCGATGTCGGACTTGTCGTCGATCGGGCGGGCCGTCGCGAGGAGCTCCTCGGAGACGGCCTTGACCGCGGCGTCGATGCCCTTCTTCAGCAGGGCGGGCGACGCGCCGGCGGCGACGTTGCGCAGGCCCTCGCGCACGAGCGCCTGGGCGAGCACGGTGGCGGTGGTCGTACCGTCACCCGCGATGTCGTTGGTCTTGGTCGCCACCTCCTTCACCAGCTGCGCGCCGAGGTTCTCGAACGGGTCCTCGACCTCGACCTCACGGGCGATGGTCACACCGTCGTTGGTGATGGTGGGAGCGCCGAACTTCTTGTCGATGACGACGTTGCGGCCCTTGGGGCCGATCGTCACCTTCACCGTGTCGGCAAGCTTGTTGACGCCGCGCTCAAGGGCGCGACGGGCGTCCTCGTCGAACTTCAGGATCTTCGCCATGGAAGCGGTTCAGCCCTCTCGGAAAATATGGAGAACGAACCGCGCCCCCGGCGCCCGGCGCTGGAATGATCGCGGGTGCCAGGGGCGTGGTTCACTGCAATGCTTGGTGCGGGGTCGCCCGGGGACCAGCCCCGGACTCCCTTACCAGGTGAATTACTTCTCGATGATCGCGAGAACGTCGCGAGCCGAGAGGACGAGGTACTCCTCGCCGTTGTACTTCACCTCGGTGCCGCCGTACTTGCTGTAGAGGACGATGTCGCCGACGGCGACGTCGAGCTCGACACGCTTGCCGTCCTCGATGCGGCCCGGGCCCACGGCCAGGACGACGCCCTCCTGGGGCTTCTCCTTGGCGGTGTCCGGGATGACCAGGCCGGAGGCCGTGGTCTGCTCGGCGTCGAGCGGCTGGACCACGATGCGGTCCTCGAGCGGCTTGATGGCAACCTTGGAGCTGGTGGTCGTCACGATCCGACCTCCCCCTTCGGAGATCTCACGGGGTTAACTGTCTGAGGTGGCGACCAGGTCGATCCGTCGTCGCGGGTGCCGGACCTGCCCGTCGCTACTGGCACTCTCCAGGGGGGAGTGCCAGGCCTGAGACTATGACTGCGATTAGCACTCGGTCAAGCGGAGTGCCAAAGGCGTCGGCGTGGCGTGGGCGGGAAGGTGCCGGATCACGCCGAATGGGCGTCTCGCCGGCAGACCCCCCGGAGAACCGGCAGGCACCGCACCGGCCCCCACGGCCCCCTGGAGAACCGGCCCCCGCGGCCCCTGAAGGACCGGCAGGCGCGCCGCCCCGCCCCGCTCCCCCGGCGGGCCCCTGCTGGTGCTTCTCCTCGTCCGGCGACCTCTAGAGGTAGTTCTCCAGCCGCGCCAGGGTGAAGCCCTCCCGCTGGATCCGCCGGAGCAGCCGCAGGGTGGCGTCCGTGACTCCGGGTTCGCCTGGGCCGGAGAGGATGTCGCCGGGCCGCAGGCGGTGCGCGTCGGCCGTTCTGCCGAGGACGATCGCGGCGACCCCGCAGTCGGCGGCGGCGCGCAGGGTCGTGTCGTCGTACCGGCCGTAGGGGGGCCGCAGCAGCCGGGGCCGGACGCCGAAGCGCCGCGTCAGCTTGTCCTGCTGCCCGCAGATCTCGGCGCGCTGCCCGGCGTAGGGCAGACCGGCCAGGACGGCGTGGTCGAGGGTGTGGTTCTGGACGCTCGCCCCGACGGCGCGCAGCCGGGCGAAGTGCCCGTAGCCGGGTCCTGCGACCCGGTCCGTGAGGAACATGCTGACCGGCAGGCGCAGTTCGCGGACCATGTCGGCGAACCGCGGATCGCGCTCGGCGCCGTCGTCGTACGTCAGGAAGACCACCTTGTCGCGGGTGCGGACCTGGTTCACGACGGGCGGCAGTCCGGTGTCCGCGGTGCGGGCGGTGGTCCGGACGGACACCGCGGGGGCCGGGGCGAGCGGGCTGGCGAGCCCCCAGCGGCGGTACGCCGACTGCGTCGGGTGCACCCGCTGGGCGGCCTTCTTGCCCAGCCGTTCGATGGGGTCGACGGACTGCGCGCAGCCGCCGAGCAGCGCCGCCACGAGCAGTCCGGCGACCGGGACCCGGACCCTCGCCGGCACCCGCATCCGCATCCGCGCCCTCACCCTCACAGGTAGTCCTCCAGGCGCGCGACCGCGTATCCCTTGGCCGTGACGGTCTTCAGGAAGCGGCGGACCATGTCGGGCATGGTGCCGTTCCACTCCTCGCGGCCCTGGAAGTGGGTGAGGACGATGTCGCCGGGGTGCAGGTCCTGGTCCTCCTCGCGGTACTCCCAGTGGTCGACGAAGACCTCCTCGTTCCAGATCGGCGCGTACCGGATGCCGCAGGACTTGGCGGCGCGCAGGGTGTCCTGGTCGTAGTTGCCGTACGGCGGGCGGAAGACGGTCGGGCGCCTGCCGAACTCCTTCTGCATCACGTCCTGCATGCCGCAGATCTCGTGCTTCTGCTGCTCGTAGGAGAGGGCGGGCAGATAAGGGTGGTGCAGGGTGTGGTTGTTGAGGGTGATGCCGCGGTCGCGCATCCGCCGGAAGTACCCGTAGTCGTCCTTGACGAGGAAGTCGCTGAGGAACGCGGTGTACGGGATCTTCAGGTCGCTCATCATCCGCAGGAAGGCGGGGTCCTTCTCGGAGCCGTCGTCGACGGTGAGGAAGACGACCTTGTCCTTGGTGGGGACGGTGGTGAAGACCGGGGGCAGTCCCAGTTCCCTCTGGTCGTCGACCTCGAAGCCCTTGCGTGCCGCGATGCGCGGTTTCCTGGCGGGCGGCGCGGGGGGTGTCAGGGGCACCGCGGTCAGTCCCCAGCGTTTCGCGACGGCGGCGCGCCGGGCCTGGTCCCGGCGGAGGCGGTCGGCGTACGCGGCGAGGGCGCGGGCCGGGCCCGCGGGGAGCGCGGCCCCCCGGGCGTGGGCGGGGCCGTGGGCCGGCTCGGCGCCACCGGCTCCGGGGGCGGAGGCCGTGCCGGCCCCGGCGCAGCCTGAGACGAGCAGGGCGAGGGCGAGCGCGCCGACTCCCCAGCGCGCACCAGCCCCGTTTGCGCCGGTTTTGTAATTTTGTCGTACGGGTCGCATGGAGCCGGATCCTCCCAGCTCAGCGCCCCGCAGCGGCCCCGACACCGCCGCCGGAAGCGCGCCGTCCACCGACTGGCCCACAATGGCCGGGTGAACGACGCCTCCTTCGCCCCCCTCCTCACCGCCGAGGGCCGCGCCCTGCTCGACGAGGTCCGCGCCACCGAACCGGCACAGGAACTGGCCGTCGCCACGCGGCTGCGCCGCGACCACCCGGCCGATCTCGTCTCGGCGGCGCTCGGACAGGCCCGGCTGCGGCAGCGGGCGGTGGCGAAGTTCGGCGCCGAGGACGCCGGACGGATGTTCTTCACCCCGAACGGGGTCGAGCAGTCGACCCGTACGACCGTGGCCTCGTACCGCGCCGAGCGGCTGCGCGCGCTGGGGGTCCGCTCCGTGGCCGACCTGTGCTGCGGCATCGGCGGCGACGCCATCGCGCTGGCCCGCGCCGGGATCCGCGTCCTGGCCGTCGACCGTGACCCGCTGACGGCCGCCGCCGCCCGCGCGAACGCCGACGCGCTGGGACTCGCGGAGCTAATCGAGGTGCGCGAGAGCGATGTGACCGAGGTGGACACCGCCTCGTACGACGCCGTCTTCGTGGACCCCGCGCGCCGGGGCGGCCGGGGCCGGATCTTCGACCCGGAGGCGTACTCACCGCCGCTGTCCTGGGCGGTCGCGGCGGCACGGAAGGCGCCGCTCGCCGCGCTGAAGATCGCCCCCGGCGTCCCGCACGAGGCGGTCCCGGCCGAGGCGGAGGCCGAGTGGATCTCGGACGGCGGGGACGTGAAGGAGGCGGTGCTCTGGTTCGGCACGGAGCCCGGCCTGGTGCGCGCCACCCTGCTGCCCGGCCCGCGCGCGCTGCGCGGCCGCGGCCTGCCGGATCCGGCGGTCAGACCGGTCGGACGCTATCTGTACGAGCCGGACGGCGCCGTCATCCGCGCGCACCTGGTCGCCGAGGTGGCCGAGGACCTGGACGGCGGGCTCGTCGACGAGACGATCGCCTACGTCACGGCGGACGCGCTGCGCCCGACGCCGTACGCCACCGCGTACGAGATCACCGATCGGCTGCCGTTCAACGTCAAGAAGCTGAAGGCGCTGCTGCGGGAGCGTGAGGTCGGCGTGCTGACCGTGAAGAAGCGCGGGTCGGCGGTCGAGCCCGAGGAACTGCGGCGCAAGGTGAAGCCGCAGGGCCCGAACTCCGCGACGGTGTTCCTGACCCGGGTGGCGGGGGCCCCGACCATGCTGGTGGGGGCACCCGCGACTCCGGCCGCCGCGGCACAGGACACCGCGGCGCCGGCTGCCGCCGGTGGACCGTCCTGAGGGGCGCCGGGTTCGGCTCGGCGCCGACGGGGCCCGACCTCACGACCGTCGCGGCCTGACCGCCGTCCGTACGCGGCGCGAAGGTGCTGCTCCGCGTGAGGTCGAGTAGCGAGAGATTCCCGCGGACCCCCTGAGCGTGCAGCCGGTCACCGCGCGGGAGCCTCAAGGCTCCGGCAGGTCACGCGCCCTCGTCTCCAGTAGCTCCCGCTCCCGCTCGTTGCGGGCCAGTGAGGCGGCGCGCCGGAACTCCGCCCGTGCCTCGGCCGTCCTTCCCAGCCGGTCGAGCAGGTCCCCCCGCACGCTGGGCAGCAAGTGGTAGTCCCGGAGCGCGGGTTCGGACGCGAGGCGGTCGACGATGGCGAGCGCGGGTTCCGGGCCCTCGGCCATCGAGACGGCCACGGCGCGGTTCAGCTCGACCACGGGGGACGGGGACCTGGCCGCCAGCAGGCCGTACAGGACGGCGATCCGCTGCCAGTCGGTGTCCTCGTAGGCGAAGGCCTGGGCGTGGCAGGCGGCGATGGCGGCCTGGAGGGCGTACGGTCCCGGGCTGCCCGTCGCGACGGAGTTGGCGCGGCTCAGCGCGGTGTAGCCGCGGCGGATGAGCATGCGGTTCCAGCGGCGCCGCTGCTGGTCCTTGAGCAGGACGGGTTCGCCGCCGGGCCCGGTGCGGGCGGCCGAGCGGGACTCCTGGAGCTCCAGCAGCGCGGCGAGGGCGTGCACCTCGCTCTCCTTGGGCATCAGCTCGGCGAGCACCCGGGCCAGCCGCAGCGCGTCCTCGCACAGCGCGGGCCGCAGCAGGTCGTCGCCCGCGGTGGCCGCGTACCCCTCGTTGAAGACCAGGTAGATGACCTCGAGGACGGACCCGAGCCGGGCCTCGCGCTCGGGTCCGTAGGGGACCTCGAAGGCGACCCCCTTCGCCGCCAGCGTCCGCTTGGCCCGCACGATGCGCTGGGCGACCGTGGCCTCCGGGACCAGGAACGCGCGGGCGATCTCGGACGTCGTCAGACCGCCGAGGAGCCGCAGCGTCAGCGCGATGCGGGCCTCGGCGGACAGGACGGGGTGGCAGGCGGTGAAGACCAGGCGGAGCAGGTCGTCGTCGATGTCGTCCGGGTCGGAGGGTTCGTCGAGGTGGTGCGGCGCGGCGAGCGAGAGGTCCCGCCCGACCTCCTCCAGCTTGCGCGCGTAGCGCTCACGGCGGCGTACGAGGTCGATCGCCCGGTGCTTGGCCGTGGCCGTCAGCCAGGCGCCCGGGTTGTCCGGGACACCGTCGCGCGGCCACTGCTCCAGCGCGGCGACCAGGGCGTCCTGCGCGAGTTCCTCGGCGATGCCGACGTCACGGACGATCCGGGCCACGCCCGCGATGATGCGGGGGGACTCGATACGGAAGATGGTCTCGACGGCGGTGCCGACGCCGCCGGCGGGTGCCGGTGCGGGGTGCTGTTCCACAACCCACCATGAGACACCCACGGCGGCGTCCGGCCAAGGAGCGGTCAGCCCCCGGCGATCTCCCGCACCTCGCAGGTGACCGTCCAGTGCTCCTCGTGCACCTTCAGGAACCGCTTGGTCCACTCCACGGCCTCGGCCATGTCCTTGCACTGCATGATCGCGTAGCCGCCGACGACCTCCTTGGACTCCGTGAAGGGGCCGTCGGTGACGGACAGCTCGCCGCCCGAGTAGTGGACGCGCTTGCCCTGCGCGCTGGGCGTCAGACCCTCGGTCTCCAGCATGACGCCGGCCTTGGTGATCTCCTCGATGAGCTCGCCCATCCGCTGCATCAGCTCGGGGCTGGGGCCTTCGGCGGGCGCGGTGCGCTCGTCGATCTGGACGAGGGAGAGGTAGCGGGGCATGGTGACTCCTCGTGTCTGGGTGTCTTCGGTATCCCGGAGGCGGGCTTCTTCCCGCCTCTCACCTGTGCGTCGAACGACGGACACCGGTTTCGACACCCTCCCCGGATCTCTTCGGATTTCTTTCGCCCGGCGGGGTGAGGGGGTCGGACGGCGGAGCCCCGCGAAGCCCTCGGGTCACGCGAGCGATGCCCAGAGGTCGCTCGCCTCCGGTTCGTCCGCGATCACCCGGTTGTGGTCCGAGGGAGCCGCCACGACCGGCATCATCACCGTCTTGACCTCGTCGGACGAGAGGGACTTCAGGCTCTGGCCGAGTCGCGTCAGTTTGCCGAGCGAGTCCAGTCCCGTGTCCGTCGTGAGGCTGCCGGTCACCGCGTTCGCGACCTCGTAGAGCTTGGCGGGGTCGGTGAGCAGGCCGGCCGAGGAGATCTGTTCCAGCAGCGCCTTGACCAGCTTCTGCTGGAGGCCTATCCGGCCCAGGTCGCTGCCGTCGCCTATGCCGTGCCGGGTGCGGGCCAGGGCGAGGGCCTGCTTGCCGTCCAGATGGTGGGTGCCGGCCTTGAGGTGCAGATGGCTCTTGTCGTCGTCGATGTCCCGGCCTGTGGTGACGGTGACCCCGCCGAGGGCGTTCACCAGCTTCGCGAAGCCCGAGAAGTCGATCTCGATGTAGTGGTCCATCCGGACGCCCGTGACCGCCTCGGCCGTCTTCACGGCGCACACCGGTCCGCCCACCGAGTAGGCGCTGTTGAACATCGCGCCGTAGGCCACCGACGTCGAACCCCCGGACGGCAGCGGGCAGGACGGACGGGTGACCAGCGTGTCCCGCGGGATGCTGACGACCGTGGCGCCCGTGCGCCCCGCGTCGATGTGCACGACCATCGCCGTGTCGGAGCGCGCCCCGGAACTGCTTCCCCCGCCGAGCTTCGCGTTCGCCTTGCCGCTGCGCGAGTCGGAGCCTAGGACCAGGATGTTGAGGGCGCCGCTGGGCAGCGGCGACGCGGACGCCGAGGCCGGGGCGGACGCCTCGGGCGAAGGCGTCACCACCGCCCGCGCCGGCCGGTTGTCCCCGAGCGCGCCGTCGATGTCGACGCTTCTGATGTTCTGGTTCAGATGCCAGTACGCCCAGCCCGCGGTGCCGGCGCCGAGCACCAGCAGCCCCGCCAGGGTGAGGCCGGCGGCCTTCAGTACGCGCGACCGCCGGCCCCGCCGTCCGCTCTCGTCGCCGTTCTCGTCATGTCCGGTCACGGACAGGAACGTAAGTCCGAATTATTAGGGGACTGTTAGGGACGGTGACACGGAACGGTTTTCTTCGGAAAATCTCATTCTTCTCAGCCGAGCGTCACCGTGGGGACCGGATTGGCCCCGCTCCAGGAGGCGTTGAACCCGAACGTCACCGAACCGCCGTCCGGAACGGTCCCGTTGTAGGAGGCGTTGGCGCAGCTCACCGCCGCTCCGGTCCGGGAGCAGTTCGCGTTCCAGGCCTGGGTGATCTGCTGTCCCGCGCCGTACGTCCAGTTCACCTTCCACGAGGAGAGCGCCGCGCCGGAGCAGGCGATGCGCACCTGCCCGGTGAACCCGGTGTTCCACTGGGTCTGGACGCTGTACACCGCCGTGCACCCGCCCGTGGGCGGCGGGGTGGTGGTCCCTCCGCCGAGCGAGGCCGCGATGGCGTCGTAGGCCGGTTTGGGCGCGTAGTTCTCGTCGTACGGGGTCGCCGCGCCGTAGCCCGGGAAGACGTCCGGGATCCAGGAGTCGGAGTCGGTGAAGCCCCAGACGGTCACGCCGTAGCAGCGGGCCACGGCGACGCAGGCGTCGAAGACGGCCTTGTAGTCGGCGGCCTGCTGCGCCAGTTTCGTGCTGTCGGCCGGGAGTTGCATCCGGATGTCCAGCTCGGTGACCGCGACGTCGACGCCGAGGTCGGCGAAGCGCTGGATGTTCTGCTGGAGGGTGCCGGGGACCTGGCCGACGATGAGATGGGCCTGGAGGCCGACGCCGTCGATCGGGACGCCGCGCGCCTTCAGGGACTTGACCAGGTTGTACAGGGCGGTGCTCTTGGCGTTGACGCCCTCGACGTTGTAGTCGTTGATGTAGAGCTTGGCGGCCGGGTCTGCGGCGTGGGCCCAGGTCAGCGCCTGGGCGATGTAGTCGGAGCCGAGGCCGTTGTACCAGAGGGTGGAGCGGTAGGTGCCGTCCTCGTTGAAGGGTTCGTTGACCACGTCCCAGGCGGCCAGTTTGCCTTTGTAGCGGGTGACTTCGGTGGTGATGTGGTCCTGGAGCAGGCCGCTCAGCTCAGCCGTCGTCCAGGTGCCGTTGGTCAGCCAGGTCGGGTTCTGGCTGTGCCAGACCAGGGTGTGACCGCGTACCTGCTGGTTGTGGGCCTGCGCGAAGGCGACGATCTGGTCGGCCTCGGCCCAGTTGTAGCTGCCCCGGGTGGGTTCGACGGTGCCCCACTTCATCGCGTTGCCCGGGGTCAGCGAGCTGAACTGGCCTCCGGCGAGGTCGCCGTAGGTCCCGGTCAGCTTGGAGCCGGTGACTGCCGTGCCGATGGCCTTGCCCTTGGCTGCGGCGAGGTCGCGCAGCGGGGCTCCTGCGGCGTGGGCCGTCGTGCCGGCCGCCAGCAGGGTGGCCACGGTCACGGCTCCGGCGAACAGGGCGGCGGCGCGGCGGCGTAAGGGGCGGAGTCTGTTCACACGGGTTCGGGAGGTTCTCATGGCGGGTGCCTCCGAAAGTTTCGGTCGTCCAACCGATTGACTTCGCAGGAGTGTGGAGGGGGACGCCCCACCCGTCAATACGGCCTCCTGACCCCGGGTCGCCCCACCCCACTTTTTTCGCCCCCTCCGCCCCTACCCGACCCGTACCCAGGGGCTCCGCCCCCGGACCCCCGCTCCTCAAACGCCGGAGGGGCTGAATGTCCCCCGGAACCCAAAGGACGGGCCGGAGAGGGCCACCCCCGGGGCTCCGCCCCGGACCCCGCTCCTCAAACGCCGGAGGGGCTGAATCTTTCCCCGCGCCGAAAGGTGACCCGGCCGGCCTGAACCTTCCCCGGCCGGAGCTGAAAGGCGGCCGAAACAGGCACGCACCCGCAGTCGGCATCGCACCGTCGGGGCCGTGCCGGTACATCGATGGCCGTCGCCACCTACGCCCACACCTCACCCAACGGCGACGGCCTGATGCACCGGCACGGACCCGACCCACCCACCGGGCCGAAGCCGGAGCCCGCAACACCGGCCTCACGCCGAAGGCGCCCCCGTGCTGCTCCGCACGACCAGACTCGTCGCCAGTTCCATCCGCGTCCCCGCCGAGGGCCGCTCCTGGCGGCTCAGGTCGAGCACCAGCTTCGCCGCCGCCTCGGCCATCTCCGTCAGCGGCTGCCGCACGGTCGTCAGCGGCGGCCCCACCCAGCGGGCCACCGGCAGATCGTCGAAGCCGACCACACTCAGGTCCTCCGGAACGCGCAGCCCGAGCTCGCGGGCCGCCTCGTACAGACCGAGCGCCTGGAGGTCGTTGCCGGCGAACACGGCCGTGGGCCGGTCGGGGCGGCGCAGCAGGTCGAGGCCGAGGCGGTAGCCGGCCTCGTGGTGGAAGTCCCCGGCGACGATCAGCGAGGGATCGACGGGCACCCCGGCCGTCTCCAGCGCGGCCCGGTAGCCGTCCACCCGGGCCCGGCTGCACATCATCCGCGAGGGCCCGCTGATGGCGCCGATCCGGGTGTGGCCGAGTTCGACGAGATGCCGGGTGGCGGCGAGGCCGCCCTGCCAGTTGGTGGCACCGACCGAGGGCACGTCGACGCCCGGGTCGCCCGCCGGGTCCATCACCACGAACGGGATGGACCTGCTGGTCAGCAGGGCGCGCTGGGAGTCGTCGAGGCCCGAGAGGACGAGGACCACGCCGTGCGGGCGGCGGGCGGCGACCTGGTCGGCCCAGGTCCTGCCGGGGGTGAGCCGCCCGGCGGACTCGGAGAGCACCACGCTGAGCCCGGCCTCCCGGGCGACGTTCTCCACCCCCCGGATGACCTCCATCGCCCAGGCGCTCTCCAGCTCGTGGAAGACCAGGTCGATCAGCGGTGAGCGCGAAGCCTCGGCCCGGCGGCGCCGGTAGCCGTACGCGTGCAGCAGCTCCTCGACACGGGAGCGCGTCGCGGGGGCGACATCGGCACGGCCGTTGAGCACTTTCGAAACAGTCGGAGCCGACACCCCGGCCTCCCGGGCGATCTCGGCCAGCGTCGCCGTCTGTGCTTCTGCGGACTTCCCAGGCTTCATGGCGGCGATCGTATCTCTGCGCGACCTCTTGACGGACCCACCGGATCGCCTTACGTTCCCGGAACATTCGAAAAATAACTCGAAACATTCGCGATGGATCATCGGCGATCCTTCGCGCCTACCGAGAGGTGCCGTCCTATGGAGTCCCACAGCAGACGTTGGTTCCTCGGCGCGGGCACGGTCGCGCTGGCCTCTGTCGGCGGGCTCACCGCCTGCGGCTCCGGCAGCGGCTCGGGCTCCGGCGGAACGCTCACCGCGTTCGTCTACGGGGACGACGCGGCGAAGATCCAGGTCAAGTCGGTGAACCGGTTCAACGCCTCGGCCGCCGCGAAGAAGGCCAAGGGCACGATCAAGCTCCAGAAGGTGCCCGCCACCGACTACCCGGCCAAGCTGCGCACGGCGATGGGCTCCCCCAACGCGCCCGACGTGTTCTTCAACTGGGGCGGCGGCTCCATCAAGGCCTACCGGGAGGCCGGCCAGCTGGTCGACCTGACCGACGTCATCGCGTCCGACCCGGTGCTCAAGAGCGGATTCCTGCCGTCGGTGCTGGCCGCGGGCGGCCTGGACGGCAAGAACTACGGCGTGCCGATGCGCGGCATGCAGCCCGTGATCCTCTTCTACAACAAGTCCGTCTTCCAGGAGCACAAACTCCAGCCGCCCACCACCTGGGCCCAGTTGCTGGACGTCAACGCCAAGCTGAAGAAGGCGAACGTCACCCCGTTCGCGCTCGGCGGGGCCGACATCTGGCCCGAACTCATGTGGCTGGAGTACCTGGTCGACCGGATCGGCGGCCCCCAGGTCTTCGAGAAGATCAAGAACGGTGACGCCTCGGCCTGGGGCGACCCGGCGGTCCTCAAGGCCGCCCAGACGGTCAAGCAGCTGATCGACGACGGCGCCTTCGGCAAGGGCTACAGCTCGGTGGGCTACGGCAACGGCGGCGCGCCCGCGGTCTTCGCCAAGGGCAAGGCGGCGATGCACCTGATGGGTTCGTGGGAGTACTCCACGCAGCTCGGCAAGTTCCCCGACTTCGCGAAGAACAACCTGGGCTGGTGCGCCTTCCCGCAGATCGAGGGCGGCGCCGGCGACATCCGCAACGTGGTCGGCAACCCCACCAACTACTGGTCGGTGAACGCCCACACCTCCAACAAGGACGCGGCGATCGCCTTCCTGCGGGACTCCGCCTCCCTGGCGTACACCAAGGAACTCATCGCCAACGGCGACGTCCCGGCCACCTCGAACGCGGCGACCCTCCTGGACGCCTCGCCGAACCCGGAGTTCGCCAAGTTCCAGTACGAGATGGTGCAGAAGGCCCCGGCGTTCACCCTGAGCTGGGACCAGGCGGTCGACCCGAACGTGGCGACGCCGATGCTCACCGAGGTCAACAAGCTGTTCGTGGGCAAGTCCTCGCCGGAGCAGTTCGTGGCGGCGCTCAAGGAGCTGAAGTGAGCGTCCCGCAGATCAAGGGCGGCCCGCGTCGCGACGCGGGCCGCCCCCGCTCCGCCCGGCGGGGCAGGGCCGGCCGCCCGAGCGCGGTCCTGGCCCTTCCCGGCGTCCTGTTCTTCGCGTTCTTCGCCCTGGCCCCGATGGTCCTGGCCTTCTATCTGTCGTTCACCACGTGGAACGGCCTGGGCGACCCGCGGCCGGCCGGTCTGGCCAACTGGCGCAAGCTGCTGAGCGACGACCGGCTGGGCCAGTCGCTGACGGTCACCGTCGCGCTGACCGTGGTCAGCTGGGCGTTCCAGACGGTGATCTCGCTGCTGCTGGGCGTCTGGGCGGCGGGCAGGCAGCGCAACCGCGCGGTGCTCTCGGCGATCTTCTTCGTGCCGTTCCTGCTGTCGTCGACGGCGATCTCGCTGCTGTTCTACGCCCTGCTCGACCCGAACTTCGGCATCATCCACCGCGACACCCTGGGCACGACCAGCGGCGCGTTCCTCGCGATCGTGTTCGTCGGCGGCTGGCAGTTCATCCCCTTCCACACCCTGATCTACCAGGGCGGGGCACGGCAGATCCCCGAGGTGCTCTACCAGGCGGCGGCGATCGACGGGGCCGGACGGCTGCGGCAGTTCTTCTCGATCACCCTGCCGCAGCTGCGCAACACCGCTACGACGTCGAGCGTGCTGATGATCGTCGGTTCGCTGACGTACTTCGAGACGGTCCTGATCCTCACCCAGGGCGGTCCGGGCACCGACACGGCGATCCTGCCGTACCTGATGTACGAGGCGGGCTTCAAGAGCTACGACTTCGGCTACGCGAGCGCCGTCGCCTCCTTCCTGGTGCTCGCCGCGACCGCGTTGTCCCTGCTGATGGTGAAGCTGTCCGGCTTCGGCGCGATGCGCAGCACCCGGGAAGGGATGTGACGGCATGTCACACGACACCTTGTCCCGTCCCGTGAGGACGGACTCCGCCCCGGCCGCCGAGCGGCCCGCGCGCCGCCGCCGGCCCTGGTCCCGGCGTGCCAACCCGCTGGCCGGCGCCGGCGCGCTGCTCTGGCTGGCGGTCGTGATCGTCCCGATCTACGCGATGATCTCGGCCTCGCTCACCCACCAGGACGAGGCCCTGGGCCACAACGCCCTGAGGCCGCCGTCCCATCCGACCCTGGACAACTACAACACCGTCCTGCACAACGGCTTCGGCCATCTGCTGTGGAACACCGTGCTGGCGGCGGCCGGGGTCGTCCTGATCGTCCTCGTGCTCTGCGTCCCGCTGTCCTACGTGGCCGTGCGGACCCGCGGCGTCTGGTCGGGGGCGGCCTTCCGGCTGTTCCTCCTCGGCGTGGCGATCCCGGCGCAGGCCGTCGTGGTGCCCCTCTATCTGATGATCGCCAAGCTGAACCTCTACGACAGCCTGCTCGCGATCGTCCTGCCGACGGCCGCGTTCGCCATGCCGGTGTCGGTACTGATCCTCACCGGCACGCTGCGGGACATCTCGGAGGAGCTGTACGAGGCGATGGCCCTGGACGGCGCCTCCACCACGCGCATGTTGTTCCAGCTGGTCATCCCGATGGCCAAGGGCGGCATCAGCACCGTCGTCATCTTCTCGGCGCTCCAGGCCTGGAACGGCTTCCTCTTCCCGCTGATCTTCACCCAGTCCGACGGACCGCGGGTGCTCACCCTCGGCCTGTTCAACTACGTGAGCGAGTTCGGCGTGAACATTCCCGCGATCCTCGCCTCGGTCGTCCTCTCCGGCGTCCCGATCTTCGTCGTGTACCTGGTGGCCCGCCGCGCGCTCGTCGGCGGCCTCATGGGCGTGGGCGGCAAGTGAACGTGTACGACCAGGGGCGCCCGAACCCCCTTTTCCCCGACAGGAGTTCCATGACCACCGCTCCCTGGCGCGACACCGCCCTGCCCGCCGCGACCCGCGTCGACGACCTGCTCTCCCGGATGACCCTGGAGGAGAAGACCGCCCAGCTGTACGGCGTATGGGTGGGCGCCGACACGGACGGCGGCGGGGTCGCCCCGCTCCAGAGCGAGATGTCCTCCTCGTACGACTGGGACGAGCTGATCACCCGCGGCCTCGGCCAGCTGACGCGCTCCTTCGGCACCGCCCCCGTGGACCCGGCGCTGGGCGCGCAGGCACTGGCCCGCGCCCAGCGCCGGATCACCGAAGCAGGCCGCTTCGGCATCCCCGCGGTCGCCCACGAGGAGTGCCTGGCGGGCTTCACGGCCTGGCGGGCGACGGCCTACCCGGTCCCGCTGTCCTGGGGCGCCGCCTTCGACCCGGACCTGGTGGAGGAGTTGGGCCGGCGCATCGGCGACGACCTGCGCTCGGTCGGCGTCCACCAGGGCCTGGCCCCCGTCCTGGACGTGGTCCGCGATCTGCGCTGGGGCCGGGTGGAGGAGACGATCGGCGAGGACCCCTACCTGGTCGGCACCGTCGCCACCGCCTATGTGCGGGGCCTGGAGTCGGCCGGGATCGTGGCCACGCTCAAGCACTTCGCCGGGTACGCGGCCTCGGCCGGCGCACGGAACCTGGCACCGGTGCGGGCCGGCGTGCGCGAGCTCTCCGACATCACCCTGCCGCCGTTCGAGATGGCGCTGCGCGAGGGCGGCGCCCGTTCGGTGATGGCCGCCTACAACGACATCGACGGCGTCCCGGCCTCCGCCGACCCCTCCCTGCTGACCGAGCTGCTGCGCGAGGAGTGGGGCTTCACCGGCACGGTGGTCTCGGACTACTTCGGCGTCGGCTTCCTCCAGAGCCTGCACCGGGTGGCGGGCAGCGAGGCCGAGGCGGCGCACAAGGCGCTGGAGGCCGGCATCGACGTCGAACTGCCGACCCTGAAGTGCTACGGCGAACCGCTGGTGGCCGCCGTCCGCGCGGGCACCGTCGCCGAGTCGCTGATCGACCGGGCGGCCCGCCGGGTGCTGCTCCAGAAGTGCGAGCTCGGCCTGCTGGACGAGGACTGGCGGCCGGAGACCGGCCGCCCGGTCGACCTGGATTCCGCGGGCAACCGGGCGCTCGCCCGCAGGCTCGCCGAGGAGTCGGTGATCCTGTTGGACAACGCCGACGGCGTGCTGCCGCTGGCCCCGGACACCCGGATCGCGGTGGTCGGCCCGCGCGCGGACGACCCCCTCGCGATGCTGGGCTGCTACTCGTTCCCCTCGCATGTGCTCACGCACCACCCCGAGGTGCCGACCGGTGTGGACATCCCGACCGTGCTCGACGCGCTGCGCGCCGAACTGCCGGACGCCAAGGTGACGTTCGCGCAGGGCTGCGGGGTCTCGGAGCCGGACCGGTCCGGGTTCGAGGAGGCGGTGGCACGGGCCGCCGAGGCGGACGTGTGCGTGGCGGTGCTGGGCGACCGGGCCGGGCTGTTCGGCCGGGGAACCTCGGGCGAGGGCTGCGACGTGGCCGACCTCGGGCTGCCCGGCGTGCAGGGCGAACTGCTCGACGCCCTGGTCGCCACGGGGGTCCCGGTGGTCCTGGTGCTGCTCACCGGCCGCCCCTACGCGCTGGGCCGCTGGCGTGAGGGTCTCGGCGGCGTGGTCCAGGCGTTCTTCCCCGGCGAGGAGGGCGGGCCCGCGCTGGCGGGCGTGCTGTCCGGCCGGGTCGGCCCCTCGGGGCGGCTGCCGGTGAGCGTGCCGCGCGACCCGGGCGGCCAGCCGTGGACCTATCTCCAGCCGCCGCTCGGCCTGAAGGGCGAGGTCAGCAATCTGGACCCGACGCCGCTGTACCCGTTCGGCCACGGCCTCTCGTACACGACGTTCGCCTGGGAACCGGACGAGACGCCGGAGGCCGGGATCGGCACGGACGGTTCGTACGACGTGGCGGTGACCGTCCGCAACACCGGCGACCGCGCGGGCGCCGAGGTCGTCCAGCTCTATCTGCACGACCCGGTGGCCTCGGTGACCCGCCCCGACGTACGGCTGATCGGCTATCAGCGGCTGGAGCTGGCGCCGGGCGAGGCCCGCCGGGTGACCTTCCGCTTCCACGCGGACCTCTCGGCGTTCACCGACCGCGCCGGCACCCGGATCGTCGAACCGGGCGCCCTGGAGCTGCGGCTCGCCGCCTCCGCCACGGACGTGCGCCACACCGCCCGGCTGCACCTGACCGGTCCCGTACGGCGGTTGGGCACCGACCGGCGCCTGCGCTGCGAGACCGAGGTCGAGCGGGTGTCCTGACCGGGTTCGGGCCGGTGTCTCCCGTGCGGACACGGAAGACACCGGCCCGGTACCGGGCGGTCAGCCCACCGACTCGAAACGCCACCGGTGCACCGCCCGGGACACCAGCTCCCCTTCCGGATCCGGCAGTTCGGGAAGCTCGGCGTGGAACTCCGCGTCCCACCAGGTGATGACGAGCACCCGGTCCTGGGGCGCCCGCAGGACCTCCTGCCGCACCGGCCGCCCGGGGACCTTCTGCTCCCGCACCCAGGCGAGCAGGTCCTCGCCCCGGCCTGCGACGGCCCGCGCCTCCCACATCACCGCGACGGTCACGGGTACAGGTTCTCCTTCGCCACCTCGTGCACGTGATCGTGGTCGTGCGCGTGCCCGCGCCCCGGCACGTGCGGGTCCGTCACCGGCAGCGAGGAGTCCGCCGACAGGTCCCAGTCGGAGGCGGCCCGGTTCCGGGCGACCATCTCGGCGCCCAGCGCGGCGACCATCGCCCCGTTGTCCGTGCACAGCTTGGGCCGCGGCACCCGCAGCCGGATCCCGGCGGCCTCGCAGCGCTCCTGGGCGAGCACCCGCAGCCGGGAGTTCGCGGCCACGCCGCCGCCGATCATCAGATGGTCGACGCCCTCGTCCTTGCACGCGCGGACGGCCTTGCGGGTGAGCACGTCCACCACGGCCTCCTGGAAGGACGCGGCCACGTCGCGCACCGGCACCTCCTCCCCCGCCGCCCGCTTCGCCTCGATCCAGCGGGCCACGGCGGTCTTGAGACCGGAGAAGGAGAAGTCGTACGCCGGATCGCGCGGACCGGTGAGACCGCGCGGGAACGTGATGGCGTTCGGGTCGCCCTCCTTGGCGTACCGGTCGATGACCGGGCCGCCGGGGAAGCCGAGGTTCAGCACCCGGGCGATCTTGTCGAAGGCCTCGCCGGCCGCGTCGTCGATGGTCGCGCCCATCGGCCGTACGTCGGAGGTGATGTCGGTGGACAGCAGCAGCGAGGAGTGCCCGCCGGAGACCAGCAGGGCCATCGTCGGCTCCGGCAGCGCGCCGTGCTCCAGCTGGTCCACACAGATGTGGGAGGCGAGGTGGTTCACGCCGTACAGCGGCTTGCCGAGCGCGTACGCGTACGCCTTCGCGGCCGAGACCCCGACCAGCAGCGCCCCGGCGAGCCCGGGTCCCGCGGTGACCGCGATGCCGTCCAGGTCCCTGGCCGACACCCCCGCCTCCTTCAGCGCCCGCTGGATGGTCGGGACCATCGCCTCCAGGTGCGCCCGGGACGCGACCTCGGGCACGACCCCGCCGAAGCGCGCGTGCTCGTCGACGCTCGACGCGATGGCGTCGGCGAGCAGGGTGTGGCCGCGGACGATGCCGACGCCGGTCTCGTCGCAGGAGGTCTCGATGCCGAGGACGAGGGGTTCGTCAGCCATGGGTCTCTGTTCCTTGTACGGAGGTCGATGGGTCGTGCAGCCGCATCACCAGGGCGTCGATGTTCCCCGGCTGGTAGTAGCCGCGCCGGAAGCCGATGGGCTCGAAGCCGAAGCGCTCGTACAGCTTCTGCGCGCGGACGTTGTCCACGCGGCACTCCAGCATCACCTCGGCGCACTCGAAGTCGCTCGCGGCGCGCAGCAGTTCGGTGAGCAGCCGGCCGCCGAGGCCGGTGCCCCACTGGTCCCGCCGCACCGCGATCGTCTGCACGTCACCCAGGTCTCCCGAGGCGGCGAGCCCGGCGTAGCCGACGAGCAGGTCGCCGTCGGAGGCGACCAGATAGCGCCGGCTCGCCTCCGGCCCGCGGGAGTGGGCCAGTTCGGACCAGAACATGCCCCGGGACCAGGCGTCCACGGGGAACAGTTCCTTCTCCAGCTCCAGGACGGGATCGATGTCCCACCAGCGCATCTCGCGCAGCACGACGGTCACTTGGGGGTGACCACCTTGTAGTTCTTGGGCACCTGGGCGTCCGGGCGGCGCAGATAGAGGGGTCTGGGCGGCTCCAGCTCCTCACCCGCGGCGAGCCGTTCGGCGGCCAGGGAGGCGAGGGCGGCGGCCGAGACGTTCTCGGGCGCGCGGGCGTCCTTGAACGTGTCCGGGTAGAGGAGGGCGCCCGCGCCGACGGCGGGCAGCGCGGCGACCGCCTCGTCGATCTCGGCGGGACGGTCCACGGCCGGCTCCGACAGCCGCGTACGGCGGTCGGCGTAGCGGGCCCAGTAGACCTCCTTGCGGCGGGCGTCCGTGGCGACGACGAACGGTCCCTCCACGTCGGCCGCGTGGGCGAGCCCGTCGAGGGTGCACACGCCGTGCACGGGCACGCCGAGCGCGACCCCGAAGGTGTCGGCGGTCATGAGGCCGACGCGCAGCCCCGTGTACGGGCCGGGGCCGACGCCCACGACGATGCCGGTGACGGCGTCCAGTCCGAGGCCTGCCTCGGTGAGCACCCGGTCGACTGCCGGCAGCAGCAGCTCTCCGTGCCGGCGCGCGTCCACCTGGCTCGACGAGGCGATGACGGACGTGCCGTCGTGCAGGGCGACGGTCACTGCGGGGGTGGCGGTATCCAGAGCGAGCAAGAGCACGCAAACAGCCTACGGCGCCGGAGCCCGGAGCAAGGCCGCCCGGGACTCCCGTCCCTCGGCTGCTACCGTCAGCGCAAGGACGTACGAAGGTGGAGAGGTGGGCACACAAGGTGGCTAGGAGCAGCTCGGGAATCGTGGCCGGGCTCACCGTGGCGGCGCTCGCGGCAGTCGGCTTCCTCGCCTTCCAGGCACACGCGAACGTTCCGGACGACCTGGGCAAGCCGAGCGGAACCGTTTCGGCCAAGGCTTCCGCCCCCAAGACGCCCAAGGCGGCCAAGAAGGACCCGAACGCGCTGCCGGTCCCGTCCGGCACCGGTGCGCGGGTCGTCTACTCGCTCGGCACCGACCGGGTGTGGCTCGTCGGCGCGGGCAACAAGGTGAAGCGCACTTTCAAGGTCACCCCGGGCACGGTCGACCCGGCCGTCGGCTCTTACGCCGTCACGTCACGGACGGGCCTGACCCCCGGGTCCGACGGCACGCAGATCGAGCACGTCGTACGGTTCACGCAGGTCAGCAGCATCGCCATCGGCTTCAGCGCCGCGGTGGACGGCACCACGGAGGCGCCGGACCCGGGGAAGAAGCTCGGCGGCATCCGCGCCACGCGGGCGGACGGCGACGCGATGTGGGCGTTCGCCACCGTGGGCGCCAAGGTCGTCGTCGTCAAGTGACCTGCGGGGCCCCATCGCACCGCCGAACTCCACGCCCCCGACCGCCGCTGTCCTGACTCCGCGGCCGTCCCGGCAACCGGGCCTCGGCGTCGGCCGCCTCAGGCCGCCCTGCGGGGGCGTTCCTCGGTGACCGGTTCGCCCAGGGGCGGGGCGGGCGGCCTGGAGACCGCCTCGGCCATCGCGCACGCCGCCAGCAGATCCCGCATCGCCACCCCGGCCGTGGCCGGCGGCGCGGCCGGCACGTCACGTTCTGAAGCCGGCACTTCAGCCGACTCTGCTGCCGACATGGACGCCTCCTCGGGCTTCGGGGGCAAGCGTGGTTAGGTAGACCTAACCACGTACTGATGTCCATGTGACCACGGCCGGGACACGGAACGCAATATTTTGCCGACGACCTGTCGGAAACGTTGGCCGAATGTACGAGCGAGGGACGCCGTCAGGCCGCGAGCACCGTCAGGTCGGCGGCCGCCCAGCGCCGCCCGAGTCCCGTGACGGTCACGTGCCGCACCTCGTCGGTGGTGTCGCCGACGGCCCGGTGGATGACCACGTGCAGCCGGTCGTCGGTCAGCTCCTCGACCTTGCCCTCGCCCCACTCCACGACGATCACGGAGTCGGAGAGCGAGACGTCGAGATCGAGGTCCTCCATCTCGTCGAGCCCGCCGCCGAGGCGGTACGCGTCCACGTGCACGAGCGGCGGTCCGTCGCCGAGGGAGGGGTGGACGCGGGCGATGACGAAGGTCGGCGAGGTGACGGCTCCGCGCACGCCGAGCCCCTCACCGAGTCCGCGGGTCAGCGTGGTCTTGCCCGCGCCGAGCTCGCCGTTCAGCATCACGAGGTCGCCCGCGCGCAGCAGCTTGGCCAGTCTGCGGCCCAACTCCTGCATCTGTCCGGGCGAGTTGACGGTGATCTGCGCGCCGACGCCGTCCTGGGCGGGCTCAGCCGGGTTGTGCGCTGCTGCTGGTGCTTCCATAAGGGCCCACGGTAGCCCCTGCCGGCACGGCTCCGGCGCGCACGAGGAGGTCGGCGAGGCGGTCTATGACGACCTCGGGATGTTCCAGCATGACCAGATGTCCCGCGTCGGGGACGAGGACCAGCTCGGCGTCCGGCAGCAGGTCGGCGATGGCCTCGCTGTGCTCGCTGGGCGTCACCAGGTCCTTGACCCCGGCGAGGACGAGGACGGGGAGCTCGGCGAAACGGGCCAGGGCGGCGGTCTTGTCGTGCTCGGTGAACGCGGGGTAGAACTCCGCGACCACGTCGATGGGCGTGCCCTCGATCATCCGTTCGGCGAACCGCTCGACGGCCGGATCGACGTCCCGGCTGGCGAACGAGTACCGCTTGATGACCCCGGCGAACAGATCGGCCGTGGCCCGCCGTCCCCGCTCCACCAGGGCCGCCTGCTGCCCGAGCGCCTTCAGCACCCCGGGGAGCACGCGCCGCACGGCGGCGACGCCCGCGACGGGGAGCCCGAAGTTGACCTCGCCGAGCCGGCCCGACGACGTACCGACGAGGGCGACGCCGACGACCCGGTCGCGGATCAGCTCGGGGAACTGCTCGGCGAGCGCC
Organism: Streptomyces sp. NPDC127038; assembly: GCF_042725875.1. Taxonomy (NCBI): domain Bacteria; kingdom Bacillati; phylum Actinomycetota; class Actinomycetes; order Kitasatosporales; family Streptomycetaceae; genus Streptomyces; species Streptomyces sp. NPDC127038. The sequence continues at coordinate 20,408 of NZ_JBHXDQ010000014.1, read as the reverse complement.
ATGACGGTCATGCCGCCCATGGAGTGCCCGACGAGCACGATCGGGCCCTCGGGCACGGCCGCCTCTATGACGGCGAGCAGGTCGCGGCCGAGCTGGTCGATCGTGACCGGCTTGCGGTCCTCCAGCTGGGCCACACCCCGACCGGAACGGCCGTGGCTGCGCTGGTCCCAGTGGACGGTGCGGACGACACCGCGCAGCGCCGCACGCTGGAAGTGCCAGGAGTCCTGGTTGAGGCAGTAGCCGTGGCTGAAGACGACGGTGACGGGGGCGGGGGCCTTGCGGCCGAAGAGCCGGCGCCTGCGCGGGGCGAGCGAGGTCTCCGGCTCGGCCTCGTCGACCTCGTAGTACAGCTCGGTGCCGTCGTCCGCGTACGCCTTGCCGGGCGTTCCGCGCAGCGTGCCGTACGGGCCGGTCGAGTCCAGGGCGAGCCGCGCCTTCTTGCGCATGCCCCGCCCGACCGTGAGCCGCTCGATCGCGACCCCGGCCGCGGCGCCCGCGGCGACCACGCCTATCGCGGCCCCGGCGACCGAGGCCCTGCGCCAGTTCCCGGCGGAGGCGGCGGCCGAGGCCGCGCTCACGACGGCCTCCGCGCTGGTCTCGCTCACGTCCCGCTCCTCTTCGCTCCGGCCCTCGGCTGTCGGCTGTCGGTGTGGCTGTGGGTGTCGGCTGTGGCTGTACGCGCGCCGGATGCCGCCCGGCGCCGTTCGCCCGCCCGGTCCCGCGCGCCTGTTCGGCTAAGGGGTGTTACCCGCCTTGTTCCTCTTTCACTTTCCCGTAGACGCGCGGAACGCGGGTTCCGATGCGTGTCACGATCTCGTACGCGATCGTGCCCGCCGCGCGCGCCCAGTCCTCGGCGGTGGGCTCGCCTCCGTCGCCGGGCCCGAACAGGACCGCGCGGGCTCCGGGTTCCGGCTCGTCGCCGCCGAGGTCCACGACGAACTGGTCCATGGCGACCCGGCCCGCGACGGTACGCCACTTGCCGCCGACCAGGACGGGGCCCGTACCCGAGGCGTGCCGCGGGACGCCGTCCGCGTAGCCGACGGGGACGAGGCCGAGGGTGGTCTCGCCCGGGGTGACGTAGTGGTGGCCGTAGCTCACGCCGTGACCGGCCGGTACGTGCTTGACCAGGGAGAGCGAGGCGCTCAGCGTCATCACCGGGCGCAGTCCGAAGTCGGCGGGGGTGCCGAGCTCGGGGCTCGGCGAGATCCCGTAGACCGCGATGCCGGTCCGTACGAGATCGAAGTGGCTCTCGGGGAGGGTCAGGGTCGCGGGCGAGTTGGCGATGTGCCGCACCTCGGGGCGGACGCCCTGTTCCTCGGCGTACGCGACCATCTCGCGGAAGAGCGCGAGCTGGGCCCCGATCGAGGGGTGGCCCGGCTCGTCGGCGCAGGCGAAGTGGGACCAGAGCCCGGTGACGGTGATCAGTCCGCGTGCCTCGGCGGCCAGGGCCTCGGCGACGAGCTCCGCCCAGTCGGCGGGCTGGCAGCCGGCCCGTCCGAGGCCGGTGTCGGCCTTGAGCTGCACCCTGGCCGGCGTTCCGACGGCCTCGGCGGCCGCCACGGCCTCCCTGAGCGCCCACAGCGCGCTGACCGAGACGTCGATGTCGGCCTCGATCGCCTCGGCCCAGGGGCCGCCCGGCGTCCAGAGCCAGCACATGACACGGCCCGGCAGACCGGCGGCCCGCAGGGCGAGCGCCTCCTCCGGGGTGGCCGTGCCGAGCCAGGTGGCACCCGCCTCGCGCGCGGCGCGGGCGCACTGGACCGCGCCGTGGCCGTACGCGTCGGACTTGACCACGGCCATCAGGGCCGCGGTCGGCGCGTGGGCACGCAGGGCCCGCACGTTGGCTCGCAGGGCGGCCAGATCGATCTCGGCGCGGGCGCGCAGGGGCGCGGTCCGCGGGTGTGCTGTCTCTGTCATCGCGCCCCAGTCTCTCAGAGGCGCACGGCAGCCCTCCGGCACCGGTCCCCGGTCCACACCATGGGCCCACCCCGGGTACTCACCGATTCCCGCCCTGGTCCGCCCCTAGGTCCGCCCCGGGACCGCCCCGGGACCGCTCTGGGAACCGGCCGGACTCGCCGCCTGGACCGGCCCGGGGCCACCCGGGAACCTGGGCCGGGGGCGGGGGCGGCCGAGGACGGGGCCCGGGGTTCGGGCCCAGGGTGGTCGGGACCCGGGGCGGCCGGGACCCGGTGGCCCGATCCGGGGGTTCGGGTTCGGATCCGGGCCGCGGGTTCGGGCCCAGGGGTGGGCCGGTCCGAGGTGGACCGGTCCGGGGTCGGGCGGGGCGCGGCCCTTGTCCGGGGCTCACCCCTGGGCCCTGGTCCGGCCCGTACCCGTGCCCCCTGGGCCCCGGCGCCCAGTTCCTAGGCGTGGTGCCTTCGGCCCCACACGTAGACGTGGTCGCCCTTGCCGAGCACCTTCCAGAGCCCGCGGGCGTCCGCGAGCCGCAGGTTCACGCAGCCCATCGAGCCGCCGCGGGTGCGGATGCTGCCGCGGACGGCGTGGAAGGCCTGCCCGCCGCTGAAGAACTGGGCGTACGGCATGGGGCTGTTGTAGAGGGTCGACCAGTGGTGCAGGTGGCGCCAGTAGATCCTGAACCAGCCCGTACGCGTGGGGTGCCTGACCCCGCCGCTGCGCATCGGCACCGGGCCGAACAGGATCCGGCCCCGCTGCTGCACCCAGGTGCGCTGGTGCGAGAGATCGACGCAGGCGACCCGGTACGAGCGGACCGGGCAGCCACGGAACGTCCGGGCACGGGCCCGGTCCGCCGCTCCGGGGATCCCGGCGGCGGGCTCGACGCCGTGCTTCTCCTGGAACGCGCCGGCCGCCCGGCAGTCCGCCGCCGACGGCTTCCCGTCCGCCCTCGGCCTCAGCCATCGCCCGGCCCGCCGCCGATACGGCCCGCCATGCCCCTCGCACACCGGCTCGGCCCGCTCCGATCCCGATCCCGAGCCGGAGCCGGATTCGGGACGGGAGGACCCGTCGCCGACCGGCCTGTCCCCGCCGGGTGCCGAGCCGTCCGGCCCGGAGCGCCCGTGCCCGAACCGGTCGGACACCGGACCACCCCGCCCGGACCCTTCGGACACCGGCCCGCCCCGTCCGAACCGGTCGGACACCGGCCCGCTCCGCCCGAACCCGTCGGACAGCGGTCCGGCCGGCCAGGAGCCGGTGGGTGGGGGCAGGACCCGTACCGGCAGGTCCGGCGCGAACGTGGCCGGTGCGCGGCCCGACCCGGGAGCGCCCCGCAGGCTCCGCCCCGTGGCGGGGCCGCCCGCGGCCGTCGGCAGTATCCGCCCGCCCGGGGTGTCCCCCGGCCAGGCCGCACGCGGCCCCCGCGCCGTACCGGACCACGGGGCACCCGCGTGTCCGGAGGGAGGCGGCAGCGGAGCGGACACGGCCGCCACCGTTCCGACGGGCACGGCCGCCACCGCCGCCAGCAGCACCGCGATCCCCCGGCAAGCCCTTCGTCTGCTCATCACGCGAACAGACATACGCAACATCACACGCGCCCGGCCCGCGCCGCGCGCAAAGGGTCCCCCGATCTGTGCAACGCCTCCGACCTGCCGGGTCAGGGCCCGTCGACGGTGTCCCGCCAGGCCGCGGGGAGCGCCTCGGCCACGTCGTGGGCCCCGGCCGGGGCACCGTCCGCGGCGAAGCGGCCCGCCAGTCCGTGCAGATACGCGGCCACGCTTCCCGCGTCGAGCGCGGAGAGCCCCGAGGCGAGCAGCGACCCCGCGAGGCCCGACAGCACGTCCCCGCTCCCCGCGGTGGCCAGCCACGCCGTCCCGGTGGCGTTCACCCGCACCGCTCCGCCGGTCGGACCGGCGACCAGGGTCGTCGCCCCCTTGAGGAGGACCGTCGCCCCGTACAGCCCCGCCAGCTCCCGTACGGCGGCCAGCCTGGCCTCCTCCACCGCCTCCCGGGCGATGCCCAGCAGCGCGGCGGCCTCCCCGGCGTGCGGGGTCAGCAGCGTCGGCGCGCTGCGGGCCCGTACGGCCCCCCGGTCGGCGAGCCGCAGCCCGTCCGCGTCCACCAGCACCGGCACGTCCACCTCCAGCACCTCCGCGACCGCCGAGGCGTCGTCCCCGGCGCCGGGGCCCACCACCCAGGCCTGCACCCGGCCCGCCTTGGACGGCCCGGAGCCGGAGACCAGCGTCTCGGGGAAACGCGCGAGGACGGCTTCCGCTGCGGGCCCGACGTACCGCACCGCACCGGCCCCGCCGCGCAGCGCCCCGGCCACGGCGAGCACCGCCGCCCCGGGGTAGCGGGCGGACCCGGCGGCGATCCCGACGACACCGCGCCGGTACTTGTCGCTCTCCGCGCCCGGGAACGGCAGCCGGGCCGCGACGTCGCGGTGCTGGAGCGCCTCCAGATCGGCGGGGTCCGGCAGATCGAGCCCGATGTCGACGAGCCGTACGGATCCGGCGTACCCGCGCGCCGGATCGACGAGCAGCCCCGGCTTGTGGGTGCCGAAGGTGACGGTGAGGTCGGCGCGGACGGCGGGGCCGAGCACCTCTCCGGTGTCCGCCTCGACCCCGCTCGGGAGGTCGACGGCGACGACGGCGGCGCGGGAGGCGTCCGCGAGGGCGGCGAGCCGTGCCGCCTCGGGCCGCAGGCCGCCCTTGCCGCCGATCCCCACGATGCCGTCGACCACGAGGTCGGCGTGGCGCAGCAGGGGTTCGGCGGCGGCGGGCGCGGCCGTGGTGCCTCCGGCGCGCAGCAGCGCCGTCAGTCCCCCCGGGTGGGTCCGCTCGGGGGCGAGCAGCACCGCGGTGACACCCGCGCCGCGCCGGGCCAGGCGCGCCCCGGCGTAGAGGGCGTCGCCGCCGTTGTCCCCGCTGCCCACCAGCAGGACCACCCGGCGGCCGTACACCCGGCCCAGCAGGTCGGCGCAGGCGGCGGCGAGTCCGGCGGCCGCCCGCTGCATCAACGCCCCCTCGGGGAGCCGTGCCATCAGCTCCCGTTCGGCGGCTCTCACGGTCTCCACGCTGTACGCAGTACGCATGGTGCCGAGTCTCCCGCACGGGCCCACCCCGTGCCCGCTCCCGGCACCCGGCACCCGGCACCCGGCACCGTGTCACGCGGGTCGGCGCGGCTCCCCGCCGGGAATCCGTGTCACGCGGGCCCGCGCGGCTCCGCACCGGGAGCCCGTCTCACCCGGCCCGCGCGGCTCCGTACCGGCCGGCCCGCCGGGCACGGCCCGCGTCAGCCCTCCGCCACGACCACGGCCGAGGCCACCCCGGCGTCGTGACTGAGCGACACGTGCCAGGAGCAGACGCCCAGTTCGGCCGCGCGGGCCGCCACCGTGCCCTTCACCCGCAGCCGCGGCCGGCCGCTGTCCTCGACGTAGACCTCGGCGTCCGTCCAGTACAGCCCGGCCGGGGCGCCCAGCGCCTTGGCGAGCGCCTCCTTCGCCGCGAAGCGGGCCGCGAGCGAGGCGATGCCCCGCCGTTCGCCGCTGGGCAGCAGCAACTCGCTCTCCACGAAAAGGCGTTCGGCCAGTCCGGGCGTACGCTCAAGCGACGCCCGGAACCGGTCGATCTCGGCCACGTCGATACCGACCCCGATGATGCTCATGCCGGAACCCTAGAGGGCGGGGCCGCCCCGGGGCCTCATCCGGCCGGGCCGCTCACTCCACCGTCACGGACTTCGCCAGGTTGCGCGGCTGGTCCACCTCGTTGCCCCGGGCCGTCGCCAGTTCGCAGGCGAACACCTGGAGCGGAACCGTCGACACCAGCGGCTGGAGCAGCGTCGGCGTGGCCGGGATGCGGATGAGGTGGTCGGCGTACGGGACGACCGCCTCGTCGCCCTCCTCCGCGATGACGATCGTGCGGGCGCCCCTGGCCCGGATCTCCTGGATGTTGGAGACGATCTTGTCGTGCAGCACCGAGCGCCCGCGCGGCGACGGGGCCACGACCACGACCGGCATGTCCGCCTCGATCAGGGCGATCGGCCCGTGCTTGAGCTCCCCGGCGGCGAAGCCCTCGGCGTGCATGTACGCCAGCTCCTTGAGCTTCAGCGCGCCTTCCAGCGCGACCGGGTAGCCGACGTGCCGGCCGAGGAACAGGACGGTGTTCTTGGAGGCGAGGGAGCGCGCGAGCTCCCGTACGGGCTCCATGGTCTCCAGGACCCGCTCGACCTCGCGGGAGATGCGGGACAGCTCCCGGATGACGGCCTGGATCTCGTCGCCCCACTTGGTGCCGCGCACCTGGCCCAGGTACAGCGCCACCAGATAGCAGGCCACCAGCTGGGTGAGGAACGCCTTGGTGGAGGCGACGGCGACCTCGGGTCCCGCGTGCGTGTACAGCACCGCGTCGGACTCGCGCGGGATCGTCGAGCCGTTGGTGTTGCAGATCGCCAGCACCCTCGCGCCCTGCTCGCGGGCGTGCCGCAGGGCCATCAGCGTGTCCATGGTCTCGCCGGACTGCGAGATGGCGATGACGAGCGTCTGCCGGTCCAGGATCGGGTCCCGGTAGCGGAACTCGCTGGCCAGCTCGACCTCGCACGGGATGCGGGTCCAGTGCTCGATGGCGTACTTGGCGATCAGCCCGGCGTGGAAGGCGGTGCCGCAGGCGACGATGACGACCTTGTCGGCCTCGCGCAGCGCCCGTACCGGGATGCGCACCTCGTCGAGGGTCAGCGAACCGGCCGCGTCGATCCGCCCCAGCAGGGTGTCGGCGACCGCCTTGGGCTGCTCGGCGATCTCCTTGAGCATGAAGTAGTCGTAGCCGCCCTTCTCCGCCGCCGACGCGTCCCAGTCGACGTGGTACGAGCGGACGTCGGCGGGAGCGCCGTCGAACCCGGTGACGGTCACGCCGTCCCGGCGCAGTTCGACCACCTGGTCCTGTCCCAGTTCGATCGCCGACCGGGTGTGGGCGATGAACGCGGCGACGTCCGAGGCGAGGAACGCCTCGCCCTCGCCGACGCCGACCACCAGCGGTGAGTTGCGACGCGCGCCGACCACCACGTCCGGCTCGTCGGCGTCCACCGCGACCAGCGTGAACGCGCCCTCCAGACGCCGGCACACCAGCCGCATCGCCTCCGCCAGGTCCGCGCACGAGGAGTACTCCTCGGCGAGCAGATGGGCGACCACCTCGGTGTCCGTCTCCGAGGCCAGGTCGTGCCCCCGCTCGGCCAGTTCGGCGCGCAGCAGGGCGAAGTTCTCGATGATGCCGTTGTGGACGACGGCGACGCGGCCGGCGTTGTCCAGATGGGGATGGGCGTTGGCGTCCGTGGGGCCGCCGTGGGTGGCCCAGCGGGTGTGCCCGATCCCCGTCGTCCCGGCCGGCAGCGGTCTGCCGGCCAGCTCCTTCTCCAGGTTGACCAGTTTCCCGGCCTTCTTCGCGACGGCGAGTCCCCCGTCCGCCAGGACGGCGACACCCGCCGAGTCGTATCCCCGGTACTCGAGCCTCTTCAGTCCGGCCATCACCACGTCGAGCGCCGGCTGCGACCCCACATATCCCACGATTCCGCACATGGCGGCAGCGTACGGTCCGACGGCCTCCCGAATCCGGCTCACCGTGCCCGATATCGGAAATTCGGGCCGCCTTCGGGAGACGCCCGCGGGCTCCGGGACTCCGGGCGTGTCACCCGGCGTGACGGACCCCACCCTCCATCCCGTCCATACTCCCGTAACAATGGACTGTGATCTCTCCGGTCTCCTCGTTGCCGCGGAGCGCCCACCGGTCCAAGCCGGAGGCGACTCCCTACGTCGACCTCACCCGTGCCGAGTGGAGCGCGCTGCGCGAAAAGACGCCGCTCCCGCTGAACGCCGAGGAGGTCGAGAAGCTGCGCGGTCTGGGCGATGTCATCGACCTCGACGAGGTGCGGGACATCTATCTGCCGCTGTCGCGGCTGCTGAACCTGTACGTCGGCGCCACCGACGGGCTCAGAGGCGCGCTGAACACCTTCCTGGGCGAGAAGGGCTCGCAGTCCGGGACCCCGTTCGTCATAGGGGTCGCCGGCTCCGTGGCCGTCGGCAAGTCCACCGTCGCCCGCCTGCTCCAGGCCCTGCTCTCCCGCTGGCCCGAGCACCCCCGCGTCGAGCTGGTCACCACGGACGGCTTCCTGCTCCCCACCAAGGACCTGGAGGCGCGCGGGATGATGTCCCGCAAGGGCTTCCCCGAGTCGTACGACCGCCGGGCCCTGACCCGGTTCGTCGCGGACATCAAGGCGGGCAAGGACGAGGTGACGGCGCCCGTCTACTCGCACCTGATCTACGACATCGTGCCGGGCGAGCGGCTCACGGTCCGCCGTCCCGACATCCTCATCGTCGAGGGCCTGAACGTGCTCCAGCCGGCGCTGCCGGGCAAGGACGGGCGCACCCGGGTCGGCCTCGCGGACTACTTCGACTTCAGCGTGTACGTCGACGCGCGCCCCGAGGACATCGAGCGCTGGTACCTCAACCGCTTCCGCAAGCTGCGCGCGACGGCCTTCCAGAAGCCCGACTCGTACTTCCGCAGGTACACCCAGGTCTCCGAGGAGGAGGCCCTGGACTACGCCCGTACGACCTGGCGCACCATCAACAGGCCGAACCTGCTGGAGAACGTGGCACCCACCCGCGGCCGGGCGACCCTGGTCGTCCGCAAGGGCCCGGACCACAAGGTCCAACGCCTGAGCCTGCGCAAGCTGTAGTCCGGCGGCCGCCGCCGCGCGGCCGGCGACTACCCTGCGGCCATGCTGCACCTGCGCCTGATCACGCCCTCGGACAGGACCGACGACGTCGTCCGCCTGATCGAGGAGACCGTCGGCACCACTCACCTCGTCGTCCTTCCCGGCGCCGCCCGCAACCCGGCGGGAGACGTCGTCATGTGCGACGTCGCCCGGGAGGCGGGTGACGAACTCATCGGCGGCCTGCGCGGCCTGGGCATCGACCGTACGGGCTCGATCGCGGTCGAGGACATCGACCTGTCGCTGTCGAAGCGGGCCGACCGGGCCGAGGAGGAGGCCCCGGGCGAGGGCGCGGACGCGGTGCTGTGGGAGCACCTGGAGGAGGCCACGCACGAGGAGTCGACGCTGTCGGTCACCTACGTCGCCTTCATCACGATCGCCACGATGATCGCCGCGTGCGGTGTGGTGCTCGACAACGCGGTACTGATCGTGGGCGCCATGGCCGTGGGGCCGGAGTTCGGCCCGCTGGCCGGGCTGTGCACGGCGATGGTGCAGCGCGGCGGACGCCTCGCCCTGCGTTCCCTGACGGCGCTGCTGGCCGGCTTCGCGATCGCCATGGCGGCGACGGTGCTCTTCAGCCTCTTCATGGACGGGGTGGGCCTGTTCAGCGAGGCGAAGCTGGAAGGCGCGCGCCCCAACACCGGGTTCGTCTACGCCCCGGACTGGTTCTCCTTCGTCGTCGCGGTGCTCGCGGGCGTCGCCGGGATACTGTCGCTGACCTCGGCGAAGTCCGGGGCCCTGGTCGGGGTCGCGATCTCCGTGACGACGGTCCCGGCGGCCGCGAACGCCGCGGTGGCCCTCAGCTACGGCGACATGGGCCAGACCTGGGGCTCCACCAAGCAGCTGCTGTTCAACCTGCTCGGCATCGTGGTGGCCGGCACGCTCACGCTGATGGCCCAGAAGTGGTTCTGGGCGGCGCAGCGCAAGCGGCAGCCGGCGTAGTTGGAGAGACTCCCGGACATGCGTGAGGCCCGGCGCCCCTGGGGTGCCGGGCCTCACGGTTTCGTGCGGGGCTGCTAGCCGAGGGCCGACTTCACCGCGTCGGCGAGGCGGGCGGCCACCGAGCGGGCGTGGTCGATGTCGGCGGCCTCGACCATGACGCGGACGAGCGGCTCGGTGCCGGAGGGGCGCAGCAGCACCCGTCCGGTGGCGCCGAGCTCCTGCTCGGCGTCGGCCACCGCGGCGGCGAGCTCGGCGGAGGTGCCGACCCGCGTCCGGTCGACGTCGGGGACGTTGATGAGGACCTGCGGCAGCCGCTCCATGACCGAGGCGAGGTCCTTGAGCGTACGGCCGGTCTCGGCGACCCGGGCGGCCAGCAGCAGGCCGGTGAGCGTGCCGTCGCCGGTGGTCGCGTGGTCGAGGACGATGACGTGCCCGGACTGCTCGCCGCCGAGGGCGTAGCCGTGCGCCTTCATCTCCTCAAGGACGTAACGGTCGCCCACCGCCGTCTGGATGAGGGCGACGCCCTCGCGCTCCATGGCGAGCTTGAAGCCCAGGTTGGACATGACCGTCGCGACAACGGTGTCGGAGCGCAGTGCGGAACGCTCCCGCATCGCCAGCGCGAGTACGGCCAGGATCTGGTCGCCGTCGATCTCCTCGCCGGTGTGGTCCACGGCCAGGCAGCGGTCGGCGTCGCCGTCGTGCGCGATGCCGAGGGCCGCGCCGTGCTCGACCACGGCGGCCTTGAGCAGGTCCAGATGGGTGGAGCCGCAGCCGTCGTTGATGTTGAGGCCGTCGGGCGCCGCGCCGATCGTGATGATCTCGGCACCGGCCCGCGCGAAGGCCTCGGGCGAGACGCGGGCGGCCGCGCCGTGCGCCTCGTCCAGGACGACCTTCAGACCGTCGAGCCGGTTCGGGAGGACTCCGATGAGGTGGGCGACGTACTGGTCGAAGCCCTGGTCGTAGGACTTCACACGGCCGACGCCCGAGCCGGTGGGGCGGTCCCAGGGAGCGCCGGTGCGGTGCTCCTCGTAGACGCCCTCGATCCGGTCCTCCAGCTCGTCGGCGAGCTTGTGTCCGCCGCGGGCGAAGAACTTGATGCCGTTGTCGGGCATGGCGTTGTGGCTGGCGGAGAGCATCACGCCGAGGTCGGCGCCGAGCGCCCCGGTGAGATAGGCCACCGCGGGGGTGGGCAGCACGCCGACGCGCAGGACGTCCACACCGGCGCTGGCGAGGCCGGCGACCACGGCCGCCTCCAGGAACTCCCCGGACGCGCGCGGATCCCGCCCCACGACCGCCACGGGCCGGTGGCCTTGGAACGTGCCCGCCTCGGCGAGTACGTGTGCCGCCGCGACCGAGAGCCCGAGCGCGAGCTCGGCCGTCAGATCCGCGTTGGCGACACCACGCACGCCGTCCGTGCCGAAGAGTCGTCCCACTTGTCCTCCTGAGAAAGCTGCAGAGTACGGAAGTCCCCCGCAGGATACGGAGTCATCCGATCACATGAGCCTTTGAGCACCTTGTGCCGTTATACGCCCAACCACTGTGATAAACGAACGCCCCGGCAGCACGATGACCGTGCCGCCGGGGCGTTCGGAGCTACGCGTGACTACGCGCAGAAGCAAGCAGCGAAGATTAACGCTTGCTGTACTGCGGAGCCTTGCGGGCCTTCTTGAGACCGGCCTTCTTGCGCTCGACCGCACGGTCGTCGCGCTTGAGGAAGCCGGCCTTCTTGAGGGCGCCGCGGTTGTTGTCCACGTCGGCCTCGTTCAGCGCGCGGGCCACGCCGAGGCGCAGGGCACCGGCCTGACCGGACACGCCGCCACCCGAGATGCGGGCGATGACGTCGTAGCGGTTGTCGAGCTCGAGCACCTTGAAGGGCTCGTTGACTTCCTGCTGGTGCACCTTGTTGGGGAAGTAGTCCTCAAGGGTGCGGCCGTTGATCTTCCACTTGCCGGTGCCCGGAACGATCCGGACGCGGGCGATGGCGTTCTTCCGACGGCCCAGGCCAGCGGCCGGCTGCGGGTCGCCGAAGCGGCCCGCCAGCGACTCCGAGGTGTACTCGCCCTCGACGGGGACCTCGGACTCGGTGGTGTAGTTCTCGATGTCGACGAGCTCAGTCTCTTCGACCGGCTGCTCAACGGTGGTCTCGGCCACGATTCTCCTCAGATTCTTTTTCGTCTTAGGGGGTGGCCGGAACTACTGCGCGACCTGGGTGATCTCGAACGGGACCGGCTGCTGAGCAGCGTGCGGGTGGTTCTCGCCCGCGTAGACCTTCAGCTTCGAGAGCACCTGACGGCCGAGGGTGTTCTTGGGAACCATGCCCCTGATGGCCTTCTCGACGGCCTTCTCGGGGTTCTTCGCCAGCAGCTCGTCGTAACGGACGGAGCGCAGACCACCCGGGTAACCGGAGTGGCGGTACGCCAGCTTCTGGGTCTTCTTGTTGCCGGACAGGTGCACCTTGTCCGCGTTGATGATGATGACGAAGTCACCAGCGTCGACGTGGGGGGCGTAGATCGGCTTGTGCTTGCCGCGCAGAATGTTCGCAGCAGTGGTCGCCAGACGGCCCAGGACGACATCCTGGGCGTCGATGACGTACCACTGGCGAGTGATGTCGCCGGGCTTGGGGCTGTACGTACGCACGGTCGTAGCCTTCGCTTCTTCAGTGAGTGGGTCCTGACATGGCCACCACGGACGATCACGACAGCCCTGACCGCACTGCGGTGACGCATACCGCGTGCTGGTCGCTGGTCATCGGCCCCGGTGGACCGGTGTAAGGGCCCCTCACGTGAGAATGAGCAAGCCAATACACATAACGAACTGCAAGCTTACCCGCGGTGCCCCGGAAGGGTCAAAACGCGAGTGCTCATGCCCTCGTGGCCCGTCGCTCCCGTCGCTGAGCGACGAAGCGGACCGGTCCGGCGAGCGGCAGCTGACGGTCACGCCTGAGCGCCACCGATGCAGTCATCACACACAGGGTAAAGCAGTCACGGAAGGAACGCCGGGTCACCGCCTGGAGCCAGGGCCAGTCCGCGCCGGGCACCTGCGGCACCAGCGCCAGCCAGAACCAGGGCCCACGGGCCGCCGAGGCGGGGTACGGCAGCCCCGCGAGCAGCAGCGGCACCACGACGAGCAGATAGTGGTCGTACGACGGCCTGGACACCAGGAACGCCGAGAGCATCAGCAGCACCGCGGTCTCGGCGAGCCGCAACGGCCCGGGAACACCCCGCGACCAGCGGCGGTACGCGGCCAGCACCCCGGCGCCCGCGGCCGCGCAGGCGAGCGCGACCGCCACCGGGGACGGCACGCCGAGCCGCGGCAGCACGGCCACCGGAGATGCCTCGTAGAGCCGCACGAAACCGTCGTGGCCGCGCAGCAGGAACGGCAGCGTCCGTGTGACGAACGCCGCAGGATCGGGCATCAGCAGCGCCGCCCCGCCGGACGCCACGGCCGGCACCAGGACCACCCCGGCCAGCGCCCTCCGGCGGCGCGCGAAGAGGAAGAGGAGGGCCACGGGCGCGAGCAGCGGCTTGAGGGCGAGGGCCGCGCCGATGACCACCCCGGCCCACCCCCACCGCTCCCGCGCGGCCAGCAGCAGCGCGAACGGCAGCGCCGCCGCCGCGGTCACGGTCCAGTTGCCGAGCGCCACCAGATGCCCGAACGGCGCGAAGCCCAGCGCGAGCACCACGGGCCCCAGCACCCCGAGCCGGCTGCGCCACGGCACCCCGTGGACGCGCAGCGCGCAGAGCCAGCCCGCCAGCAGCAGCACGGTCACCGTCAGCGGGACCAGCACCCGGAGCGCGTACGGGGGCAGCAGGGTCTGCGGGACCGCCGCGAGCACCGCGCTCGGAAGATAGAGGAAGTGCCGGTCCGCGTACGGCGAACCGCCGTTCAGCCAGGTCCGCGCCGCCCGCACGACGATCGCGTTGTCCATGCCCCCGTCCGAGGTGCGCAGCGCGACGCCCACGACATGCGCGCCCAGCACCAGCACCGATGCCGCCCACGCGTGCCAGGAGGCCCTACGCACCAACCACCCGGAGATGTCACTTTTGCCCTTGCGCATTCAGATCACGCTAGGGGCTCAAGTGCCCGGTGGAGCTGACCGGCACCCCCCAACCCCCGTCTAAGATGCGGCGCATGAGTTATGGGCAGGGTGGGCAGGGGCAGCCCCCGTGGGACCCCTGGAAGCCGGGGTCTCAGCAAACGCCTCAGTGGAACAACCAGCGTTCCAGCGGGAATCCCGACTGGGCCGCCATGGCGGAGGCTTCCGAAACGCGCAACAAGCGCCGCAAAGTGCTGTTCATCGTGGGCGGGGCCGTGGCCACCGTCGCGGTCGGTGCTGCCGTGGCCATGGCCGTCGCCAACGCCAACGGGAGCAACGACGCCTCCAACCAGCCGTCCAAACTGCCCGCCAGTTCGGACATCCCCGGCGCCACGACACCGGCGCCGTCCTTCGAGCCGACCTCGGCCCCGCCGCCGCTGGACCCGAAGCAGTTCATAGCCAGCGCGCAGAAGGACACCGCGCCGCTGAGCCCGGACATCCTCTTCCCCGGCACGCAGCTCACCATGGGCAACCGCGTGTACCGCAAGGGTCCGACGGCCGACACGAAGAACTGCGCCTCGGCCGCGAAGGGCACGCTGCCGCCGGTCCTCACCAAGGACGGCTGCACCCGCTTCATGCGGGTCACCTACGTCAAGGACGGGGTGGCGGTGACGGTCGGCGTCGCGGTCTTCGACACCGAGGCCCAGGCGAGCAAGGCCAAGGCCGACGCGGACAGCAAGAGCATCATCGCCTCGCTCCCCGGCAACGGCATCAAGGCGTTCTGCAACGCGGCGGTCTGCCGCTCGACCACCAACGCCTACGGCCGTTACGCCTACTTCACGCTCGCCGGGTTCACCGACGGCAAGGACGTGACGACGAAGGACACCGCCGTGTTCACCACCGGCGACGATCTCGCGGAGTTCGCGTTCCGCCAGATCAGCCGGCGCGGCCAGGCCCAGGCGTCGGCCGCGGCCAACCAGTAGCGCTCCGGGACGGCGGCCGGCGACGATCCGGCCGCCCCCCGGACTCCGCACGCCCCCCGGACTCCGCACGCTGCCCGGACTGCGTACGTCGCCGGATTCCGCACGCCGCCCGACGGCCGCTCAGCGGCGCCGATCCGGCCCGGAACCGGGCCCGGTGACCGGGCGTCAGCAGGAATCGCACCCGGCGGCACCGGGCAACGTCCGCTTGTTCCGGGCCTCTTTGCTCCGCGCGGCCAGCAACTCGTCGGCGGGGTAGCCGACTTCCTCCAGCGTCAGCCCGTGCGGCCGTACGACGTGGACGGCCGAGTCCCGTACGCCGGCGGCCAGCACCTTGCCCGGCCACTCCGGCCCGCGGTGCCCGTCCCCCACGAACAGCAGCGCCCCGATCAGCGACCGCACCATGTTGTGGCAGAAGGCGTCGGCCCGCACGGTGGCGGTGACGACCCCGTCCTCGCCCCGCACCAGGCTCAGTTGCTGGAGCGTGCGGATGGTCGTGGCGCCCTCGCGCTTCTTGCAGTAGGCGGCGAAGTCGTGCTCCCCCAGCAGCGCCCGGGCCGCCTCGTTCATGGCGTCCACGTCCAACGGCCAGTCGTGCCACAGGACATGACTGCGCAGCAGCGGATCGACACCGCCCGGCTCGTCGGTCACGCGATAGGCGTAGCGCCGCCAGATCGCCGAGAACCGCGCGTTGAAACCGGCGGGCGCCTCGGTGAGCGACCACACGCGCACGTCCTTGGGCAGCCGTCCGGCCAGCCGCTTCAGCAGCTTCTCCCGGTGCTCGGCCCACAGTGCGTCCGGCAGGTCGACATGGGCGACCTGGCCGCGCGCGTGCACCCCGGCGTCGGTCCGCCCGGCCACGGTCAGCTCGTACGTGGTGTCCCTCGTCCGCGTCACCGTCCGCAGGGCGTCCTCGATCTCGCCCTGCACGGTCCGGCGCCCGCCGGCCTGCCGGGCCCACCCGGAGAACTCGGTCCCGTCGTACGACAGGTCCAACCGCACCCGGACGAACCCGGGCTCCGCTTCGTCACTCACACCTAGATCCTCTCAAGCCCGGGACCGTGCCCGGGTACGCGAAAGCGGGCCCGCCCCCGAAGGGACGGACCCGCTCACAGCAAGGCAGTGCCTCAGGCGTCCTTCGACTCCTCGGCGGGAGCCTCGACGGCGTCCTCGACCTTGGTGTCCTCGACCTTGGCCGGGGCCTCGGTCTCCTTGGCGGCACGCTTGGTGGCGGCCTCGGCCTCACCGGTGGCCTGCTGGGCCACGGTCAGGGCCTCCACCAGCTCGATGACGGCCATGGGCGCGTTGTCGCCACGGCGGTTACCGATCTTGGTGATACGGGTGTAACCACCCGGGCGGTTCTCGTAGCGCGGGCCGATCTCGGTGAAGAGCGTGTGCACGATGCTCTTGTCCGTGATCACCGAGAGCACCTGGCGGCGGTTGTGAAGGTCACCCTTCTTCGCCTTGGTGACCAGACGCTCCGCGTAGGGACGCAGGCGACGGGCCTTGGCCTCGGTGGTGGTGATGCGGCCGTGCTCGAAGAGCGACTTCGCGAGGTTCGCGAGGAGCAGCTTCTCGTGCGCGGCGCTGCCGCCCAGACGGGCACCCTTGGCGGGCTTCGGCATTGTTTCTCCTAGGTGTCTGCCCCGGCCGTACTAGGTACCGAGGTCAGTGTCCGAGCGGGCGATCGCCCGTCGAAGATCCGACAAGCCCCAAAGGGGCGAGTCGGAGGGGGCGCGGGGCGGTGTCCATCTGCGACTCCGTCGCGGGGTCGCGATCAAGCACAGCGCACCCGCACCCAGGAACCGGTAGTCGGCTCCGAGCTCTTAGTACTGCTCGGTCTCGACGAAGCCGGCGTCCGCGTCGTCGTCGGCGCCGAAGGCGTCGGCGGCGGCGGTCGGGTCGAATCCGGGCGGGCTGTCCTTGAGGGCCAGGCCCATGCCGGCCAGCTTCGCCTTGACCTCGTCGATGGACTTCGCACCGAAGTTGCGGATGTCCAGGAGGTCGGCCTCGGAGCGGGCGACGAGCTCACCCACGGAGTGGATGCCCTCACGCTTGAGGCAGTTGTACGACCGAACGGTGAGCTCGAGCTCCTCGATCGGCAGGGCGAGATCAGCGGCGAGGGCGGCGTCCGTGGGGGACGGGCCCATGTCGATGCCCTCGGCGTCGATGTTGAGCTCACGGGCCAGACCGAACAGCTCGACCAGGGTCTTGCCGGCCGACGCCATGGCGTCACGGGGACGCATGGCCTGCTTGGTCTCGACGTCGACGATCAGCTTGTCGAAGTCGGTGCGCTGCTCGACACGGGTCGCCTCGACCTTGTACGTGACCTTCAGCACCGGCGAGTAGATCGAGTCGACCGGGATGCGCCCGATCTCCTGACCGACCTGCTTGTTCTGAACGGCGGAGACGTAGCCGCGACCGCGCTCGACGGTCAGCTCCATCTCCAGCTTGCCCTTGCCGTTGAGCGTGGCGAGGACGAGGTCGGGGTTGTGGACCTCGACACCGGCCGGGGGCGCGATGTCGGCGGCGGTGACCAGACCCGGGCCCTGCTTGCGCAGGTACATCACGACCGGCTCGTCGTGCTCCGAGGAGACGACCAGCTGCTTGATGTTGAGGATCAGGTCGGTGACGTCCTCCTTGACGCCCGGCACGGTGGTGAACTCGTGCAGGACACCGTCGATGCGGATGCTGGTGACAGCGGCTCCGGGGATCGACGAGAGGAGGGTGCGGCGCAGGGAGTTGCCGAGGGTGTAGCCGAAGCCCGGCTCCAGCGGCTCGATCACGAACCGGGAGCGGAATTCGTCGACGACCTCTTCGGTCAACGAGGGGCGCTGAGCGATCAGCATGTGGTGATCAGATCCTTCATTCGTGGACGCCCGCTATTTGACGCCCGACAAAACCTGGCCTCCGAAGAGACCGGGTACAGCAAGGGTACGGGCGATACGGCCCTTTTACGGAGCCGTACCGCCCGAAAACCTCTGTCCAGCACAGGGCCGTCGAGATCGACGACCGAGCGGCCGTGCGTCAGACGCGGCGGCGCTTCGGCGGACGGCAGCCGTTGTGCGGGGTGGGGGTGACGTCCTGGATGGAGCCGACCTCGAGGCCAGTGGCCTGGAGGGAGCGGATCGCGGTCTCGCGACCGGAGCCCGGGCCCTTCACGAAGACGTCAACCTTGCGCATGCCGTGCTCCTGCGCGCGACGGGCGGCCGACTCGGCAGCCATCTGCGCGGCGAAGGGGGTGGACTTGCGCGAGCCCTTGAAGCCGACGTGGCCGGCGGAGGCCCAGGAGATCACGTTGCCCGAGGGGTCCGTGATCGAGACGATCGTGTTGTTGAACGTGCTCTTGATGTGAGCGTGCCCGTGAGCGACGTTCTTCTTTTCCTTGCGGCGCACCTTCTTGGCGGCGCCCTGACGACCCTTGGGGGGCATCTGTTTCTCCTACGGGGAGGTGGTCGGTCCTACAGCGAAGACCGCTGATGAAGCGTTGTCCGCTGAGGACTACTTCTTGCCCGGCTTCTTCTTGCCGGCGATGGCGCGACGCGGGCCCTTGCGGGTACGAGCGTTCGTGCTGGTGCGCTGACCGTGAACGGGCAGGCCACGACGGTGGCGCAGACCCTGGTAGCAACCGATCTCCACCTTGCGGCGGATGTCGGCCTGAATCTCGCGACGGAGGTCACCCTCGGTCTTGATGTTGGCGTCCACGTACTCGCGGATCTTGACCAGCTCCTCCTCGGAGAGGTCACGAACGCGCGTGTTGGGGTTCACGCCAGTCTCGGCCAGCGTCTGCTGGGAAAGGGTCCGGCCGATGCCGAACACGTAGGTGAGGGCGACCTCCACACGCTTTTCGCGCGGGATGTCAACACCGGAAACGCGTGCCATTCAATGGCTCCAGTTGTCGTTCGGAGGTCTTCCGCAGAACCGGATCCCGCCCGCCGTCGTCCTCGGATCCAGGGGATCGAGGAGTCGGTACGAACCGGGTCCCCGGCCTCCGACCGGGGGTGTCAGGCCTGATGAGACTCAGCCCTGGATCCTGCGTATGAACATGTACTGCTTGCGTCGCGCGAAGTATCTGCGGGTGCAGAAGGTGCGGTCGTGCGTCAGCCCTGGCGCTGCTTGTGGCGCGGGTTTTCGCAGATGACCATGACCCGACCGTGACGGCGGATCACCCTGCACTTGTCGCAGATCTTCTTGACGCTCGGCTTGACCTTCATTAGGTGAGGTTCTCCGGGTCAGTGCCACCCCCCGTGCCCCGGAACGGGAACACGGAGCAAGGCAAGATCTACTTGTAGCGGTAGACGATCCGGCCGCGCGTCAGGTCGTACGGAGACAACTCCACCACGACCCGGTCGTCAGGGAGGATGCGGATGTAGTGCATGCGCATCTTGCCGCTGATGTGCGCCAGGACCTGGTGGCCGTTCTGGAGCTCCACCTTGAACATCGCGTTCGGAAGAGACTCAACGACAGTGCCCTCGATCTCGATGGCACCTTGCTTCTTGGCCACGCTTTGCCCTTCGAATCGACTACCTTGATCGACTTCGTGCGAGCGCATGCAGACATGCGGGTGCACGAGAGCCGACGAGTCAGTCTACGTCAGGGCCCCCGGAAAGACGAATTGGTCTCCGTCCGCCATCGCTACTCATGACGATGCCCCACCCTTCCGCGCGGTATGCGCGGGGGATGGGGCGGGCCGATCGCACGGCCGTCGAAGAAAGGGAGCGAGCGGAATGCGTCATGTGTTGTCGAACACTGGACCGATATCGTGCGATCCCGCGAACACGCGCGCGGACGGTCAGCCCGCCAGCGGATCCGGCGCCGCCGTGACCCCGTACTCGGCGAGCTTGGCCCGGCCGCAGTCGGGGGCCGTGAGGACCAGCGGACCCTCCGGCGTCAGCGCCACGGAGTGCTCCCAGTGCGAGGACCAGGTCCCGTCCGTGGTGATCACGGTCCAGTCGTCCTCCAGCACCTCGGTCCGCGGTGTGCCGAGCGACACCATCGGCTCGATCGCCAGGCAGAACCCGGGAACCAGCTTCGGCCCCTTGCCCCGCTTGCGCTCGACGTAGTTCAGCAGGTGCGGGTCCATGTGCATCTCGGTGCCGATGCCGTGGCCGCCGTAGTCCTCGACGATCCCGTACTTGCCGCCGCCCGGCTTGGGCTGGCGGCGGATGTACGTCTCGATGGCACGGGAGATGTCGACCAGGCGGTTGCCCACCTTCATGGCCGCGATGCCCGCCCACATCGACTCCTCGGTCACCCGGGAGAGCTCGATCAGCTCCGGGGCGTGGCCGGAGCCCACGAACGCGGTGAAGGCCGCGTCGCCGTGCCAGCCGTCCACGATCGCGCCGGCGTCGATGGAGATGATGTCGCCGTCCTTCAGGACGGTCTTGTCGTCCGGGATGCCGTGGACGACGACCTCGTTGGCCGAGGTGCAGATCGTCGCCGGGAAACCGCCGTACCCGAGGAAGTTCGACTTGGCGCCGTGCTCGTCGAGCACCTTGCGCGCGACCTCGTCCAGATCCCGGGTCGTCGCGCCGGGGACCGCCGCCTCACGCGTGGCCGCATGGATCGCCGCGACGACCAGCCCCGCCTCACGCATCTTGGCGATCTGCTCGGGGGTCTTGATCTGCACCATGGTGGCTGCGGCCTTTCTGGACCGGAACTACGGACTACTCCAACGATACGGGGGACTCGCCCCACCCCGCCCGGGGTCATGGGACCCCGTACCGCACGGGCCGGGCACCCCGCCCGTCCCGCACGTCGGCCGCGGCACCCGGTGAGGG
>NZ_JBHXDQ010000013.1:0-147451 GCF_042725875.1 Streptomyces sp. NPDC127038 | reverse complement strand
CCGGTGCATCAGGCCGTCGCCGTTGGGTGAGGTGTGGGCGTCGGTGGCGACGGCCATCGATGTACCGGCACGGCCCCGACGGCGCGTACCCGGCTGCGGGTGAGAGATCCAGCCCCTCCGGCGTTTGAGGAGCGGGGGGCCGGGGGCGGAGCCCCTGGTGACGGGTCGGGTAGGGGCGGAGGGGGCGAGGAAAGGCTGGGGCCTCGGGCCGGCGGGGCGGACCGGGTCAGCCGGTTGCCGTCAGGGCGTGGGTCGCCGCGTCCGTGCGGGCCTGGCTCCTGGCGCGGCGGGCCGGGCCCCGCCAGCCGCAGGTGCAACGGGCCAGGCAGAAGGGACCTTGTTCGACCGTGGTCGTCCGGTGTCCGGGGAGAGGGTCCGCCTCGTCCAGGTGCTCCACACCCACAACGTTACCCAAGCCCGGTGAACGGACCCCTCCCGCGTGACCGGGCGTCCCCACCGGTCGTTAACGCGAACGACGGGATGGCCCGGGACGGACCGGCTGGGGGTCGGCGGACGATGGTGGCGCAGCAGCAGGAACGGGCGGCGGTCCTGGTCGCGTTCGTCGCGGCGGGGCTGATGGTCTGCGGCACCGGATGCTCGGGCGGCGGGGCGGCCGCGCAGGACGTGCGCAGCGGTCCGGGGGCCACGGAGACCCTGCGCCGGGCGGTGGCCGCCCTGGAGCGGGCCGGCAGCGCCAAGGCGAGCACGTCCATGGAGATGGCCACCGGCGGGACCCGGGTCACCATCCGCGGGCAGGGCGTGTACGACTTCAGGAAGCAGACCGGGCGTCTGAAGGTGCTGCTGCCGCAGGACCCCGCGGGAGCGGCCGAGCACCGCCCGATCACCGAACTCCTCGTCCCCGGCGCCCTGTTCATGAAGAACCGGGGAGCCGGGGTGCCCGCCGACAAATGGGTGCGCGTGGCGACGGCCGGTCTCACGGACGGCAACCTGGTCACGGGCGGGGCCACCGACCCGTACGCGGCGGCCGAACTGCTGCGCGGCGCGCGGTCGGTGACGTACGTGGGCAGGACCGAGGTCGCCGGGATCCCCGTACGCCACTACCGCGGGACCGCCGACCTCGGCACCGCGGCGCGGGACGCCTCCGCGGGGCAGCGGCCGGCGCTGACGGCGGCGGCCAAGGGGTTCGCCACCGCCGAGGTGCCCTTCGACGCCTATCTCGACGACCAGGGGCGGCTGCGCAAGGTCCGGCACCGGTTCAGCTTCGTCAACGGGCAGAGCCGGGGCACCGTCGCGGTCGCCTCGACACTCCTGCTGTACGACTTCGGCAGCCCCGCCGTCGTACGGCTGCCGGACGCCTCGGACATCTACGCCGGGAAGATCGCGGAGTAGTGGGTTCCGGCGCGCGGGGCAAGAGCATCCGGAGCCGTAGCTTCAGAGGAGGGCCGGAAATGGCCCTTCCGTGCCATGCGCGGTCCGTAGGCCGCTCCCTACTCTAGGAAGTCGGTGACGGCAGGAAGAGGTGATGCGCGTGGCTCCGCTCGGCGGTACGGCAGTTCAGGACCACGTGGCCCTCGCCGAGATCGACCTGTGCGGCGAGCTGATCATCGCGGCCTCGGCGGCGCACGAGGACCGGCTCAGTCTGGAGAGCATCGACGCGGTGCTGAAAGTGGCCGAAGAACGCGCTCCCGGGCGGCTGCGGGCGGAGGACTAGTCCATTTCGGCCCCGTCCCGGTGTCCGGGGAGCGCGCGTCGCGGATGTCACATGCGTCGTATCTCTCACGGTTTCGCGCGGATCGCACGGTTCGCGTGACGTTCGCGGCCGTCGCGTGGTTCAGGTGCGCAGGAGGCGGCCGATCGCCTTGGTGGCCTCCTCGACCTTCGCGTCGATCTCGGCGCCGCCCTTGAGGGCCGCGTCCGCCACGCAGTGGCGCAGGTGCTCCTCCAGGAGCTGGAGGGCGAAGGACTGGAGCGCCTTGGTCGAGGCGGACACCTGCGTGAGTATGTCGATGCAGTAGACGTCCTCGTCAACCATGCGCTGGAGCCCGCGGATCTGGCCCTCGATCCGGCGCAGCCGCTTGAGGTGCTCGTCCTTCTGCTGGTGGTAGCCGTGGATGCCGCGGTCGTGGTCGGTCACGATCTCCTGCGCGTCGCCGGAGGGCGCCGTCGCGCCGGCCTCGGTGGTCGTCATCGCGTCCTCCTGCTGGATCGGATCGGCGATCCTGTCTGAAACGCCACTTACATATACCCCTGGTGGGTATATCGTACCGAACTTTGCTGGGTAAGGACCCCTTGCCCGGCGCCGGTGACGGACCCCGTGCCGATCACTGTGCCTGATGGGCGACACTGGGTGGCGGCCCCTTAGCCGTGGCCGGATGATGCACCTAGCATCAGCCTGACCGAATCGAAGCACCCCGAGGACCCCAACGTGCGTTTTCGTCTGACCCCCAGGGAGACGAGCTTCTACGACATGTTCTCCGCATCCGCGGACAACATCGTCACGGGCTCGAAGCTCCTGATGGAACTGCTCGGGGCGGACGCTTCCGCTCGGGCCGAGATCGCAGAGCGTATGCGGGCCGCGGAACACGCCGGTGACGACGCGACACACGCGATCTTCCATCAGCTGAACTCCTCCTTCATCACGCCCTTCGACCGCGAGGACATCTACAACCTCGCCTCGTCCCTCGACGACATCATGGACTTCATGGAGGAGGCCGTCGATCTGGTCGTCCTCTACAACGTCGAGGAACTCCCCAAGGGCGTCGAGCAGCAGATCGAGGTGCTGGCGCGGGCGGCGGAGCTGACCGCGGAGGCCATGCCCAACCTGCGGACCATGGACAACCTCACGGAGTACTGGATCGAGGTCAACCGGCTGGAGAACCAGGCCGACCAGATCCACCGCAAGCTGCTGGCCCACCTGTTCAACGGCAAGTACGACGCCATCGAGGTGCTGAAGCTCAAGCAGATCGTGGACGTTCTGGAGGAAGCGGCCGACGCGTTCGAGCACGTGGCGAACACGGTGGAGACCATCGCCGTCAAGGAGTCCTGACCCGTTCATGGACACCTTCGCTTTGATCGTGACCATCGGGGTCGCGCTCGGATTCACGTACACGAACGGCTTTCACGACTCGGCGAACGCCATCGCCACCTCGGTGTCCACGCGTGCCCTGACGCCGCGGGCCGCGCTCGCCATGGCCGCGGTGATGAACCTCGCCGGCGCGTTCCTCGGCAGCGGGGTCGCCAAGACCGTCAGTGAGGGGCTGATCCAGACGCCCGAGGGCTCGAAGGGGATGGGCATCCTCTTCGCGGCCCTCATCGGCGCGATCACCTGGAACCTGGTCACCTGGTACTTCGGTCTGCCGTCCTCGTCCTCGCACGCCCTGTTCGGCGGCATGGTCGGGGCGGCCCTGGCCGGCGGCACGACGGTCTACTGGAGCGGGCTGGTCGACAAGGTCATCATCCCGATGTTCCTGTCGCCGGTCGTCGGTCTGCTCGTCGGCTATCTCGTGATGGCCCTGATCATGTGGCTGTTCCGGCGGTCCAACCCGCACAAGACCAAGCGCGGTTTCCGGATCGCGCAGACGGTGTCCGCGGCCGGCATGGCGCTCGGGCACGGTCTCCAGGACGCCCAGAAGACGATGGGTGTCGTGGTGATGGCGCTGGTCATCGCCGGCGAGCAGGGGGCGAACGACCCGATCCCGGTCTGGGTGAAGATCGTCTGCGCGTCGATGCTGTCGCTGGGTACGTACGCGGGCGGCTGGCGCATCATGCGGACGCTCGGCCGGAAGATCATTGAGCTCGACCCGCCGCAGGGGTTCGCGGCGGAGACGACCGGTGCGTCGATCATGTTCACCACGGCGTACCTGTTCAAGGCGCCGATCTCCACGACCCATGTCATCACCTCGGCGATCATGGGTGTCGGGGCCACGAAGCGGTTGAACGCCGTGCGGTGGGGCGTCGCCAAGAACATCGTCCTCGGCTGGTTCATCACCATGCCGGCGGCCGCGATCGTGGCCGCCGCCAGCTTCTGGGTCGTGAACCTCGCGTTCCTCTAGGAGCGGGCGCTCTCACTGAGCCTGATCGTCAAGGGCCGGTCCTTCGGGGCCGGCCCTCGGTGTTTCCCACCCCCCCCGGGGAACACGAACGGGCCCGGCCCCCGGGGAACGGGAACGGGCCCACCCCCGAGGATCGCGAACGGGCCCGCCCCCCGGGGAACGCGAACGGGCCCGCCCCCGGGAGCCAGGGGCGGGCCCTTCTCGTCCTCGCGGTGGCACCGCCATGCAGCACCGCGAGGGGTTTCGGGAGGCGGTCCGGTCAGCCGAAGCGACCGGAGATGTAGTCCTCCGTGGCCTGGACGGACGGGTTGGAGAAGATCCGCTCCGTGTCGTCGATCTCGATGAGGCGGCCGGGCTGGCCCACCGCGGACAGGTTGAAGAACGCCGTGCGGTCGGAGACGCGGGCGGCCTGCTGCATGTTGTGCGTCACGATGACGATCGTGAAGCGCTCCTTCAGCTCACCGATCAGGTCCTCGATGGCGAGGGTGGAGATCGGGTCGAGGGCCGAGCAGGGCTCGTCCATGAGGAGGACCTGCGGCTCGACCGCGATCGCCCGCGCGATGCACAGACGCTGCTGCTGACCGCCGGACAGGCCGGACCCGGGCTTGTTCAGCCGGTCCTTGACCTCGTTCCAGAGGTTCGCGCCCTTGAGGGACCGCTCCACGATGTCGCTGAGCTCGGACTTCTTGTAGCTGCCGTTGAGCTTCAGGCCCGCCGCCACGTTGTCGAAGATCGACATGGTGGGGAAGGGGTTGGGGCGCTGGAAGACCATGCCGATGGTGCGGCGCACGGCCACGGGGTCTATGCCGTTGCCGTACAGGTCCTCGTCGTCGAGGAGCACCTTGCCCTCGACGCGGCCACCGGGGGTGACCTCGTGCATGCGGTTCAGGGTGCGCAGGAAGGTCGACTTGCCGCAGCCGGAGGGGCCGATGAAGGCCGTCACCGAGCGGGGCTCGACCGTCATGGAGATGTCTTCGATCGCCTTGTGGGCGCCGTAGTAGGCGGTCAGACCGCTTACGTCGATTCGCTTGGCCATGTCAGTCACTGCTTCTTTCGGAAGGATCGGGTCGCTGATCGGCCGCGTCAGCGGCCCGTCTTGGGTGCCTTCCAGCGCGCGATGGCGCGGGCTCCCATGTTGAGGATCATGACGAACAGGATGAGCGCGAGTGCCGCCGCCCAGGCCCTGTCGGTGGATGCCGGGGTTCCCGCGGCGTACTGCCGGTAGATGTACAGCGGCAGCGAGGCCTGCGGGCCGTCGAACGGGTTGTTGTTGATGAAGTTCGTACCCCACACCAACAGCAGCACGGGAGCGGTCTCACCGGTGATACGGGCGACCGCGAGCATCACACCCGTGGTGATACCGCCGATGGACGTCGGCAGGACCACCTTGAGGATGGTGCGCCACTTCGGGATGCCGAGGGCGAGGGAGGCCTCGCGCAGCTCGTTCGGGACGAGCTTGAGCATCTCCTCGGTGGAGCGGACCACCACGGGCATCATCAGGATCGACAGGGCCATCGCGCCGGCGAAGCCGGAGTAGCCCATGCCCAGGATCAGGATCCAGAAGCTGAGGACGAACAGACCGGCGACGATCGACGGGACACCCGTCATGACGTCGACGAAGAAGGTGACCGCCTTGGCGAGCTTGCCGCGGCCGTACTCGACGAGGTAGATCGCGGTGAGCACGCCGATCGGCACGGCGATGAGCGAGGCGATGCCGACCTGTTCCAGGGTGCCGATGATCGCGTGGTAGATGCCGCCACCGGTCTCGGTGTCGGCGACCACACCCATGGAGTGGCTCAGGAAGTAGACGTCGAAGACCTTGATGCCGCGCTTGAGGGTCTCCCAGATCAGGGAGACCAGCGGCACCACGGCGACGATGAAGCAGACCCAGACCAGGCTGGTGGCGACGCGGTCCTTGGCCTGGCGGCGGCCCTCGACGCGCGTGGCGATCACGTACGTACCGAGGACGAAGACGACCGCGGCGATCAGACCCCACTGGATCTTGCTGTCCAGGCCGGCGGCGAAGGAGATCCCCAGCCCGACCGCGATGGATCCCGCGGCGATGGCCCAGGAGGACCACTTCGGGAGGCTGCCGCCGCGCAGGCTGCTGGCGTGCTTGCGGGTGACGGGTGCGTTGCTCATGCGTTGGCCCCCGAGTACTCCTTGCGGCGGTTGATGATCATGCGCGCCGCGCCGTTGACCAGCAGGGTGATCACGAAGAGGACGAGACCCGAGGCGATCAGGGCGTCCTGGCCGAACACGGTGGCCTCGTTGAACTTGGCCGCGATGTTCTGGGCGAAGGTGCCGCCGCCGGGATCGAGCAGGCTGGCCTGGATGTCGAAGGTCGGGGAGAGCACGGTGGCGACGGCCATCGTCTCGCCGAGCGCGCGGCCGAGGCCGAGCATCGAGGCGGAGATCACGCCGGAGCGGCCGAAGGGCAGCACCGACATGCGGATGACCTCCCAGCGTGTGGCGCCGAGGGCCAGTGCGGCTTCCTGGTGCATCTGGGGTGCCTGGCGGAAGACCTCACGGCTCACGTTGGTGATGATCGGAAGGACCATGATCGCGAGCAGGATGCCGACCGTGAGCATGGAGCGCGGCGCGCCCTGCTGCCAGCTGAAGATGCCCGTCCAGCCGAGGTAGGTGTTGAGCCAGCCGAACAGCCCGTTCATGTGCGGGACCAGGACGATGGCGCCCCAGAGGCCGTACACGATGGAGGGGACGGCGGCGAGCAGGTCGATCACGTACGCGATGGGCCCGCCGAGCTTGCGCGGGGCGTAGTGCGTGATGAACAGGGCGATGCCGACCGCGACCGGGACCGCGAGGGCCATGGCGATGATCGCGGAGACCACCGTGCCGAAGGCCAGCACCGCGATGCCGAAGACCGGCGGGGTGAGGCCGGTGTTCCACTCGAACGTGGTGAGGAAGTTGCCGTGGTTCTTGCTGAGCGCGAGCGAGGCGCGGTAGGTGAGGAAGACCGCGATGGCGGCCATGATCACCAGGAGGAGGATGCCGGAACCGCGGGAGAGCGCGAGGAAGATGCGGTCTCCGGGGCGGGTGGCACCGCGGGCGGCGCGCTTGCCGGCGGCCGACGATCGTGGGCTGGGGGGAGGTGCTTCAGCGTTCTGTGTCGATATGTCCATCATGAGTCTCCGGTCTGCGGAGCCGGATCGAGTCGCGGCTCCAGGCGGCGGTGCACCGGACGGTGCGGCCCGCCTCGGCGAGGCGGGCCGCACACTCGGGTCAGCTCAGGTTCGAGACGACGGAGCGGACCTTGGTGATGATCTCGTCGGGGATCGGCGCGTACTGGGCGGCGGTCAGCTGCTTCTGGCCGTCCTCGCTCGCGGTGTAGGTGAGGAAGGCCTTCGTCGCGGCCAGCGTGTCGGCCTTGTTGCCCTTCTCGCAGAGGATCTCGTAGGTGACCAGCGTCAGCGGGTAGGCGCCGTCGGCGGTCGGCTTGTAGTTCAGCTGGAGGGCCAGGTCGTTGCCGGTGCCGACGACCTTGGCGGTGGAGATGGCCTTGGTGGCGTTCTCGACGGTGGCGGCGGCCGGGGTGGCGGCGGCGGTCTTGAGGGACGCGGCCTTGATGCTGCCCGTGGCATAGGAGAGCTCGAAGTACGAGATCGCGCCGGGGGTCTGGTTCACCTGCTGGGCGAGACCGGCGGAACCCTGGGCGGACTGGCCGCCCTTCGCCTGCCAGGCCTTGCCGCCGGAGTACTTCCAGTCCGACGGGGCGGTGGCGATGAGGTACTTGGTGAAGTTGTCCGTGGTGCCGGACTCGTCCGAGCGGTGGAACGCCTGGATCTTGGTGGAGGGAAGCTTCGCGGTGGGGTTCAGCGCCTTGATGGCCGCGTCGTTCCACGTCGTGATCTTGCCGTCGAAGATCTTGGCGAGCGTGGCGGAGTCCAGGACCAGGTTGTCGACGCCCGGGACGTTGTAGCCGATCGCGATGGGACCGCCGACCATGGGCAGGTCGACCGCGTTGTTGTTGTTGCAGACCTTCTTCGCGGCCGTGGCCTCTTCGGGCTTGAGCGGCGAGTCCGAACCGGCGAACGCGGTCTGGCCCTGGGTGAACGCGGTGACGCCCGCGCCCGAACCGGTCGGGTTGTAGTTGATCTGGACGTCCTTGCAGGCGGCCGTGAAGGACTTCGTCCAGGCGTCGATCGCGTTCTTCTGCGCGGAGGAGCCCGAGGCCTGCAGCTGGCCCTTGGCGTTGTCACACTTGATGGAGCTGGTGTTGCTGGCCGAGGCCGAGCTGCCGCCACCGCTGGACTTGCCGGTGTCGTCAGAACCGCACGCCGTGAGGGCCAGGGCGCCGGAGACGGCGAGAGCACCGAGGGTGAGGGCCCGCCGGTTCATGCGCTGAAGCTTCACTTCGGGAGTTCCTTCCAGGAGCCGCCGTCAGGTGGCGGCGTGCGATGTCTGTGTACTGCGGTCCGTAGCGAGGTGGAGGGTTCGCCCCGAGGCGTCCTTCGCACCGCGTAAGGCCGAAATTAAGCAGATCAGGTGAAGGCGCCGAAGGCCGTAAGTGAACGGGGGGTGAACCCCTGACGGCGGTGCGGTGAGGTCACGGAACGCTCACGTCGAGGACACGGGTATGTCCCGGCAGAGGGGTCCGGAAGGGAAACTCCAGGTAATCGAACGGGTGAGTACCAGGTGGACGATGCCCGCGTTCCCGTCATAGCTCATTCGCCCCGATTTCCTCATGAGCAACAGCGAAGGGTGCGGTCACTACGGTGCGTGTCCGTCCGCGGCGCACCGGGGACCGCTTTTCGCGCATGACGGGGCGCCGCGCCGGATGCCCGGGGGCGGCGCCCTTCCCTCCAGGGGAACACGTCAGGCCGGTCGCAGCGCGTCCAGCAGCGCGTCGACCAGGTCGCGGTCGCGGGGCTGGGTCAGCCGGTGGCGTGCGGCGGTGGGGGAGAGCCAGAGCACGCGGTCGACCTCGTCGTTCGGGGCGAACCGGCCGGCGGCCGCCTCGGCTGCCCAGTAGCGGACCTCCTTGGGGCGTCCGGCGACGTCGTAGTGGAGCGTGGGAAGGACGGCGCCGGGGACGGCGTCGTAACCCGTCTCCTCCCCGACCTCGCGCAGCGCGCCGGTCAGGAACCCCTCGCCGCGTTTCAGCTTGCCCTTCGGGTGCGACCAGTCGTCGTACTTGGGCCGGTGGACGAGACAGATCTCCAGCTCGGCGTCGACCGGGGAGCGGCGCCACAGGACGCAGCCCGCCGCGTGGATGGTGTCGTCGGCCATGGGGCCTCCCTCAGGGGGTGCGTACGGCTTCCTTCTGCCAGGCCTGCTGGAAGGCGAACCGGGCCGCCTCCACCTCGTGCCGCTGGTCGGCGTGCAGCACACCGAGCGCGTACGCCGTCGCCGGCGCGATGCGCGGGGTGCGTGCCGCGGACGCCGCGGCGGAGGCCGCCTCCGCCGCGTCCCGGTGCCGGTTGAGGGCCGTGCCCGCGCCGAGCAGCCGTACGTCGACGGGGCACTCCCCGCGGTGCAGCACCTCGTGGGCGTAGCGGTGCAGCCGCAGCAGCAGCCGGACCTGGTGCCAGGGCGCGTCCTGCGGCTGGGGAGCGGTGTCGGCGGAGAGGCCGTGCACCAGGGCCTCGGCGTTGTAGGGGCGGCCGGCGATCACCAGCGGCAGCGCGGTGACGGCGTCGGCGAGCCGGTCCTTCGCGGCGGCGGCCAGCGGACGCAGATCGGCGCCGTCCGCGGCCGGGGCCAGCGGGACCTCGCTGGCGAGGACGGCGACGCTGTCGGCGACGGCGTGGAAGCGGGAGGAGCCGAGCGCCTGGAGGGCCGCAGAGTGGGCGCGGGTGCGGGCGAGCGTCAGCTGGCGGTCGAGGAGCGCGCCCGCCTTCGCGGCGCCGACGGTCAGACTGCCCGCCTTGGGGGCGGGGCCCGGGGACCGTCCGCTCTGGCCGGGCAGGGCGGCCGTGCCGGACAGCCGGTTCAGGGCGCCGATCAGCCGTTCCAGGCGTGCCGCGTAGGCGTGTTCGCGCGCCAGCGTGCCCGAGAGCCAGGCCAGTTCGGGCCGCATCCCCTCCGACCAGTCCGCGTCGAGGAGCGGCCGGAAGGTGTGCAGGCTGCCGCTGATGCGGCGGGCGGAGTGGCGCAGGGAGCGCGCCGCGTCGCCGGACTCCCCTCCTCCGTTCGCCGCGCCGCCGGTCTCCCGGTGCTGGCGCAGCGAGCGGAGAAACTCCGTGGCCTGGGCCCGCAGATAGCCCGCGAGGGCGTCACCGATCGGGATGTCCTCCTCGTCGAGGGGGGCCGTCCCGGCCACGGAGCCGGTGGGGGGATCAAGGTGCTGCTGTGCCACGCCGGCGCCTCCGGGCGTCTATGAGCATCTCCTGGACGTTCCGCAGGGGCTGTCCCTCCGCGTCGGTCGCGTGGCGGATCCACTCGCCGTCGGGGCCGAGGTGCCAGGAGGCCGTGGTGTCGGACATGCCGGTCTCCAGCAGCCGGTTGAGGGCTGCGCGGTGAGCCGGGTCGGTGACCCTGACCAGGGCCTCGATCCGCCGGTCGAGGTTGCGGTGCATCATGTCGGCGCTGCCGATCCACACCTCGGGCTCGCCTCCGTTGCCGAAGGTGAAGACCCGGGAGTGCTCCAGGAAGCGGCCGAGGACGGAGCGGACCCGTATGTTGTCGGACAGGCCCGTGACGCCGGGACGGACGGCGCATATGCCGCGCACCCACACGTCGACGGGCACGCCGGCCTGCGAAGCGCGGTACAGGGAGTCGATGAGCGCCTCGTCCACCATCGAGTTGACCTTGATGCGGACGAAGGCGGGACGCCCGGCCTTGTGGTGCTGGACTTCCTTGTTGATCCGCGCGATCAGTCCGTCGCGCAGCGACTTGGGCGCGACGAGCAGACGGCGGTAGGTCTCGCGGCGCGAGTAGCCCGAGAGCCGGTTGAAGAGGTCGGAGAGGTCCGCGCCGACCTGGGGGTCGGCGGTGAGCAGTCCGAGGTCCTCGTACAGCCGGGCGGTCTTCGGGTGGTAGTTGCCGGTGCCGACGTGGGAGTAGCGGCGCAGGGTCTCGCCCTCCTGCCGGACCACGAGCGACAGCTTGCAGTGGGTCTTGAGGCCGACGAGGCCGTACACGACGTGGCAGCCGGCCTCTTCGAGCTTGCGGGCCCACTTGATGTTCGCCTGCTCGTCGAAGCGGGCCTTGATCTCGACCAGGACGAGGACCTGCTTGCCGGACTCGGCCGCGTCTATCAGCGCGTCCACGATCGGGGAGTCGCCGGAGGTGCGGTAGAGCGTCTGCTTGATGGCGAGCACGTCGGGGTCGGCCGCGGCCTGCTCCAGGAAGGCCTGCACCGAGGTGGAGAAGGAGTCGTACGGGTGGTGCAGCAGGACGTCGCGCTCGCGCAGGGCGGCGAAGATGTCGGGCGGGGACGCCGACTCGACCTCCGCCAGGTCGCGGTGGGTGCCCGCGATGAACTTGGGGTACTTCAGCTCGGGCCGGTCCAGGGCGCCGATGCCGAAGAGGCCGGTGAGGTCCAGGGGACCCGGCAGCGGGTACACCTCGGCCTCAGAGATCTTCAGTTCGCGCACGAGGAGGTCCAGGACGTAGCGGTCGATGGACTCCTCGACCTCCAGGCGCACCGGCGGGCCGAAGCGGCGCCGCATGAGCTCCTTCTCCAGGGCCTGGAGCAGGTTCTCGGCGTCGTCCTCCTCGACCTCCAGGTCCTCGTTGCGGGTGAGGCGGAAGGTGTGGTGCTCCAGGACCTCCATCCCGGGGAAGAGCTCCTCCAGGTGGGCCGCTATCACGTCCTCGATGGGGACGTAGCGGTTCGGGGAGGCCTCCAGGAAGCGGGAGAGCAGCGGCGGGACCTTGACGCGCGCGAAGTGGCGGTGGCCGCTGACCGGGTTCCGCACGACGACGGCGAGGTTCAGGGACAGGCCCGAGATGTACGGGAAGGGGTGCGCGGGGTCGACCGCCAGCGGGGTCAGGACCGGGAAGATCTGGTGCCGGAAGAGAGTGAACAGGCGGGCCTGCTCCTTCTCGGTCAGCTCGCTCCAGCGGACGAGGTGGATGCCCTCCTCCGCGAGCGCGGGGGCGACGTCCTCCTGGTAGCAGGCCGCGTGCCGGGCCATGAGTTCCCGGGAGCGGGCCCAGATCATCTCCAGGACCTCGCGGGGCTGGAGGCCGGAGGCGGACTTGGTGGCCACGCCGGTGGCGATGCGGCGCTTGAGTCCGGCCACCCGGACCATGAAGAACTCGTCCAGGTTGCTGGCGAAGATCGCCAGGAAGTTGGCGCGCTCCAGGAGGGGCGTGTTCGGGTCCTCCGCGAGCTCCAGGACGCGCTCGTTGAACGCCAGCCAGCTGCGCTCGCGGTCCAGGAAGCGGCCTTGCGGCAGCATGATCCCGTCCTGCCCGGCGTCCTCGTACTCGTCGAGGTCGGCGTCGAGATCGGGCTCCAGATCGGACACGTTCGCCGCGACGGTGTGCGGACGGTGGGCGGCGATGGAGCCGACCGAGGGCTGCGGGTGCTGCACGGGTGCCTGGGCGCTTCGCTGGTTCATGGACCTATTCTTCCGTGCCGAGGGCGAGACCGGCGCGTCGGAGAGGGCGGGCACCAGCGCGCTGATGCGGAACTTTCCGTTCCGTTCGGCGGGCGTACGCTGACTCCGCGTGGACGGTGCGGACTCGTTCTCCGGCGGGGGAGAAGGCTCGGGCACGGCGGGCTGCATTGCTCGAGCGTCGCAAGGTCACCTGAATCGATGGTTACGGCGACATGACGTGCGGGATATCGGGGGGAGGCTCCCGGACGTCCTTGCGTCCGGGAACCGTGGACACACCCGCCCGCGCCGCACCGCGCGCCCTGCCGGTGCTACCGAGGGTCACCCGTGGCGGCGACGCAGCAGCGCGAAGGCGGCCGCGGTCGCGATGCCCGCGACGGCCAGCAGCAGACCGCTCTCCACGAGCTGGAGGGGCCAGAAATGGGACTCCGGCTGGTAGACGGCCCAGATGCCGGACCGGCCGTCGGCGCTCGGCCGTGCCCCGCGTTCGAGCACCAGGGCACCGTGCGGGACGTCGAGGGCGGCCTGCCCGGTGACTTTCACGGCGGGCCACAGGTTCATCCGGAAGGCGTCCAGCACGGCGTGCAGGACGTACGCGGCGGCGAGGGCCGCGGCCGCGGCGGGCAGGGCCCTGCGCAGGACCAGGCCCGCGAGCGCGCCCAGGGCCAGCCCGGCCAGGGCGTACGCGACGGCTGCCGGGCCGGTGGAGACGAAGACGTTCGTGTTGAACCAGCCGTCGGCCGGCTCGCCGTTCCCGGCGCGGCGGGTCCAGCCGGCGAGCAGGACCATCAGCGCGGTGCCCGCGGCGAGCGGGACCGCGGGGACGGCGAGCCGGGTGGCGAGCCAGCGTGCCGGGGTGACGGACTGCGTCCACTCCAGCCGCGCCGTGCCGCTCTCCAGCTCGCGGCCGGTCAGCGCGGCTCCCGCCCAGAGCGCGACCGCGTACATCAGATAGGTGACGCCCCCGGAGACCAGGTCGAGACCGTAGGTGTGGACCCGGTCCGCGGCGGTCTCCTTCGTGAACCCGCAGTCCGCGGAGAGGACGCCCGAGGGGCCGCAGTCGCCGGCGGCCGCGCGGGCCTCGGGGCCGATGGCGTGCATCCAGATCAGGCCCGCCGCGGCGAGGAGCACGGCGGCGCCCCACGCGTACAGGGCCGTACGGTGCAGCCGCAGCACGCTCCAGGTCAGGCCGGACGGACGGTACGGGCGCCGCGGGGCCGCGCCGGACGTGGGGTGCGGGGTGGTCAGGGTGCTCATGACGTCGCCCTTCGCCTCAGGACGCCGAAGGCGGCGGCGACCAGGATCGCGGTGGCGGCGAGCATCACTCCGGTCTCCAGGAGCTGGCGGGGCCAGTAGTCGGGGGAGGGGAGGTACTCGCGGGTGAAGCCGACGATCTGGTGCCGGGCCAGACAGGGGCGGCTGAGTTCGCAGCCCGGGTCGGGGATCCTCGTACCGGCCGCGGTGATCGCGCGGCTGTGGGCGGACAGGTCGGGCTGCTGATGACTGCCCTGGAAGGGCCAGGAGTTCGCGCGGAACGTGATGACGGCGCCCTGCACGAGTCCGGCGACGGCGAGAGCGGGCAGGGTGCGCCGCAGTGCGAGACCCGCGAACGCGCCGACGGCCAGACCGAGGAGCGGCGCGGCGACCGTGGCCGGGCCGATGGAGAAGTACACGGCCCGCGGTCCGATGCCGGCCAGCAGGAGGTTGCCGTGGGCGGTCCACAGCATCCGGTACAGCACGACCAGCAGGCCCGTGCCGGCGGTGACGAGCAGCGCGGGCACCGCGAGTCGGGCGGCGAGCCAGCGGGCCGGGGTGACGGACTGGGTCCAGGCGAGCCGGGCGGTGCCGTTCTCCAGTTCGCGGGCGGTCAGCGAGCCGGCCGCGAAGACGGCGACGCCGAACGAGGCGAGGTCCAGGAGGGAAGAGGGGTCGTAGAAGAGGTCGTTGTAGACGCCCGAGAACGTGGAGCCGGTGATGCCGGAGGTCCAGGCGTCGCGTTGCACACCCGCGTAGCCGTAGGCGTCGAGCAGGTGCTGCGTGTGGGCGGCGCCGGGGCCGTACAGCCACAGCAGCAGTGCGGCGGTGAGCACGACGAAGCCGGTCCAGATCCACAGCGCGGTGCGGTGCAGCCGCAGGACCGTCCAGACCAGGCCGCGCGGTACGGGCAGGCCGCGGCTCGCGGTGGCCTTCGTGGCGGTGGCGCTCATCGGGTCACCGCCGCGGGGGCCGTGGTCGTGCCGGGGGTGAGCAGGGCGGGGGCTTCGGGGGAGCGCAGATGGGCGAGGACGAGTTCCTCCACGGAGGGGGGTGCGGCGTCCCAGCGGTCGTCCACCGGGCCGTCGTTGCGTATGAGCGCCGTGAGCCCGCGGCCCGCGGTGCGGGACTCGACGACGAGGTGCGGGGCGAGGTCGGCGGGGGTGCCCCGGCCGGTCACGAGGGTGTGCGCGAGGAGCAGGTCGTCCAGGCCGCCGCCGAGCCGGACGCGGCCGTTCCCCAGGAGCAGCAGGTGGTCGCAGGCGTCGGCCAGTTCGGTGACGATGTGCGAGGACACCAGGACCGTGGTCCCGCGCTCGGCGGCGTCGGCCATCAGGGTGCCGAGGAGTTCGTGGCGGGCCAGCGGGTCCAGGTCGGCCATCGGTTCGTCCAGCAGCATCAGCTCGGGCCTCTTGCCGAGCGCGAGGGCGAGGGCCACGCGGGTGCGCTGGCCGCCGGACAGCTTGCGGACCTTGGTGCCGGGGTCGAGCGAGCCCTGTTCCACGATCGCGGCGGCGTGCGCGGCGTCCCAGCGGGCCGGGTTGAGCTCGGCGCCCAGCCGCAGGGTCTCGGCGATCGTGAGCTGGGGGTGCAGCGGCTTGTCCTGTGCCAGGTAGGCGATGCGTTCGCGGGCCTCGGCGGGGTCGGTGCCGAGCACGGTGAGGGTGCCGGCGGTGGGGCGCAGCAGTCCGGCGGCGGTCGCCAGCAGCGTCGACTTGCCCGCGCCGTTGGGGCCGACGAGGGCGCTGACGCGCCCGGCCGGGAGGCGGAAGGAGCAGTCGTCCAGGGCCGCGGCGGAGCGCCGGCCGTGGCGCACGGTCAGACCGCGCGCCTCGACGGCGACGGTGGATCGGGTGGTGCCGGTGGAACTCACTGGTCCCCCTTCGGGAAATGTGCGTCCAGTACGGAGGCGAACAGCGCGGCCACGTCCTCGTGGTCGAGGCCGGCGGCGCGGGCGCTGCGGGCCCAGGCGTCGAGCTCCTCGCGCAGGGGCGAGTCGGCCGGGGCGGCGCCGAGGGTCTTGCGGACGAAGGTGCCGAGTCCCCGCCTGGCCTCGACGAGTCCCTCGCGCTCCAGTTCGCGGTAGGCCTTCAGGACGGTGTTGGGATTGATCGCGGTGGCTTCGACGACCTCGCGGGCCGTGGGGAGCCGGTCGCCCGGTTCGAGGAGGCCGAGCCGGAGCGCCTGCTTGGTCTGCTGGACGATCTGCATGTAGGTGGCGACGCCACTGCGCCGGTCGATGCGGTACACGACCACTCGGACAACCACCCTTTCACTAATTGAGTAGTGAAAGGGTGGTGCAAGATCGTGGCCGCCGTCAAGCCGGTTGCCCGCGCCGGGGGTTGCCCGGGCGGCGGAACAGGCCGCCCACCAGGCACGGGACGGCGTCAGGAAATTTCTCGCGGATCCGTGAACCGATCGGCGGGGCTCGTCCGATGAGGGGATGTGAGGGAAACGAGAAGCGACGGAGAGCTGCTGCGGGCCATCGCGGCGGACGGGGACCGTCGCGCCTTCGAAGAGCTGTACCGGCGGTACGCGCCATGGCTGACCGCGCGGCTGCGCGGCCGGTGCGCCGACGCCGGGGTCGTCGACGACGTCGTCCAGGAGACCTTCCTCTCGGTCTGGCGCGGCACCGCCCGCTACCGCGAGGAGGGCGACCCGGCCGGCTGGCTGTGGCGCATCGGCTCACGCCGCCTCGTCGACACGCTGCGCGGCGACGGAGCGCGCGGCCGGCTGCGCAGCGCGCTGGCCAGGCTCCGGCACCGCGACGAGGCCTCGGCCGAGGAACGCGTGCTGGCGGGCGTCGAACACGGCGACCTGGCGGGCGCGCTGACCAGGCTCTCGCCCGAACTCCGGGCGGTGCTCCAGGCCACGGTGATCGACGGACTCACCACCAGGGAAGCGGCCGTCCTGCTCGGCATTCCGCCGGGCACGGTCAAGACGCGGGCACTGCGTGCGCGCAGGCAGTTGCGGGAGGCGTTGGCATGAGCGACGACCGTCACGGAAGCGATGGCGACGAGATGAGCGGTGACAGCCGTACGGCCTGGCACGTCCCGGAAGAGGACATCCTGGCCTACACACGGGGCGAGTTGGCGGCACCCCGCCTGTGGTCGGCCGACACCCACCTCGCCGCCTGCGCGCGGTGCCGCGGGACGCTGGCCGAAGTCGGCGACCCGGTCGCCCTGGACGCGGCCTGGGAGCGGCTCGACGCCGAACTCGACGCCCCGCGGCCGGGTCCGGTCGAGTGGCTGCTCGTCCGCCTCGGCGTCGCCGACCACACCGCACGGCTGCTGGCCGCCGTACCCGCCCTGCGCCGCTCCTGGCTGGGCGCGATCGTCGCCCTCCTGGTCATGTCCGTGGTCGCGGGCGACGCGGTGCGTGCCGGGGCCACCCCCACCCTCTTCCTCGCCCTCGCACCGCTGCTGCCGCTCGCCGGGGTCGCCGTGTCCTACGGCCCCGGGATCGACCCCACCTACGAGCTGGCGGTGGTATCGCCCCTGCACGGCTTCCGGCTCCTGATGATCCGTACGGTCGCGGTCCTGACCGTGTGCCTCGGCTTCAGCGGCCTCGCCACCCTCGCCCTCCCCGCCTACGGACTGCACGCCCTGGCCTGGCTGCTGCCCGCGCTCGCCCTCACCGCGACCGGCCTCGCGCTCTCCTCCCGGCTCGGGCCCGTCCTCGCCCCCTCGCTCGTCGGCGGCGGCTGGGTCGCCCTGCTGGCCGTGGCCCGGGCGACCACGGAGCCCGACGGCACCCTGGCCCCCTTCACCGCGGCCGGACAGGGCGTCGCCGGGGCCGTCGCGGCCCTGGCCGCCGTACTCCTTTATCTCGCACGGGACCGGTTCGACGCCTCGAACCTCCCCTTCACCGACCTCACCGACAGGAACGCAGCATGATCCCCACCGTCTCCGCCTCCGGCCTGACGCTCCGCTACGGCGGCACGCGCGCCCTCGACGACGTCTCCCTGCGCCTGGGCCGAGGAGTCACCGGACTCCTCGGCCCCAACGGCGCCGGAAAGACGACCCTGTTGCGGGTCCTCGCCACCGCCGTGCCCGCCGACCAGGGTGCCTTCACCGTCCTCGGCAACGACCCCGGCAGTGCCGCCGGACGTCTGGCGGTACGGCGCGACCTGGGCTACCTCCCGCAGACCCCGGGATTCCACCAGGACTTCTCGGCCTTCGAGTTCGTCGACTACGTGGCGATCCTCAAGGAACTCACCGACCGCACCGCCCGGCACCGCGAGGTCCGCCGCGTGCTGGAGTCCGTCGGCCTGTCCGACGTCCGGGGCAAGCGCATCAAGCGGCTCTCCGGCGGTATGCGCCAGCGGGTCGCGCTGGCCGCCGCGCTCGTCGGCGACCCCGGCTTCCTCGTCCTCGACGAACCCACCGTCGGCCTCGACCCCGAACAGCGCATGCGCTTCCGGGAACTGATCGCCCAGGCGGGAGAAGGCCGCACCGTCCTGCTCTCCACCCACCAGACCGAGGACGTGGCGATGCTCTGCCACCGCGTGATCGTCATGGACGGCGGCCGCATCCGCTTCGAGGGCACCCCCGCGGAGCTGACCGAGCGCGCGGCCGGCCGGGTGTGGAGCAGCACGGAACGCGACCCGTCCGCCCGGGCCGGCTGGCGCACGGGCAGCGGCTCCTTCCGCAACGTCGGCGACCCGCCCGAGGGCGCCGACCTTCTCGAACCGACCCTGGAGGACGGCTACTTGCTCACCCTCGACACCCAGGCCGCGGAGGTGGCGGCATGAGCGCCCCCACCGGCACCATCACGCAGGCGGCCCCCACGGGGGTGGAGCCGCCCGCACCCCGCCCCGAGTCCCGCACGGCGGCGGTCCTCGCCCTCGCCCGGTTCGAGGCACGCGACCTGCTGCTCCAGATCCCGGTCCTCGCCTTCCTCGCCCTGTACGTCGGCTACGTCGCCTGGCAGCTGTTCACCACGGGTGACGGGACGGGCGACTTCCCGGTCCTCCAGGACGTCGACCGGGCCACCCAGGCGACCTCCATGCTCCCCGCCGTCGCCGTGTTCATCTGCGTCAACCGCGCCGTGCTGCGGTCCCGACGGCACTCCACCGAAGAGCACTTCGACATCCTGCCCATGGAGCACTGGCGGCGTACGGTGGCGCACGCGCTGTCCGTCCTGCCCTGCGCCGCACTCGTCGCGCTCGTCGTCGGCGGCCAGTACATCTGGGCCGCGCTTCGGCCCGGCGCCGTCGGTCACGGCTCCCCCGCCGAACTCGTCGTGGGCCCGCTGGTCGTCCTGCTGGCCGGCGTCCTGGGCGTGCTGCTCGCCCGGGTGATACCGGTCGGCTTCCTCGCGCCGCCCTTCGTGGTCGGCGTGTTCGTCGTCACCAGCCTGGTCTCCGCGCTCACCCAGGGAACGCACTGGGTCCGCTGGCTCGGACCGGTCGTCGAGGACATGGGTGCGGACCCCTTCCCCTCCGAGCTGCTGGGCCGCCCGGCCGCCTGGCACGCGCTGTACCTGACGGGTCTCGCGGTCGCGCTGCTGTGTGCCGCCGTGCTGGTGAGCGGCGGCCGGTCGCGACTGGTCACGTCGGCGACCGTGCTCGCCGTCGCCGCGACGGCCGTCGGCGTGGCCGGGCAGTCCCCCGGCGAGCCTGCCTCCCTGATCGCGGCCCGTGACAAGGCGTCCGTGAGCCCGCAGCAGGTGCAGACCTGCGTACGGCACGGACGGTCCACGTACTGCGCCTTCCCGGAGTGGGAAGGCCGCACCGCCGACTGGGCCGCATCCGTCGACCGCATCCAGTCCCGCGCGGGCGGTTCCGCCGGAGGCGAGCGGCTGACCGTGCGCCAGCGGATCGACGCCCGCTACGGCCTCCAGAGCGATGCCGCGATCCCCCCGTCCGCCACCCCGGGAACGGTGACCGTGGGCACGCGCTGGGGCGGCAACCGTCTCCCCGAGTTCGCGGTCGGCGTCGCCTCGGTCCTGGTCGCGGGCGACGAGAAGACCGCGGGCCAGATGTGCGACGCCCGCGTGGTGACCGTCATGTGGCTCGCCCTGAGCACCCAGTCCGACCCGCTCGCCTCCCTGCGCAACGTCCGCCTCGACGACAGCATCAAGGGCCCGGCCGTGGCGCTGGCCCCCACGAGCCCCGTCTCCATGTCCGCCCAGCAGACCACCGTGGTGCGCGAACTGCTCGGACAGCCGCACTACAGCGTCGCCGCGAAGGTCAAGGCGCACTGGACGGAGCTGACGTCCCCGAAGACGTCCACGGCACGGGTGGCCGAGCTGTTCGGCGTCCCGGCCGGCGGCAAGGGAACCGCGGCCGACTCCGGGAGCGGCTCGTGCGGGGACTGACGAAGACGGGCGGAGGAACCTCCGCGGACCGCTCCGCCGAAACCGCCGGGCAGCCACCGGTTCACGCCGGGCCCCCGCCCGTCCACGCCGTGGCCCGCGCCCTGGTCCGTCCCGTCTGGCGCGCTCTGCCGCGATGGGCCCTGATCACGGGAGCCGTCGTCGGGCTGGTGCCGGCCGCCCTCTCCCGGACGGCCGACGGGACACCGGAGACCTGGCTGTGTCTGAACCTCCTGCGGGCCTCCGCCCTCGCCTTCGCGGTGGGGCTGGCGTTCGTGCTCGACGACCCGGCCCGGCACACCACGGCCACGGTGCCGGTCAGGCGCCCGGTGCGGACCGGACTGAGGCTGGCTCTGGTCGTGCCGCTCGCCGCGGCGTGCTGGACGGCGGCCCTGTTCCTCATACCCGCCAAGAGCCGGCCCCCGGAGGGCGCGGTCACCCTGGAGGCGGCCGCCGTCATGGTGCTCGCGCTGGCCTCCGCGCTCGCCGCCGTGCGGTACTCGGAGTCCGGCGAACCGGGGATCGCGATATCCGCCGGACTCGTGGGCGCGTTCCTCGCCGCCGCCCTGCTGCTGCCCACACGCTGGGAGATGTTCGTCGGACCGTCCGACCCGGACTGGAACGACTCGCACCGGCGCTGGGCGGGCGTGCTGGTCACGGCCGTGCTGGCGGGAGCCCTCCTGCTGGCCGAACCCCTGCGGCGGCGCCGGACGGCCTTCCTCGCCCAGCGCTGACTCCGGCTCGCCGGGCGGTGCCCGAGCCCCGGGTGCTCAGGACCGGGACCGTGTCCCGACCACCCGGGACCTTGAGCCGAACGCCCGGGACCACGTCCCGGTGGCTCAGGACTCCGTCCGGTACATCAGGTCCGTCTCGTGGGTGACGAAGCCCAGCCGCTCGTAGACCGTGACCGCCGCCTTGTTGTCGGCGTCGACGTAGAGCATCGCCGTGGGCAGGGCCTGCGCGGCGAGATGGCGCAGTCCGATCGTGGTCAGCGCCTTGCCGAGGC
Source organism: Streptomyces sp. NPDC127038 (assembly GCF_042725875.1). Lineage (NCBI taxonomy): Bacteria > Bacillati > Actinomycetota > Actinomycetes > Kitasatosporales > Streptomycetaceae > Streptomyces > Streptomyces sp. NPDC127038. Next base: position 126,332 of record NZ_JBHXDQ010000013.1, on the reverse strand, counting down.
CGCCGCCCTGGGCGCCGGGGCGCACACCGAGGACGTACACCTCGCCCAGGCCCTCCTCGGCGTGCACCTTGGTCCAGTGGAAGCCGACGAGTTCGTCGCCGCGGAAGGCGAGGAAGAAGCCGGCCGGGTCGAACCACGGCTCGGCGGTCCGGTCGTCCAGGTCGCGCTGGGTCAGCGAGCCCTGCTCGGGGTGGTGGGCGAAGGCGGCGGCGTTCACGGCGAGCCAGGCGGCGTCGTCCTCGCCCGGTACGAAGGTGCGGACGGTCACGCCCTCCGGCAGCTTCGGCTCGGGCAGGTCCAGTGTCTCCAACGGGCGCCGCATCTGGCGCAGTTCGCGGAAGAGGGTGAGGCCCAGGACCTGGGCGAGGTGCCGGGCGGCGGAGTGGCCGCCGTGTGCCCAGACCCGCAGCCGCTTCCCGGACTCGTTGAGCATCGCCGAGCCGAGCGCCCGCCCGTGACCGTGCCCCCGGTGCGAGGGATGGACGACCAGTTCGGCGGCCGGGGCCTCGACCGGGTCGGTGTCCTCCAGCTGTGCGTAGCCGACCAGTTCGTCGCCGACGGTCAGCAGGAGGTGCCGGACGCCCTCACGGCCTCCGCCCTTCAGCTGGAGCCGTCCCTGCTCGGACACGGCCTGCTGACCATCGGCCCGAGCGGCTTCCGCGAGCAGCCGGAGCACGTCCTCGGCCTGGTCCGGGGAGAGCACGGAGAAGGCCTCGATGGAGCGGGAGAGGGCGAAGGGTGCCACGTCGTCGCTGGTCATGCATACGAGGGTACGGCTCGGCGGTGGAGGGACAAGGAGTTGGGCGCCGCGGACACGGGTCGTGGCGGGGCCGGGGGCGCAGGCCGGTGGTACGCCGGCGGGGTCCAGGGACCTGGCCGCCGGCTCCCGGTGACCTGCCCGTCGGTTCCCGGTGCGCTGATGGCAATCACTCCGTAACGCCGAACCCCCTTTCGCGCTACGCGCGTTGAATCTAAAGTGCGTGCAAAGCCGCGGCTGATCGTCCGCTCGCGCGCACGGTTCGCGGCACACAGGGCACGCACCACCCGCCCGGCTCACGCACGGCACACCGTTTCGGCCTCTCACCGTTCTCCAGGGGGAACCATGCCGCCCACGATCCGGTCCAGACGCAGTCATCGCCTCCTCGCGGCCGCCGCCGGGCTCGCCACCGTCGGGGCGCTGGCCGCCGCGATCCCGGCGAGCGCGCACCAGGACAGGGGGACGCCGTCGCACCACCACGGCAGCGGCCGTTACCAGGACGTCCAGTTGCTGTCCTTCAACGACCTGCACGGCAATCTGGAGCCGCCGACCGGTTCCTCGGGCCGGGTCACGGAGCTCCAGGCGGACGGCACGACGAAGAACGTCGACGCGGGCGGTGTCGAGTACCTGGCCACGCATCTGCGCGACGCCCGCAAGGGGCACAAGTACTCGATCACGGCGGCCGCCGGTGACATGGTCGGCGCCTCCCCGCTGATCTCCGGCCTCTTCCACGACGAACCGACGATCGAGGCGCTCAACGGCCTCGACCTGGACGTCACTTCGGTCGGCAACCACGAGTTCGACGAGGGTGCCAAGGAGCTGGCCCGGCTCCAGAAGGGCGGCTGCCACCCCACGGACGGCTGCTACGGCGGCAAGAAGTTCACCGGCGCCGACTTCCCCTACCTCGCCGCGAACGCGACCGACGAGAAGACCGGCAAGCCGATCCTCAAGCCCTACTGGGTCTGGAAGAAGAACGGCGTCAAGATCGGCTTCATCGGCGTCACGCTGGAGGGCACGCCGAACATCGTGTCCGCCGAGGGCGTCAAGGGCCTGAAGTTCGGCGACGAGGTCGAGACGATCAACAAGTACGCCAAGGAGCTCCAGCGCCAGGGCGTGAAGTCGATCGTGGCGCTGATCCACGAGGGCGGCGCGCCCGCGTCGACGGCGTACAACTACGACTGCGACAGCCCCGGCGCCGGTGACGGCATCTCCGGACCGATCGTCGACATCGCCAAGAACGTCACCCCGGCCGTGGACGCGCTGATCACCGGTCACACCCACCAGGCGTACGCGTGCACCATCCCCGACCCGGCGGGCCGGCCCCGCATGGTCACCTCGGCCTCCTCCTTCGGCCGGCTGTACACGGACACCACGCTGACGTACGACCGCTGGACCGGTGACATCGCCCGTACGACGGTGAAGTCCGCGAACCACGTGGTCACCCGCGATGTCGCCAAGGCCGCCGACATGACGTCGCTGATCACCAAGTGGAAGGCGCTCTCCGCGCCGGTCGCCTCGCGTCCCCTCGGCTACATCGCGGGCGACATCAACAACACCGGCACCGAGTCCCAGGCCGGTGACCTGATCGCCGACGCCCAGCTCGCCTACGCCAAGTCGGTCGACCCGGAGGCCGACCTCGCGGTGATGAACCCGGGCGGGATCCGCGCCGGGCTCACCTACGCGTCGAGCGGCGGTGAGGGCGACGGCGTCGTGACCTACGGGGAGGCGTACACGGTCCAGCCGTTCGCCAACACCGTCAACCTGGTCGACCTCACCGGCGCACAGGTGATCACCGCGCTCCAGCAGCAGGTCAGCGGGGCCAACGAGGCCTCCCCGAAGATCCTCCAGATCTCCAGGGGGCTGACCTACACCCTCGACCTGACCAAGTCCGGCGCGGCGCGTGTCGTCGCCGGCTCGGTGAAGCTGAACGGCACGGCGGTCGACCCGGCCGCCACCTACCGCGTCGCGATGAACTCCTTCCTCGCGGGCGGCGGCGACGGCTTCGCCGAGCTCGGCAAGGGCACCAACGTCCGGGTCGGCGAGGACGACCTCGCCGCTCTGGGCGCCTATCTGACGGCCAACTCCTCGGCCACGACGCCGTACCCGGTCCCGGCGGCGGACCGGATCACGATCGTCCAGTAACCGGCCCGCACAGCGGACGGCAGCGAGCCCCCACCCGTGCCGGGTGGGGGCTCGCTCATGACCGGGGGTCGGTCAGAGGGTGTCGGGCGGGGGTGTCGGAGCGCCCGGGAGCCGTACGGCCGCGATCGTGCCGCCGCCCTCCGCGGGACTCAGCGTCACCTCGCCGCCGCACTGCTGGACCGTGCGGGCCACGATGGACAGGCCGAGGCCCGAGCCGGGCAGGGCCCGCGCGTCCGGGGAACGCCAGAAGCGGTCGAAGACGTGGGGGAGTTCGTCGACGGGGATGCCGGGGCCGTGGTCGCGCACGGTCAGCTCGCCGTCCTTGAGCCGGACGTCGACCGCACCGCCCGGGGGGCTGAACTTCACCGCGTTGTCGAGGATGTTCACGATGGCCCGCTCCAGCGCGGAGGGCTCCGCCCGGACGAACCAGGGTTCCAGACCGGAGGTGATCGTCAGCTCCGGGCCGCGCAGCCGGGCCCTGCGCAGGGCCGCTTCCACGGTGTCCTGGAGCGCCACGACCTCCACCCGGTCGGCGGTGTGCCCGGCGTCCGACCGCGACAGCGTCTGGAGGTCGCCGATCAGTGCCGCCAGCTCGGTCATCTGGGCCTTCACCGAGGCGAGCAGCGCCTTGCGGTCCGCCGGGGGGATCGGACGGCCGATCTCCTCGCTCCGGGTGAGGAGTTCGATGTTCGTGCGCAGGGAGGTGAGCGGCGTGCGGAGCTCGTGGCCGGCGTCGGCGATCAGCTGCTGCTGCAGCTCGCGCGAGCTCGCCAGGGAGGCGGTCATCGAGTTGAAGGAGCGGGAGAGGCGGGCGATCTCGTCGTCGCTGTCCTCGTCCACGGGGATGCGGATGGTCAGGTCCTCGGTGCGGGCGACGTGTTCCACGGCGTCGGTGAGCTTGTCCACAGGACGAAGCCCGGCCCGCGCGACCCAGAGCCCGGCCGCACCGGCGCCAACGACTCCGATGCCGCCGACGAGCAGGAGGACGAGGGCGAGGTCGTTGAGGGTCTTCTGGGTGTCCTGAAGCGACACGCCGACTGTGAGCGCCACGTCCGGGTAGAGCTGGGCGCCGGGGCCGAACCCCATCACAAGGGGTGAGGTCAGGACCCGTACGTCGTTGCCATGGGAATCAGTGGTGTTGTGGAACGTCGGCGTGCTCTGATCGGGGTTCGCGGCGATACTCGCGTCCCGCGGCGTGGTCTTCACGACACCGGCGGAGTCGCTGAACACGCATGAAGCGCCGTTCGGCTTGACCACCTGCACGTAGTAGTCCCTGGGGCGCATGGCATCGGAGGATCCGGCCACGTTCTTCGGGCAGGACGCGAGCAACGCCGTGATCTGAGGCTCGGTCAACCTGAAATGTGCGTCACCAAGCTGAGCGTCGACCTGGTCGTACAACTTCCCCTGGACGATGAACCAGCACGTCACCGAGACCGCCGCCACCGCGAACGCCACCGCCGCCGCGACCAGCAGGGCCAGGCGGGAGCGCAGGGGCAGGGACCTGAAGCCGCGCATCACTCCGCGCCGCCGGACCGCAGCACGTACCCCACGCCCCGCACCGTGTGGACCAGGCGCGGTTCGCCGCCCGCCTCCGTCTTGCGGCGCAGGTACATGACGTAGACGTCGAGGGAGTTCGACGACGGCTCGAAGTCGAAGCCCCAGACGGCCTTCAGGATCTGTTCGCGGGTGAGGACCTGGCGCGGGTGGGCCAGGAACATCTCCAGCAGGGTGAACTCGGTGCGGGTGAGCTCCACCGGCCGCCCCGCACGGGTGACCTCGCGCGTCGACAGGTCCATGCGCAGGTCGCCGAAGGTCAGCGCGTCGTCCTCGACCACCGCGCCCGCGGAGGCCGCGTACGAGCTGCGCCGCAGCAACGCGCGGATACGGGCGAAGAGTTCGTCGAGCTCGAACGGCTTGACGAGGTAGTCGTCCGCCCCCGCGTCCAGCCCGGTGACCCGGTCGCCGACCGTGTCCCGGGCCGTCAGCATCAGGATCGGCGTGGTGGTGCCCGCGCCGCGCATCCGGCGGGCCGCGGTGAGGCCGTCCATCCGGGGCATCTGGATGTCGAGGACGACCAGGTCGGGCTGGTAGGCCGTCGCCTTCTCCAGGGCGTCCGCGCCGTCGACCGCGACCTCGGTGTCGTACCCCTCGAAGGCGAGGCTGCGCTTGAGTGCGTCGCGCACGGCCGGCTCGTCGTCGACGATCAGGATGCGCTGGGTGTCACGGTCGCCTTCGGCGGAGCTCATGGGTGTCGGGTTCCTCGGGTGGGATGGGCGTGATCGGGTGCTTTCAGCCTCGCACGTTCGCGGCTGCGCCGGTGGGGATCAGCCGCGTGCGGTACGGCGTCGGCCGGAGGTCCGGTGCTGCTTGGGCCGGGAGACGGCGGGCGCCAGTTCGGGGGCGCGCCCGGCGGGTGCGTGCAGCTCGCGGGCGACGGCCAGGGCGAGGCCGAGTCCGGCCGCGCCCGCGGCGGTCGTGGTGTGCGGTACGCGCTTGATCATCATGGCGACCTCCGGGGTCAGCTGTCGGAACCGCCGGCCCGCAGCGTTGCCAGGTCGGACTTGACGGTGTTGATCGGGATGGCGAAGCCGAGGCCCACGCTGCCCGCGCTCGACGAGGAGGACGAGGAGTCCGAAGCGGCGGAGTACATCGCGGAGTTGATGCCGACGATGTTGCCGTTCATGTCGATGAGGGCGCCGCCGGAGTTGCCCGGGTTGAGCGAGGCGTCGGTCTGGAGGGCCTTGTACGTCGTGGTGGAGGAGCCGGTGTCGCCGTTGAACTGCCGGCCGCCGAACTCGAACGGCCACTGGCCGTTGCCGCCGCCCTGTTGCTGCTGGCCCTGGCTCTCGTCGGTGGAGACGGTCACGTCACGGTCGAGGGCGGAGACGATGCCGCTGGTGACGGTGCCGGTCAGGCCCTCGGGGGAGCCGATCGCGACGACCTGGTCGCCGACCTGGACGCCGTCGGAGTTGCCGAGCGTCGCCGGCTTCAGACCGGACGGGGCGTTGTCCAGCTTGATCAGCGCCAGGTCCTTCTTGCTGTCGGTGCCGACGACCTTCGCGGTGTACGACTTGCCGTCGCTCAGCTGGACCTTGATCTCGGAGGCGCCCGAGACGACGTGGTTGTTGGTGATGATCTCCCCGCCGGTCGTGATGATCACGCCCGAGCCGGTGGACGAGCCCGCGTTCGAGGTCGCGCCGATCTCCACGATGCTCGGGCTGACCGCCTTGGCGACGCCCGCGACCGTGCCGCGCTGGCTGGTGGGCACCACGTTCGCGCTGGTGCTGCTGCTCGCGGCGACGGTGTCGTTGCCGGTCAGCTCCTGGAAGGCGTACGCCGTGCCGCCGCCGATCGCCGCGGCGACGATCGCCACCGCGGCGAGCAGCGCGAACGGGCCCTTGGCGCGCCGCCTGCCGGCCGGGGCCTGGGCGGGGGCGGAGGGCGGTCCGGCCTGGCCGGGGGCCACCGTCGCGAAGGCCGCGGTGGAGCCGGCCCGGTCGTCGGGGCCGGGCTCGGGGTAACCGGCGTAGGGACCGGCGGTGTGTCCGCCGCCCCCGCCGCTGCCGCCCTGGCCGGCACCCGGCCACACGGTCGTGCCGGGCTCGACGTGGACCGGCCCCGACGGGTCGTACGCCGGCGGCGGGGGCCACTCGGGGTTCACGGGGGAAGAGGGCTGCGACTGCTGCTCCGGGTACGCGGACCCGTGGTGGTCGCCCTGGGGGTACTCGCCGTTGCGGCGGAAGCTGTCGGTCATGAAAAAAGACTGTCCCCCGATCATGAGAGCTCCCTGAGTGGCCCCTGAGAAGCCCGACAGAACCTCGTATGCCCGATATAAAGACGCTTTCTGTGAACCGGCCCGGAGAACCCTGCGGACCTCATGAGAACGGCCTGTGAGCCGCGCCGCGGCGGCGACGCGGGTCCCGCCGCCGCGTATCCGGCAAGGGCGCCGCGCGGGCTTCCGTCCCGCTCCGGCGAACGGCGGGTTGCGCTCGGGTGATGTCCCGGAACGGCGGGGACGAACACTCTCCCGACCCCGGTGCGGGCCGTGTCCGGAGCGATCCGTGGGGCCTACGATTCCCGGGCCGGAGGGGGGCTCCGCGGTTACGCCCGATGTCGACGCGCGCTCGCCGTCGACCGTCGGGCCGGTGCGTCGTACGCCCTTCTCGGGCCTCTGACGAGCAGCAGCACGCACCCACACCAGGAGTCCTGAGTGATACCTGCCCTGCGCGACCGCTGGAGACGCCACGCCACGGCGTTGCCGACGGCCGCTCTCGCGCTGGCGCTGACCTGCGCCCTCGCGGCACAGCCCGCCTCCGCGGCCGGTGACCCGGCCGGACTGCCCGACGCGAGCGTCGCCCTGTCCACGGCGGCGCCCGCGCCGACCGCCTCCGACAAGGAGCTGCGCCACCGCGTCGTCGAGGCCGCCAGGACCCGGGCGACCGCGGACACGGCACCCAAGAAGACGCCGTTCATCATCGGCGGCACCGAGACGACGATCTCCTCCGCGCCGTGGATGGTCCAGCTCTCCTACTTCGACAGCGCGGCGGGGACCGGCTACTTCTGCGGCGGTACCCTCGTCGCCCCGAACAAGGTCCTGACGGCGGCCCACTGCGTCGCCGGTCTGGACTGGGCGGACAACGGCGCGGTCGTCGCCGGCGCCACCGGTCTGCTGGACAGCACCAACGGCACCGTCGCGGGCGTCTACCGCCAGTGGAACCACCCGCACTTCAACAGCTCGACCCTCCAGAACGACATCGCGGTCCTCACCCTGGACCGTCCGCTGGAGCAGCAGTGGGCCAAGCTGGTGTCCGCGGGCGACAGCGCCTCGTACAAGGCCGGCAACTCCGCGACCGTCTACGGCTGGGGTCTGACCTCGGGCGCCGCGGGCGCCGACCTGTCGGCGAACCTGCGCAAGGTCACCCTGCCGCTGGTCTCGGACGCGACCTGCAACAGCGCGATGAACTCGGTCCTCCACGAGGACGATTTCGTCGAGGGCTCGATGTTCTGCGCGGGCACGCCCGCGACCGGCACGGACCAGGGCACCAAGAGCCCCTGCAACGGTGACTCCGGCGGCCCGGTGATGTTCGGCGGAAAGATCATCGGCCTCGTCTCCTGGGGCGTCTCCGGCTGCACCGCCCAGGGCGCCTACCCGGTGTTCACCAAGGTGTCCTCGTACACCTGGGCGGCCCAGCCCCGTATCGACGACGCGGACCTGACCTTCGACGGCCGTGCCGACCTGCTGGAGCGCACGCCGTCCGGCGGGCTGTTCGAGCAGGACAGCAAGGGCACCTCGCTGTCCGCCCGCGCCTACCAGGGCAACAACTGGCAGAACGCGAGCTGGGTCCTCCAGGCCGATCTGGACCGGGACTTCTACCAGGACCTGATCATGCGGGACAAGGGTGACGGCAAGCTCTACCGCAGCTACATGAACCACGCCTCGGGCCAGTTCGAGTGGATGCAGATCAGCTCGGTGTGGGGCGGCTACAAGTCGTACGCCGTCCCCGGCGACCTGACCGGTGACGCCCGCCCCGACCTGGTCGCGGTGGACGCGGACGGTTCGGTCTACCTCTACCCGGGCAAGGGCACCGGCCAGTTCTACGGCCGCGTCAAGATCGTCGACAGGGCGTGGAAGAACGTCAGGATCTTCGGTCACGGCGACCTGTCAGGCGACGGCCGCGCCGACCTGCTGGTCCGCAACAGCTCCGGCGTCCTGTACCTCTACCGGGGCACGCAGGTCGAGAAGACCCCGTTCTCCGCGCGGGTCCAGGCGCGTACGGGCTGGAACTTCACCTCGTACGTGGCCAACGGCGACGTGACCGGTGACGGCATCGCCGACGTGATCACCCGTGACTCGGGCGGCACGCTCTGGCTCTACCCGGGCACCGGCAAGGCCTCCAGCAGCCTCTTCGGCACCCGCAAGAGCCTGGGCACCGGCTTCAACCAGTACAACCTGCTGTTCTAGGTCTCGCGGGACCTGGTGCGGCACGCGGTGCGGCGCACGGCACAGAGAGATCCCCGCGTCCCCTCAGGGGCGCGGGGATCTCCCTTGTCCGCAAGGTGAGGAGGGCGCGTGGGGCGGCGGTGCCGGGCGGGGGCTACGCGCAGCCGCAGGACTGGCGCACGACCAGGCGCGAGGGGAACAGCTTCAGCCGCTCGCGGCGGGAGCCGGGGACCCGCAGACCGTCGTCCAGGACGAGGTCGACGGCCGCGCGGGCCATCGCCGAGCGGTCCGATGCGATCGTTGTCAGAGGAGGGTCGGTCAGGGCCGCTTCCTTGACGTCGTCGAACCCCGCGACGGCCAGCTGCTGCGGCACGTCGATGCGCAGCTCGCGCGCCGCGCGCAGGACGCCGATCGCCTGGTCGTCGGTGGAGCAGAAGATGGCCGGCGGCCGGTGCGGTCCGGCGAGCAGTTCGAGGCCGACCTTGTAGGCGTCGTAGCGGTTGTACGGGGCCTCGAAGAGGCGTCCCTCGGTCGGCTTGCCCGCCTCCTGCATGGCGCGGCGCCAGCCCTCGACGTGGTCGGAGACGGGGTCGCCGACGGCGGGCGTCTCGGCCGTGCCGCCGAGACAGGCCACGTACTCGTAGCCGTGCTCCAGAAGGTGCCGGGTGGCGAGCTGGGCGCCCCCTATGTCGTCGGTGACCACGGCGACGTCGTCGATCGCCTCGGGGCGCTCGTGCAGCAGCACCACGCGGGCGTCCCAGGCGTCGATCTCGGCGGCCGCGTGGTCGTTCAGCGCGTGGCTGACCAGGATCAGCCCGGAGACCCGCATGCCGAGGAAGGCCCGCAGATAGTGGACCTCGCGCTCCGCGATGTAGTCGGAGTTGCCGACCAGGACCATCTTCCCGCGCTCGGCGGCGGCCTGTTCGACGGCGTGCGCCATCTCCCCGAAGAAGGGCTGGCGCGCGTCCGGCACGATCAGGCCTATGAGCTCCGTCCGCCGCGAGGCCATGGCCTGGGCGACCCGGTCGGGCCGGTACCCCAGCTCCTTGATCGCGGCGAGGACGCGCTCGCGCGTGGCCGGGGCGACCGGCCGGGGTCCGTTGTTGATGACATAACTGACGACGGCGGTGGAAGTACCCGCCAGCCGCGCCACATCATCCCTAGTCACCTTGGCCACGCGCGGAGTCTACGCGGATGGACCTACCTCTGGGCAGGGCGTACGGCAGCTTCCTGGGGCTGCGCGGCGGCCTGCGTGGGAGCGATCCCGTCCGTGTGCGCCGTCTCGTCCGCATCATCCGGCTTTGGCTGGGCCGCCTTGGCCTTGGCGGTGTCCGCGGCGCGCTCCACCTTCTCCGGGGTAACGAATCGGTAACCCACGTTCCGCACGGTTCCGATCAGCGACTCGTGCTCGGGGCCGAGCTTCGCGCGCAGCCGCCGTACGTGGACGTCGACCGTCCGGGTGCCGCCGAAGTAGTCGTAGCCCCAGACCTCCTGGAGCAGCTGGGCGCGCGTGAAGACGCGGCCCGGGTGCTGCGCGAGGTACTTCAGGAGCTCGAACTCCTTGAAGGTGAGGTCGAGGACCCGGCCCTTGAGCTTGGCGCTGTAGGTCGCCTCGTCGACCGAGAGGTCGCCGTTGCGGATCTCCATGGGGGAGTCGTCGTTGACGATCTGCTGGCGGCCCATCGCGAGTCTGAGGCGCGCCTCGACCTCGGCGGGACCCGCCGTGTCGAGCAGGACGTCGTCGATGCCCCAGTCGGCCGTGACGGCCGCGAGGCCGCCCTCGGTCACGACGAGGACGAGCGGACAGCCGGGTCCCGTGGAGCGCAGCAGCTGACACAGGCTGCGGACCTGCGGGAGGTCACGCCGTCCGTCGATGAGGATGACGTCGGCACCGGGGGTGTCGACGAGTGCCGGCCCTTCCGCCGGAGCCACGCGCACGTTGTGCAGCAGCAGGCCGAGAGCGGGAAGCACCTCCGTCGACGGCTGAAGGGCGTTGGTCAGGAGCAGAAGAGAACTCATCGTGACTCACCCGCTCGGGTCGTCCTGCCTTCGTGCACGGTTCGCTCGCCCATAACGTCTGGTTCCTCCTCGGTCCCTGCGAGGACGTTTGCGGCACTGCTCTGTACGTGCGGTTCCCGTGCGCCGGGGGAGCCGCCGCGCCCTCCCAAGAGCTGTACACCTGCGGTTTCCCGTTTCGTATACAACGCTTTTGAAAGCACAAAAGGACCCGGGGGCTACTCTGCCCGAGTCCTCATGCCCAGCAGAATAGCCCACATGAGCCCTGGTACGGCAGGTCACGTGACGCGATCCTCCAAGAGTCCACGCCTTGAGACGGCGCCGGACGCCCCTGTGCGGACGTTTCTGCGTACCGCCGACGGGGTGACGATCGAGGCGGCCCACGACCCCGGAACGGAGTCGTCCGGTGACCTTGCGTTCATCGTCGCACACGGATTCACCGGCGATCTGGACCGTCCGGCCGTCCGCCGCACGGCCGCCGTCCTCGCCCGCCGCGGGGCGGTGGTCACCTTCTCCTTCCGCGGCCACGGCCGCTCGGGCGGCCGCTCCACGGTCGGTGACCGCGAGGTCCTCGATCTGGCGGCCGCGGTCGCCTGGGCGCGGGAACTCGGGCACACCCGGATCGTGACCGTCGGTTTCTCGATGGGCGGCTCCGTGGTGCTGCGGCACGCGGCGCTGTACGGGAAGAAGGAGCGGGGACCCCTCCCGGGTGAACCGGTGTCCGGCGGGGAGCGCGAGGAGCGCGCGCGGGCGCGTACGGACGCGGTGGTCTCGGTGAGCGCGCCGGCCCGCTGGTACTACCGGGGTACGGCCCCGATGCGGCGGGTGCACTGGCTGGTGACCCGTCCTGGCGGCCGGATCGTGAGCCGGGTCGGGCTGCGGACCCGTATCCACCCCCGTGACTGGGACCCGGTGCCGGCGTCCCCGGTCGAGTGCGTCCCGGACATCACGCCGACACCGCTCCTCGTCGTCCACGGCGACCGCGACGGCTATTTCCCGCTCGACCACCCGCGCATGCTGGCCGAGGCCTCCGGCGGCCACGCCGAGCTGTGGCTGGAGCACGGCATGGGCCACGCCGAGAACGCCGCCACCGACGCCCTCCTCACCCGCATCGGGGACTGGGCCGCCACCCACCCGGGCTAGCCTGGCCCGGTTCACGCAAACAGGTGCGCGGACACCACACACCAGCACACACAGATCTCCGATTGAGGAACGAGATGGCAAAGGGCACGGTGCGTTACTGGGCCGCCGCCAAGGCCGCTGCAGGCGTCGGCGACGAGCCGTACGACGCCGGCACGCTCGCCGAGGCACTCGACGCGGCACGTGAACGACACCCCGGCGAATTCGTCCGCGTCCTGCGGCGATGCTCGTTCCTGATCGACGGTGATCCCGTGGGGACCCGCGGGCATGAGACGGTACGGCTGGCCGAGGGCGGCACGGTCGAGGTGCTCCCGCCGTTCGCAGGAGGGTGAGCGAGACGATGAGCAACCAGCCGTACGAGGGTCGCCGCGAGGCGTACGACCCGTATCAGCAGCCGCAGGCGCACCAGGAGCCCCCGCAGGGGGCCGACTGGCCGCCGCAGCAGCACACCCAGCAGTGGGAGGGCCGGACCTGGGAGACGCAGGCGCAGGCGCCGGTCCAGGAGGCCGACCCCTCGTATCTGCCTCCCCAGGGCTACCAGACCTACAGCGAGCCCCAGGGCTACGGCGGCGCCGTCGGAGCGGCCCTGCCGCCCGAGGCCCCGGCGGGAGCCTGGAACCCGGCTCCGGGCGCCGGGAGCCCGGCGCGTGACGGCGGCACCCTGCCCGAGGGCGCGGACGGGGCCGACGTCGCCTACGGGCCCGCCACGGTCACCGGCCAGAGCCGCCTCACCGACGCGCAGCGCGCCCGGGCCGAGGGGCGCTCGCCGATCATCGAGCCCGGCATCCAGCCGGCCGCGCTGACGGCGCTGCTCGCGCTGCTCCTCTCCGGGACGGCGGCGATCGGCCAGTACGCCCTCGTCGTCCCGCTCGTCCTGCTCCAGGCCGTCACCGCGGCGGGCTGGTTCCGGCTCAACGGGATGTGGCCCGCCCGGCAGGGCATCGCGCTGGCGTTCCTGGGCGCGGTGACCTCCGACGTGGCGCTGCTCGTGGCCGGCCGGGAGAACGCGCCCGCCGCGATCCTCGGCACCCTCGGCGTGTGGGTCCTGCTGACCCTCGTGCTCCAGCTGCGCAGCCACGCCGACCCGGACACCCGGATGTACGGCCTGATGGCGACCGTCGTCTCCGCGGCACTGGCGATCATCGCGACCGGGCATCTGGCGGCCGAGCCGGACGCCGTCACGGTGGGCACGGCCGCGGTCGCCGCGGCGATCCTGGTCCGCGCGCTGCCGCTGCCCACGGCGGCCTCGGTGGCCGTGGCGCTGCTCGCCGCCGCCGGTGCCGGCCTCGCGGTCGGCGGGATGACGGACCTGGGCACGCAGGGCGCCCTCCTCGGGCTCGGCGCGGGTGTCTGCGCGCTGATCGGGCACCGGGTGGCGAGCTACGACTACCCGTCCCGCTTCGTCCACTTCACCGCGGGCGTGGCGCTGCCGCTGGCCGCCGCCGCTCCCGCGGTCTACCTGCTGGGCCGCGCGCTGGGCTGACCTGCGGGTCCCGGCGCCCTGACCGGTCCTTCCGGCCGCAACGAATCGTCACAGCTGATCGACAACTCCCTTGAAGGGCCCCCGAATCGGGGGCCCTTCGGGGTTAGGCTCGCCTTCGGTGGCCACTCGGCCGTCCAGACGGGGCCGTCCCACGTGAGGGAACAACGAGCATGCGCGCACTGCGAATATCCCTGATCCTGCTGGTGGTTCTCGGCGGACTGTTCGTGCTCGCCGACCGGGTGGCGGTCGGGTTCGCGGAGGACGAGGCGGCGGGCCGGATCAAGAGCACCGAGGGCCTCGCCTCCACCCCCGACGTGTCGATCGGGGGCTTCCCGTTCCTCACCCAGGTCGTCGCCGGGGAGTTCGACGACGTGAAGATCGGCATCAAGGACTACGAGGCACCGACGGGCGGCACCGGCTCCTCGGCCGCCACCATCCGCATCGACGACCTCACCGCCGAGATGCACGGCGTCGCCTTCAGCGGCGACTACAGCTCGGCCACCGCGGGCAGTGCCACCGGCACCGCGTCGATCTCGTACGCCGAGCTGCTCAAGGCCGCCAGGTCCGGTCCCACGGAGGTGGCGCCCGGGGTCAAGGCCCAGGTCATCGGCCTTTCCGACGGCGGCAACTGCAAGATCAAGGTCACCGTCTCCGGGACCGTCCTCGGCGCGAAGCTGCCCGAGCCGGTGTCGGTGCTCAGTTCCGTGACCGTCTCCGGCGACACCGTGCGGGTGCACGCGGATTCCCTGCCCAAGCTGGGCGTCCAGCTCGCCGAGGGCCGGATCCGCTCGATCACCGACTTCCAGCAGAAGATCGAGAAGCTGCCGGGCGGTGTCCGGCTGGACAAGGTCCAGGCGGCTCCCGGCGGCGTCGAGATCTCGGTGAAGGGTTCGGACGTCCGGCTGGTCGGGTAGGCGGGTGAGCGGGCCGGTACGCAGGCCTCGGTTCGCGGGCCTGGGGTTCGCGGGCCTCGGTTCGCGGGCGCCTCGGCCTCGGGTGTCCGGGCGGACGCACCCGGCCGGAGAGCGGCTCCGGGGCGATGGTCCGGGGCGGCGGGCAGGCCCTGCCAGGGGCGACTGTCCGAAAGGCGAGACGGCCCTGTCCGTACCGCAGATGGGCCGCGGGGATCGGTGCCCGGCTCCGGGCCCGGAATCCGTGCGGGGACAGCTTTCGCACCCCTCTGATATCACCATGCGGACGATCGCGTCTCATCATGCGACACGCCGGTGACATGCCCGCCTGTCCGTCCCTACGATCGGACCCATGAAGCGACAGGCGGATCTCACGAAGCGGCGGGCAGTAGACCTGTGCCGCGTCGCCGCCATGCTCTGTCGCACCTTCTGAGCGGAAGCGTTCCCGCCTTCCGCGAGCCGGGCCCCTGGACCTCTCTTGTCCGGGCCACGATTGCGCCGCGCAAGGCCTCACCGGCCCGCACCGCACCGCGCACCTCTCCACACCGCACCACCCCGCCGCAACTGCCCCGGAGGAGAACGAGCATGAGCCGCAGCGACGTCCTGGTAGACGCCGATTGGGTCCAGGACCACCTGGACGACCCGAACGTGGCGGTCGTCGAGGTCGACGAGGACACGTCGGCGTACGAGAAGAACCACATCAAGAACGCCATCCGGATCGACTGGACCAAGGACCTCCAGGACCCGGTCCGCCGTGACTTCATCGACCAGGAGGGCTTCGAGAAGCTCCTCTCGTCGAAGGGCATCGCCAACGACACGCTGGTCGTCCTCTACGGCGGCAACAACAACTGGTTCGCGTCCTACGCCTACTGGTACTTCAAGCTCTACGGCCACGAGAACGTGAAGCTGCTCGACGGCGGCCGCAAGAAGTGGGAGCTCGACTCCCGCGACCTGGTCGACGGCTCGCAGATCCCCGAGCGCGCGGCCACCGCGTACAAGGCCAAGGCCCAGGACACCTCCATCCGCGCCTTCCGCGACGACGTCGTCGCCGCGATCGGTTCGCAGAACCTGGTCGACGTCCGGTCGCCCGACGAGTTCAGCGGCAAGCTGCTCGCCCCGGCGCACCTGCCGCAGGAGCAGTCGCAGCGTCCGGGCCACGTCCCGAGCGCCCGCAACATCCCGTGGTCCAAGAACGCCAACGACGACGGCACGTTCAAGTCGGACGACGAGCTCAAGGAGCTCTACGCCGCCGAGCAGGTCGACCTCGCCAAGGACACGATCGCGTACTGCCGCATCGGTGAGCGTTCCGCGCTCACCTGGTTCGTGCTGCACGAGCTCCTCGGTGTGCAGAACGTCAAGAACTACGACGGCTCCTGGACCGAGTACGGCTCCCTGGTCGGCGTGCCGATCGAGCTCGGCGCCAACAAGTAACCCCCAAGGCCTGAAGGACGGAATCGAAATATGTGTGGAGCGAAGGCCGGCGGCCCCGACGCCTCGACGATCAAGCCCGGTGAGACCACGATCCAGGGTCAGGTGACCCGCGACGGCGAGCCGGTGACGGGCTACGTCCGTCTGCTGGACTCGACCGGCGAGTTCACGGCGGAGGTCCCCACCTCCGCGACGGGCCAGTTCCGCTTCTACGCGGCCGAGGGCACCTGGACCGTCCGCGCGCTGGTCCCCGGTGGCACCGCCGACCGCACGGTCGTCGCCCAGACCGGTGGCCTCGCCGAGGTCGCGATCGCCGTCTGAACGGCGGACCGCCGTCCCTGACGGCGGTCGACGGAACGGCCGAAGGGCCGCACCCCCGGGGGTTGGACGCTTACCGGATCGGGGTGCGGCCCTTCGGCTCGCCCGCACCGCCGTCGGCACTGCGCCGGACGGGTTGTCCGGGCCTACGCTGGTGGTATGTACGCGCGCAGGCGGCATCTGTATTTCGCCATGATGGGGACGTGCATCGTGCTGTTCGTCCTCGCGTGGGCGGTCGTACGGCTCTGGTCGGTTCCCGCGGCCGTCGCCATGTGCGTGGTCGCCATGCTGATCCCGCCGGTCGCCGCGATGGTGGCCAACCGCCGGGGGCCCGAGGACCGCTGGTGGGACGACCCTTCCGGGGACCCGAAGTCCGACGAGTGGTGGGACGAGCTGGACGGCAAGAAACGGCGGCAGCCGTGAACCGGCGGCAGCGGTAGGAGCGGAAAAGGCGTCTATGTCGCGTACGAGGTTGTCCACCGTGGTGCTCGACGCGCCCGACGCCCACGAACTCGCCGGCTTCTACCAGAGGCTGCTCGGGTACGAGGTGCGCGCCGAGGAACCCGACTGGGTGCTCATCGGCCCACCGTTCGGCGGGATCGCGCTCGCCTTCGAGACGGAGCCGCTCTACACACCGCCCGTGTGGCCGGCCGGTCCGGGCGACCAGCGGATGATGCTCCATCTGGACATCGAGGTCGACAATCTGGCCGAGGAGACGGCCTACGCCGTCGAGCAGGGCGCCCGGCTCGCCGAGAACCAGCCCCAGGACGACGTACGGGTGCTGTTCGACCCTGCGGGCCACCCCTTCTGCCTCTGGGTGGACACCCGCACCCGGCGCAGACGAGGTCAGTAGACCAGCGCCTGCGTCCCGTCCGTCATCGCCTCCTGCACGAACACCTGCGCCCCCGCGATCCGTACGCCCTTGAGGACGTCCTTCTCGGTGATGTCCCGCCGGGCCGCGCACTGGGTGCACAGGGTGACGCTCCCGGCCGCCAGGACCGAGTCGATCAGATCGGGCAGCGGTGCCGCGTGCGGCAGCTCGAACTCGGCGGCGCGGCCCGGCAGGGCGAACCAGGAGGACTCACCGGTCAGCCAGAGGGAGACCTCCACCCCGCTGGCCACGGCCACCGCGGCGACGGTGAACGCCTGTGAGCAGCGCTCCGGGGCGTCGGCCCCCGCCGTCACCTTGATCACGAGCTTGTTCGCCATGGCCGTCATGGTAGTCCGAATCGTGATCAACGTCCGGACAACCCCGTGTGTAGGCCATGGGTCTCCTGTGCGCGGATACGGAATCCGTGCTTCACCATCTGTGGGGGGACGTCTTGGTAGGACCCGAAGGATCCGAAAAACCGGAAAGACCGAGCGTGTCCGACGACACGGCGATTGTCGGCCCCGGTACGACGGCGGACGCGCCGTCAGAAACCGTGCCCCGTAGGCGCGGTCGTACGACCCTGCTCATCGCCACGGCCGCCGTGCTCGGCCTCGTCGCCGGCACCTGCACCGGATTCCTGGTCCAGGCCCGTCGCGCGCCCACGAAGCTGCCCTCGCTGTCGCAGCCGGTGGTGGCCCTGGCCAAGGGCCCCGGTCCCGAACCGCTGTCCGCCGCCCAGGACCACCGGGTGAAGACGGACGGCGACCTGCGCAAACTCCTGATCGCCCGCCCGAAGGGCACGAAGGCGCCGGACTGGGCGCCGGAGAACGACGGCTGGCTGACGCTGGCGGCCTACGCGGACTCGCTGCGGAACGCGGACCATGAGTTTCCGAGCCTGATCAAGTCGGAGTTCCGCCGGGCGGCCGGGGTGAGCTGGACCGAGAGCAGCACCTCCAGTGTCCAGGTCCGGCTGGTGCAGTACCGCCAGGAGGAGTACCTCGGCGCCGCGGGCCGTGCGGGCAGGTGGGACGTGCGGGGAACGCGGAGCTGGCCCGTCCCCGGTGCGGGCGACGGCATGGTCTACCTCTTCGGACCGGAGCGGAAGGCCGGCTATCTGCCGTTCTACAAGGCGCAGGCGGCGGCCTCGCGCGGCGACATCGCCATGGAGATCTGGATCTACGACTCCAAGCCGATCCCGAAGTCGAAGATCATGGACCTGGCCAAGCGGCAGTTGGAGCGGCTGTGAACGAGCGAACCGCGAACCCCGAGGGCGTGGAGCCGACGGAGCCCGTCGAGCCCGCTCCCGTGCCGGCCGGGTCCGACCCGGCCGCCGTGCCCGTACCCGGCAGGAAGCGCGTGCGCCGGGGCCGTGTCGCCGCGGTGGCCGGTGCCGTGGTGCTCGTCGGCGCCGTCGTCGCGGGCACCTCGTACACCGTCGTGACCGTGCGGAACGCCGACCGTGACGCGGGCGCGCCGTCGTGGAAGTTCCCGAAGGCCGCCGGCGAGCACGTCGAGAAGCCGAAACCGGCATCGCCGCTCGCCGCCCTGCTCGTTCCGTACGACGACGCACACCTGCACCGCGGCCCGGACATCGCCGGGTTCGGCGCCGATGCCGCGTTGAACGGCGGAGCGGCCACGGCCCTGACCAAGCAGTCGCTCCGCGGTCTGCCGCGTTCCCAGCGGCGGGAGATGGAGAAGCGCATCGACAAGCAGCACATCAAGGGCATCGCCATGCGCAGCTACCTCAACGCGGGTTCCACGATCGGCGACGCCGCCACCTACACCGCCGAGATCGAGCTGTCCCGGATCGAGGACAGGCAGGCCGTACGGAACATGTCCACGCTCCAGAACGAGTTCTTCGACGCCCTCGAGGTCTTCCGTTCCGGCCCGAGGATCGAGGGCCACAAGAACGCCAGGTGCTTCCTGCCGCCCACCGACAAGAAGGAGAAGCTCGACATGATGTTCTGCTCGGGCTACCAGGGTGATGTGCTGGTCAGCGCCACCGCCTTCGCGGCCAAGCCGCTGGACACCAAGAGCGTCGCGCGGCTCTTCCGCGAGCAGCTCGACCGCATCCAGGAACCGGGAGAAGCGGTATGACCGAGCAGACGACATCGGTCGAGGAAGCCGGGCCGGAATCCGGTCCGCACACGGACGTACCCCGGTCGGCCGAACCGGCGCTCGTGGTGCCTCCGTTGCCCGAGGGCCCGCCCGCCGCGGTCCCGGCGGAGGTCCAGGCGCCCGTGGTCAAGGTCAGGAAGGACCGCCGGGTGCTGCGGGCCGTCCTGCGCTGGACCGCCGCCGCCGTGGTCTTCGCGGCCGTCGGCTCGGCGGCCGCGTACGGCATCACCGGCATGGAGCGCACCGACGTACCCGGTCTGGCGACGCGGACCGACGGACGCTGGGACTACCCGACGATCGTCAGGCCGCCGCTGCCGTCCGGCAGCCCGGGGCCGTTCGCCGAGTCCAACAAGGCCGGCGCCCACTACGCCGACCTGCGCGAACTGCTGCTCCCGGCCCCCAAGGGCGCCGAGGCCGACGCGTCCCTGCGCGGCGAGGACGGCTGGCTGGACCGGAAGACCTTCCTGACGCAGTACGGGAAGACGGACCGGGAGACCGTGGACCAGGCACTGACCGACTACGGTCTGCGGCACGTCGCCGCGCGCGGCTGGACCGCCCCCGACGGCACCCGGACCCGGATCTACCTGCTCCAGTTCGGTACCGCCACCGCCGCCTACGAGCTCGTCACCGGCGAACTGGCGAACTACGACTCACCGGCCTACGCGCTGCGGGGTGCCGCCCTGACCGAACGGGACGAGCAGTTTCCCGACAAGGTGTCGGTCGACGAAGTAGTCCGCTACGCGTACACGGAGAGCAAGCCGTACGGCGCCGAGCAGGCCCGGGAGGCCTTCCTGCTGGCCGGGGACACGGTCGCCCTCGTCGTGCAGTCCCGCAAGGGCGCCGCGCCGGAGATCCCCTTCCAGCAGACGGTCGTCCTCCAGAGCCAGTTGCTCGGCTGACGCGGCCGGGCCCGCGAGGCCCACCTGGAAGAGAGGGCCGGGCCCCGGCCGCGTAAGCTGGGGCCCGGCCTTTGTGTACCTCCCCAGTCCCGGCCGCGCCGGGCGGGGACCCGTTCCGCTCACCGAGGAGCACCCCGTGGAGATCTTCTTCGAAACCCTGCTGGTCCTGGTCTGCGTCGGCGTGCTCGCCTTCGCGGGGCTGACCGTGAAGAAGCTGTACCAGGGCCAGCGCTGACCCCCACCAAGGAACTGTTCAGCTCATGATCGAGATCCCGTCGGACCTCCACAAGGACCTGGTCCCCCTTGTCTTCCTGCTCGGCGACTGGGCGGGAGTCGGCGTCCACGACTTCCCCGGCTCCGAGAAGTGCAACTTCGGGCAGGAGGTCAGCTTCACGCACGACGGGCGGGACTTCCTGGAGTACCGCTCGCACAGCTGGGTGCTCGACGAGAACGGCGAGAAGGTCCGGCCGCTGGAGACGGAGTCCGGCTTCTGGCGCGTCGACGCCGACCGCAAGGTCGAGGTCGTCATGACCCGCGACGACGGTGTCGTCGAGATCTGGTACGGCGAGATCGCCGACAAGAAGCCGCAGATCGACCTGGTCACCGACGCGGTCGCCCGCACGGCCGCCTCCGGCCCCTACAGCGGCGGAAAGCGCCTGTACGGCTATGTGAACAGCGACCTCATGTGGGTCGGCGAGAAGCAGACACCCGAGGTCGAGCTGCGCCCCTACATGTCCGGGCACCTGAAGAAGGTCGTCACCCCGGAGGACGTCGAGCGCTGGGCCAAGGCCCTGCCCGACGACATGCCGGACGACGGCATCGCCTTCTTCAAGTAGGAGACCGCCGGACGGCCCCCGGGCCGTCCGCCGTTCCCCGGCCGTCCGCCGTTCTCTGCCGTCCCGCTATTCCCCGGGGCGGCTCCCACGGGAATGGTCCTAGACTTCCAGTGTGGTGAGCACCGACTGGAAGAGCGACCTCAGGCAGCGCGGCTACCGGCTGACGCCCCAGCGCCAGCTTGTCCTCGAAGCAGTGGACACCCTGGAACACGCGACCCCCGACGACATCCTCGGTGAAGTGAGGAAGACGGCGTCGGGGGTCAACATTTCCACGGTCTACCGGACCCTGGAGCTCCTGGAGGAGCTCGGGCTGGTCAGCCACGCCCATCTGGGCCACGGGGCGCCGACCTACCACCTGGCCGACCGGCACCACCACATCCACCTCGTCTGCCGCGACTGCTCGAACGTCATCGAAGCCGACGTCTCCGTAGCCGCCGAGTTCACCGCGAAACTCCAGGAGTCCTTCGGCTTCGAGACGGAGATGAAGCACTTCGCCATCTTCGGCCGCTGCAAGGACTGCCAGGCCCTTCAGAAGTGACAGAAATAAAATCCGCCACCGCGCGGTCGTAGTGTGTATGTCCATGAAGAGCCCCCTCCTGTCCCTGCCCGGCGCCGTTCCAGCCGAAGGCGTGGACGAAGGCGTAGCCGGCCACTACGGCGACCTGTTCCGTGAGCAGCGCGCCCTCGCCGACGGCGTCGGCTTCGTGGACCTCTCGCACCGCGGTGTCCTCACCGTCACCGGCGACGACCGGCTGGCCTGGCTGCACCTGCTGCTCACCCAGCACGTCACCGACCTCCCGGCCGGACAGGCCACCGAGGCGCTGATCCTCTCCGCGAACGGCCACATCGAGCACGCGCTCTACCTCGTCGACGACGGCACGACGGTGTGGATGCACACCGAGCCCGACACCCAGGAGGCGCTGGTCGCCTACCTGGAGTCGATGAAGTTCTTCTACCGGGTCGAAGTCGCGGACCGCACCGCCGACTTCGCCGTCGTCGAGCTCCCGGCCGGTTCGATCGCCGAGCCCCCGGCGGGAGTCGTCGTCCGCGAGACGCCGTACGGCCGTGATCTCTTCCTGCCGCGCGCGGACCTGGAGTCCTTCGCCGAGAAGGCCGGACCGCCGGCCGGGCTCCTCGCCCACGAGGCCCTGCGCGTCGAGCAGCACCGGCCCCGCGTCGGCTTCGAGACCGACCACCGCACCATCCCGCACGAGCTCGGCTGGATCGGCACCGCCGTGCACCTCCAGAAGGGCTGCTACCGCGGCCAGGAGACCGTCGCCCGCGTCCAGAACCTGGGCAAGCCCCCGCGCCGCCTGGTCTTCCTCCACCTCGACGGCAGCGAGGTCGTCCTGCCCCCGCACGGCACCAAGCTGCGCGTCGCGGACGGGACACCGGACGGCCGCACGATCGGCTTCATCACCACCTCCGTGCGCCACCACGAACTCGGCCCGATCGCCCTGGCCCTGGTGAAGCGCAACGTGCCGGTCGACGCCCCGCTGATGGCGGACTCGACGGCGGCGGCCCAGGAGGTCGTGGTCGAGCCGTAGGGCTCACATCTCCAGGAGGACGGTGAACGGGCCGTCGTTCGTCAGCGAGACGCGCATCTGGGCGCCGAACCGGCCCGTGGCCACCGTGGCGCCCAGCGCGCGGAGCTGGGCGACGACCTCCTCGACGAGGGGTTCGGCCACGTCGCCGGGAGCGGCCGCGTTCCAGGTGGGACGGCGGCCCTTGCGGGCGTCCCCGTACAGCGTGAACTGGCTGATGACGAGCAGCGGCGCGTCGATGTCGGAGCAGGACCGCTCCTCGGCCAGCATCCGGACCGACCAGAGTTTGCGGGCGAGCTGGGCCGCCTTCTCCTTGGTGTCCTCGTGGGTGACCCCGACCAGGACGCACAGGCCCTCGCCGCTGATCTCGCCGACCGTCTCACCGTCCACGACGACGCTCGCGCCGTCCACTCTCTGCACCACCGCACGCATGCGGACCATGATGCCGTGTCATGGCTGCGTCGCGCCGTGCGGGCCCTTCGCGTGATTTTCCGGGGTAACCAACCCGCCATCCGGGGCCGATCGGGTCACTCGGTCACATAGCGGCCATCTGGGGTGGCACCATGCGGGGTGTTGCGGACCGGCCGTTGGGCGGACCGCGCCGGTCGAGGGGACGGTAGAGGTACATGAGCACATCGAGGACCGGGCAGCAGACCGCGGCCGTGTCACTGACCCGCACGGACGCACGGGCGGAAGCGATGACGGCCCGGCCGCCGGTGCAGCGCACCGACAGCAGCCCGCTGGCGGCCGATCCGGCCCTGACCGGCGTCGCCGTGCTCCGGCTGCCCGAGCTGCGGACGCTGCGCCGGGACGCCCAGCGGGACGAGGCCGACCTCAGTTATGTGCGGCGGCTGCTCCAGGGGCGGATCGACATCCTGCGCGCGGAGCTCGCGCGCCGTGGGGAGCGCCGGCTCTCCGGCCCGGCCGCCGGACACCTCTCGCCCCTGGAACCGGGGAAGCGCTCCGTCGTCGAGCGGCTCTCGGAGATCCTGACGGACGCGCCGGCCCGGTACCGCTCCTCGGCCCGCCACGTGACCGTGGGCACCCCGCACGGCGAGGAGTACCGCGCGCTGGCCGCCGACATGCTCGCCGAGGTGGAGCTGTCGGACCTGAACGCCCGTACGGACGACGAGCTGGGCGCGGGGCTCGGCCGTCTCGTCCGCTACGAGCAGCAGGTCTCCCGGCGACGCCAGCGGCTCCAGCGCACGGCCGACGATTGCAGCGCCGAGATCGCCCGCAGGTACCGTGAAGGGGAAGCACAAGTAGACGACCTGCTCATGTGACGTGGCGGCCCCGGCGATCCCGGGGCCGAGGGGCGCGCCGGGTTCCAGGAGGCGCGTTTCCGCTCCGCGCAGGCGGGGGTGCGGTCCGGGCCACGACCCGGCCGCCGCCTTCCGAGCGGGTCCCCGTTCCGGAAGGCCACCGCCGATGTCCGCAGCTCCCCGCACCCCCGAAGGCCCGTCCATATCCTCCGGCGCACCGGGTACACCCGGCGCCGCTCCCGCTCCCGCCGCGCTCCCCGTGCTCGCCGAGGTCGTACGCTCCGGCTTCGTCGAGGGGCATCACCGCGGCAGCCTGGTGGTGCTGGCCGCCGACGGCTCGGTCGAGCTGGCGCTCGGTTCGGTGACGTCACCTGTCTTCCCCCGCTCCTCGAACAAGCCCATGCAGGCGGCGGGCATCCTGCGCGCGGGCCTGGACCTGGCCGGGGAACGCCTCGCCCTCGCGGCCGCGAGCCACTCCGGCGAGATCTTCCACCGTGACCTGGTCCAGAAGATGCTGGTCGAGCACGGGCTGGACGCCGGACAGCTCCAGTGCCCGCCCGACCTGCCGCTGGACCCCGTCGAGGCCGAGACCTACCTCGCCTCCGGCGCCGTACGCGACCGGCTCACCATGAACTGCTCGGGCAAGCACACGGCGATGCTCGCGGTGTGCGTCCAGCGCGGCTGGCCCACCGAGTCCTACCTCGACCCCGGGCACCCCCTCCAGCAGCTGATCCACACCGTGGTCGAGGAGGCCGCGGGCGAGCCCGTCGCGGCGGTCGGCACGGACGGCTGCGGGGCGCCGCTGATGGCCATCAGCCTCACGGGTCTCGCCCGTGCGTTCCGCTCCTTCGTCCTCGCGGCGCCCGGCTCGGCCGAGCGCCGGGTGGCCGACGCCATGCGCGCCCACCCCGAGTACGTCGCCGGGACCCGCCGCCCCGACACCTGGCTGATGCGGGAGGTGCCGGGCGTCCTGTCCAAGATGGGCGCCGAGGCCGTCCAGGCCCTCGCCCTGCCCGACGGCCGCGCCCTCGCCTTCAAGATCGACGACGGCGGGGGCCGCGCCCTGGGCCCGGTCCTGGCGCGCGGTCTGTCCCTGCTGGGCGTGGACGCGCCGGTGGTGACCCGGATCGGCAGCGCACCCCTGCTGGGCGGCGCCCGCGAGGTGGGGGAGATCCGCGCGGCTTTCTGACCCGCCGCCGGGGCCGGGAAAATCCCGCGACACCCGGGCGGGGTGCGGCCTAGCGTGGCTGCATGACCCCGCACGATGCCAGCGACGCCATCGACCCGTACGCCGGTGACACGATCGGCGTACGGCCGATCACCGCCGCCGAACTCCCCGACTGGCTGCGTGCCGTCAAGACGGGGTTCCTCCAGCAGCCGGTCGTCCCGGACCAGGAGGTGGAGAACAGGGCCCCGGGCGTGATCCTGTCCAGGACCCTGGGCGCGTTCGACGGCTCGCGCTGTGTGGCGACGTTCAGGTCGTTCCCGCAGAAGCTCACCGCGGTCGGCGGGGCGGCCGTGCCCGCGGACGCGATCTCCGCCGTGACCGTCTCGCCCACGCACCGCCGCCGGGGCCTGCTCACCCGCATGATGAGGGCCGATCTGGCGGCGGCCAGGGAGCGCGGCGACGTCGTGGCGACGCTCATCGCCGCCGAGTACCCGATCTACGGCCGCTACGGCTTCGGCCCCGCCACCACGGCCACCGAGTGGACCGTCGAGGTGCCGCGCACCGGTCTCGACCCCCGCTGGGCGGGTCCGGCAGACGGCGCCCGGATCGACCTCGTGGACGCCGAGGACGTACGCAAGGCGGGCCCCGAACTGCACGAGCGGTTCCGGCGCGGCCGGCCCGGCGCCATCGACCGCGACGAGCGGTGGTGGCAGATCGCCACGGGCGCGCTGCGGTTCGGCAGTTCCTGGAAGGAACCCTTCTACGCCTCGTACCGTTCGGCGTCGGGCGAGATCGAGGGACTGGTCTCCTACACGGCGGACGACGACTGGGGCGACTCCAACCAGCCCCGGAACACGGCCGAGGTCAACTGGCTGCTCGCGGTGACCCCGGCGGCCGAGCGCGCCCTGTGGAGCTACCTCTGCTCGATCGACTGGATCACCCGGGTCACGTCAGGCCGCCGCGCTCCCGACGACCTGCTGCCCCAGTTCCTTCCGGACCCGCGCGCGGCCCGCGTCACCCGCCACACGGACTGGCTCTGGGTGCGGATCCTGGATGTCGTACGGGCCCTGGAGGCGCGGACGTACGGGGCCGAGGGGACGCTCGTGCTGGACGTGGCGGACGAGAGCGGACCGGACGGCGGCCGCTTCCGGCTCCGGGCCGCCGCGGACGGCACCGCGACCTGCGTGCCGACCTCTGAGGAAGCGGACCTGTCGCTGTCCATCGCCGATCTGGCGACCCTGTGGCTCGGGGACGAGTCCGCGGTCCGGCTGGCCGCGCTCGGCCGGGTCCGGGAACGGCAAGAGGGCGCCGCCGTTCTGGCCGACGCCCTGCTGCGGACGTCCAGGCGACCGTGGTGCCCGGACATCTTCTGAACCGCGGTCACCTGTAAGGGCGTTCTCCTTCCGTGCGGGTGGCGCTCGACTGCTGCGACTGCCGATCCGTAGCGATGCGGCTGTGTGGTGCGGGTGACACGGTGGTGCTGACTGACCGGGCTCCCGGCTCCCCTCCGGAGGGGAGCACGGTCAGCCGGACCGGCGGACGACTTGCGTCCGCTCAGCCGGACTGGGCGAGCAGCATCACGAGGATCACGGCCCCGATGCCGCTGACGGTGGTGTTCCGGGCCTTGAGCCCGACGGACAGCGCGACGAACGCGATGATGCCCATCGGCCCGTACTCCCACTGGATGAGTTGCTCGAATCCGATGGCCAGGGCGGCGACGGCGAGGGCGACGAGAGGCATGACGGTCCCTCCTTGGGACGGGGAGGCGGACCCCCGCGACGATGCGCGGCGCCAACCCTGCTAAATAACTGCCATGTTGCCTAAGTTGGTTACCAACTTACCCTTCTTGTGGTGCTGTTGGAACGACCGATAACCATCTATCGAGCAACTGCCGCAAGATGGCCTGAAGTTGTAGGGTCTAGGTCATGGACCCGGAGCATGCCGTCGTCAACGGGCGGAACAGGTCACCACGGCCGCCGAGGTCACACCGAGAGGTGGCCGACGAGCTGCGCAGCCGGATCAGGTCCGGTCAGCTGCGGGCCGGCCAGCGCATGCCGACCCAGGCCAGACTGGCCAGCGAGTTCGGCGTCGAACGCGGCGCGGTGCGCCAGGCGCTGCGCATCCTCCAGTCGGAGCACCTGCTCGTCAACGTGTCCAAGGGGAGCCCGGCGACGGTCGCGGACCATCCCGAGCTGGCGCTGACCGGGCCGCAGGCCCAGCCGCAGTCCACCATGGTGGCGCTCGCCCCGCGGATCACGGCGGCCTTCGGCGTCCCGCACGTGGAGATCGACGCGCTGTGTCTGACCGCGGTGTCGCTCACCCTCGCGATGGGCGAGGCGTTGCGCGAGATTCACGCGGGACGCATAGAACCGGCCAAGGTCGACGTCCGGGTGCTGCTTCCCAGCCGGGACATCGACCTCGCCTTTCCCGCGCCGGTCGACGGTCAGGCGGACGACCGGCTGCGGCGCCGCTGGCTGGCCCAGCGCAACGCCCAGGTGCGGGTGCTGCGGCACAACCTGCTGTCGCTGCGCACCTCGCACGGCATCGACGTGCGGGTCTCCTTCCGCGCGCTGCCGTTCACCCCGCCGGTGAAGTTGTACCTGCTCAACGGGTCGGAGGCGCTCTTCGCGTACTACACGCTCGCACGGCGGGGCGAGGAGATCGACCACGAATACCTGGAGATGTACGACGCCGAGGGGACGCGGTCGATGCTGTTCCCCTTCGGCCAGGGGGCGGGACCGAGGGACACCACGTTCGTGGAGCAGTCCCGCCTCTGGTTCGACGCGCTGTGGGGGACGATCAGTTCGGAACCGCTGATCACGAACTGAGCGCCGGACCCGCCACGAGCAGGGCCAGGACGCAGGCCCCGATGGAGCTGCACGTGGGGTTCTTCGCCTTGATCCCGATGGCGAGCAGCAGCAGGCCGACGATGCCCGTCGGCCCGTACTGCCATCGGACGAGTTGCTCGCAGCCGACGACGAAGACGGCGGAGAGGAGGGTGACGGCGGGCATGGTGGTTCCTCCTGCATCTCTTCGGTGACCTGTTCGGGCTGATCGGTGCCATGGACGGGAGAAGGGAGGCAAAACTTCCGCCATCTTGGCCAAGTTGGCAACCAACTCTGCTTAGGTTGTCCCCACTTGGTAAGTATCGATAAACAACTTTCGAGTAACTCCCCAAAGATGGGGGAGAGTTATACCGTTTGGTCGTGACTCAGGAGAACGTTGTGGCGAGTGACAGCAGCAGAAGGCTTTCGCCCCAGGAGATCGCCGACGTCCTGCGGGAGCGCATCCGCACCGGCGAACTGAAGGCGGGCGACCGTCTGCCCACCCAGGCGGAACTGGCCGACGAGTTCGGCGTCGAACGCGGCACGGTCCGCCTCGCCCTGCGCGAACTCCAGGCCGACGGCCTCCTCAGCAACGTCAGCAAGGGCAGCCCGCCGCGGATCGCGGAGGTCGCCCCCACCAGGAACGGGCCGCAGCCGACCATGGTGGGCCTCGCCCCCCGTCTCGCCGAGGCGTTCTCCGTGCCCCACGTGCGGATCGACGCGGTGTGCCTCACCTCGGAGACGCTGACGCTGGCCCTGGGCGAGCCGCTCCGCCAGATCCACGACGGCAGGGTCCGCCCGGAGCGCGTCGACGTCCGGATCCTCCTGCCCAGCCGGAAGATCAACCTGGCGTTCCCCACCTCCGTCGACGGCCACGGCGACGGCGACGACGACCCGGTCCACAAGCGCTGGCTCGACCAGCGCAACGCCCAGGGCCACGTCCTGCGCCACAACCTCCAGGCCCTGCGCGCCTCCCACGGCGTCGAGGTCCACGTCGACTTCAAGGCGCTGCCCTTCACCCCGCCGGTGAAGGTGTACCTGCTCAACGGGTCGGAGACGCTGATGGCCTACTACACGATCTTGCGGCGGGAGGAACCGACCCAGGACGACGGAGTGCTGGACATGTACGACGCCCTCGGCTCCACGTCCCTCCTGTTCTCCTTCGAGAAGCGGGCCGGCGGCCGGGACACCGCGTTCGTGGAAGAGTCCCAGAAGTGGTTCGACGCCCTCTGGGAAACCATCAGCACGGACCTGAGACTTTCCCTGTGACTTCTGATACGACGCAGAGCGACGCGGTGGCGGCACGGACGCAGAACCTGCGGGACACGATCACCCGGGCGCGCTTCGTGCTCTTCGACTTCGACGGGCCGGTGTGCCGCCTCTACGCGGGGCACGCCGCCGAGAAGGTGGCCAGGGACCTGGTCGAATGGCTCGAATGGCAGGGGATGCAAGGCCTGTTGACCCCGGAGGAACGGGAACACCCCGATCCCCTCGTGGTGCTGCACGCAGTCGACCGGCGGCGCCCGCGCAGCGACCTCGTGGCCGAACTGGAGGCGCGGTTCACCCAGCAGGAGCTCAAGGCCGTGGACAAGGCCTGGCCCACCGAGTACGCGGACGCGGTGATACGGACCTGGACGGCGGTCGGCGCCCGGCTGGCGATCACCACCAACAACTCCCCTCACACGGCCGCCCGTTACCTGGAGGGCCGTGACCTGGCCGTGTGCTTCGCCCCCCACATCTACGGCCGCACCCAGGAACTGCGCCATCTCAAGCCCGACCCGAACTGCCTCAACCGGGCCCTGAACGCCCTCGGCGCGGCCCCGGCGCAGGCGCTGATGATCGGCGACACCCCCTCGGACCTGCACGCGGCCGAGCGGGCCGGGGTCCCGTTCCTCGGCTACGCGCGTAACCCGGACAAGGAGAAGCTGCTGCGGGACGCCGGGGCCGAGCACGTGGTGACGTCCCTGGAGACCGTGCTCCGGATGCTGCGCGAGATGCCAGTCCCGATGACGCGCGCTGCCCCGGGGGACTGAACCAGGGCTCAGTCGACGCGGCGGCCGACGCTCTTTTGGGATTATGTCCGTGCATAGGTGGCGACGGAGTACCGTTCTCCCCTCTTCGGTTCTCCCCTCATCGATCATGGTTGCGAGAGAACGGTCTATGTCACCCGAATCGGCTTCCCTGGCTCTTGAGCGAGCCATTGAGTTGAGTGGCGACGTGAGCGCGGTCGAGGGACCGATTCGCGGCTACCACCACGAGACGTATGTCTGTCCTCTGCCGGGTGGGACCGGAAAGGGCGAGCGGGGCCGCTGGAAGTGCCGGGAGCCGCTACCCGGACTGCTGTGGTTCGACCGGCGCTGCTTCGCCTCCGAGGAAGAGCTGCTCGGTGCCCTGGACGGGCGGATCACCGGCATTCCCGAGCTCATCCGGGTGGGCTCCACCGGTCTTCAGCGCTTCATCGAGGGGAAGACGCTGGGCGCGCTGTACACGTCCGGGAGCGAGATCCCCTCGTCCTTCACCGACCAGATCGTCTCCCTCTTCGGGCAGTTGGCCCGGATCGGACCCGACTCCCTCGACGCGGCGCGGACGTGCACCCCGGCCGACCGCCCCCGGGAAGGCGACTCCGCCGGGTTCCTGGAACGGCTCATCCTTTTCACGGAGGAACGGGTGTACCGGCACAACATGCCGGGCTTCGAGGTCCTGTTCCGCGGCCTGGGACTGGACGCCGTCTCCTTCGCGCCGCTCAGAGAGCGGGCGTCGAGACTGACCGACCGCCCTTTCTGCCTCCTGCACGCCGATCTCCACCGCGAGAACCTCGTGGTCGACGGCGAGGAACGGCTCTGGACGATCGACTGGGAACTCGCGATGTTCGGCGACCCGCTCTACGACCTGGCCACCCACCTCTATCTGATGCGGTATCCGGCGGACCAGGAGAGCCGGCTGATCGAGCAGTGGTGCGAGGCCGTCGAGAGCGTCACCCCCGGCAGTTCGGCCGGCTGGGAGGCGGACCTGCCCAGGCTGCTCGCGTACAAGCGGGCCCAGTCCGTCTTCACCGACGTCATCCGCACGGCGCTCTCGCTCACGGAGGAGCGGACGGTCGACGAGGGCCTTCTCGTGCAGGCGGGCGACAGGCTCCAGAAGGTGCTGAGCGCCGCGACGGAACCGCTCGGGATCGAGGCGCCGACCCCGGAAAGCGTCACGGCCGCGCTCGGAAGATGGTGGTCGTATCGCCAGGCCCATGTTTACGAAAGCGGTACATGCGGCACTTCTTCCTGGGCGGCAAGGCGGCTGTCTCTCCGATGAGTCCGGATGGGTAGACCGGAACCGAGTGTCGATTGGTTGCTGTGATTCAGGACGACCGGACCGGATACGGAAAGCTGAATGACCGTGGCGCCATGCGAAGGCTTGCGCGGGACCTGACGCCCGACCTGTGCGTGATCTTCGACTTCGACGGGCCCCTCTGCCAGCTCTTCCCGGACGAGTCCTCGGCTCCGTTGGCGGAAGACCTGCGTCGGATCGTCGTCGCACGTGGCGCCGAAGAACTGCTCGTGGGGGACGCTCGTGCGTCGATCGACCCGCAGGTGGTGCTGAAGACCGTCTACCGGCAGCGCCCTCGCAGTCTCCTGGCGGCCGAGATCGAGGCGCGACTTACGGAAGGTGAGACGGCCGCGGCCGCGATCGCACCGCCCACACCCGGTGCGGATTTGCTGGTCCGCGAGTTGTCGCACCTCGGCGTGCGTGTTGCGGTGGCGACGAACAATGCGCCCGCCGCTGTCACCGCCTACTTGCGAAGAGTCGAGATCGAAGGATGCTTCGAGGGCAACATCCACGGTCGTACCGACGATCCCACCCTTCTCAAGCCCGACCCTGATTCCGTCGAGCGCGCGCTGCGGGGTCTCGGGGCCGCGGCTTACGACGCCTTGATGATCGGCGACATGCCTACGGACAGGGAAGCCGCACGCGAAGCCAAGGTGGCATTTGTCGGCTACGCCCGCGATGAGACGATGGCCGGTCCGCTCTGGGCTGCGGGTACCGAACTCGTGCTGTCTCGCATCGAGTTGTTGTCGACCATGCTTCGACCGCCTCTTTCCTGACCGCATGCGTGGCGGGCACCATGGGCATGCTCATTCCAACAAAGTTGCCAGCAGGGGGATTTGGTGACCGGAGGAAGTTCGCCGTCGCTGAGCGGCAGGATCGCAGCAGGCTGGGCGCGTGCGGAGGGGACGGTGACCAAGGCGCTGCTGCTGGTCATTTTCCTCATCGGGCTGATCGCGCAGTTCGTGAAGCCGGTGGGCGACGCCCTAGAAGGAAAGGCATACCTCGGGGGGGCCTTGCTCAGTCTCGTGGGCTATGTGCTCTACGCCGAGGTTCAGCGGCTGAATACAGCTCATGAAGTTCAGCGCGAGGAAACGGGGGCTCTGCTCGCGGTAGCCCGAAGCCTCGA
Source organism: Streptomyces sp. NPDC127038 (assembly GCF_042725875.1). Lineage (NCBI taxonomy): Bacteria > Bacillati > Actinomycetota > Actinomycetes > Kitasatosporales > Streptomycetaceae > Streptomyces > Streptomyces sp. NPDC127038. Next base: position 94,229 of record NZ_JBHXDQ010000013.1, on the reverse strand, counting down.
AGGGGAGTTGCAGCGCCTGAGTGAAGGCGTTCGGCACCTCGACGAGGGACGTCTCTCGGGGGCACGGGAACTCGTCACTCCGGACGACTTGAAGGCCGAGTTCGAGAAGGCGCTCGAGGCTGGTGGTGACGTCCGGCTTTCGGCCATGGGGTTTACGGGGGAGACGTTCGCGCGGCCGCTCGAACGGATACTGGAGAGCATCCCTGAGAATCCGCAGCGAACACTGCTGATACGTGTTCTTGTGCCCGACTTCACGCAGTCCATCGAGGTGCCAGGGCTGGTCGGGGCGGACGGAAAGGTCACGGACGCCCCCGCATTCCGGTTGGCTCTTGTGCGGCAGGTCGAGAGTTACCAGGCGCTTCTCCAGCGGCAGGTGGTCCGGATGCGGCACAAGCGTCAGGGTGACCTTGTCGTCCAATTCCGCGCCATGCATATGTCGCCCTCGCTCAAGCTCTACCTGATCAACGACGACCAGGTCTTCGAGGGCATCTACGACAAGATCGAGCTGCGACACGGCGAGTACGACTCGGGAAGTTCGGCAGGCGAAGGGGATGAGGTGTCCGGCGGGCAGATTCTGGACCCGCAGGGATACGACTCGCTGCTGACGCGATGGCGTTGGGACGAGGGCCAGCGGTCACGGGATGTGATCGCCCGTCGTCAGAGGCTGTTCGACACGTTCTGGGATGTCGCACATGAACTGTCGGAGATCTCCGCGAGGAGCGGGGCGCGGGCTTCGTAGCACGCACCGGCGCCATGGAAGGCGACTGAGAGGGGGATTCCGGGCAGGGAACGGAGCCCCCGCGTGGTGCGTAGGCTCGTGACCATGAGTGGCACCGGTCTGCGTGAACGCAAGAAGCGACGGATGTACCAGTCCGTCTCCGACATCGCCATCGGCCTCTTCCTGGAGAAGGGGTTCGACGCCGTGTCCGTCGCCGAGGTCGCGGCCGCCGCCGAGATCTCCAAGCCGACGCTGTTCCGGTACTTCCCGTCCAAGGAGGACCTGGTCCTGCACCGCTTCGCGGACCACGAGACCGAGGCCGCGCGGGTCGTCGAGGAGGGCCGGGCCGCCGGACGGTCCCCGGTCGACGCGCTCCGCGAGCACTTCCTGGACGGTCTGCGCCGCGAGGACCCCGTCACCGGGCTCAACGAACATCCCGGCATCCTCGCCTTCCACCGGCTGCTCTACGGGACGCCGTCGCTGGTGGCGCGGATGTACGGCTACCTGGAGCGGTCCGAGGCCGCGCTCGCCGAAGCCCTCGCGGAGCCGCTCGGGGCAGGGCTCGACGCGCGGCTCGCCGCCGGACAGATCACGGCCGTACGCCGCATCCTGGCCGAGGAGAACCTGCGGCGGATCGCGGAGGGGGAGCCGGTGACGGCCGTACGCCCGGAAGCGGAGGCGGCGGCCGAGCGGGCCTTCTCGCAGCTGGCGGCCGCGTTCCCGGCACTGGCGTGAGTCACGCACGCGTTACCAAGTAAAAAACGTGACTCGGTAACGTATTCCGGTACGCTGGATGGAATGACGCCGACCGACCGCGCCCCGCACCCCGTACCGCAGACCGCCCCCCGGCCCGGCCCGGACCCGTCGCTCAGCCGCTCCCTCGCCCGCGAACGCGCCTTTCACGACGTCTGCCGCGCCGCCCTCGCCGCGATGGTCGACGGCGCCGAGGAGCACGTCGTCACCGGCGAGGACGTCTCCGCCTCCGGGGCCGACGCCGAGGTGCTCGGGTACCAGCTGCGCAGCCGGGCCAATGAGATGCGGGAACTGCCCCAGGGCCCCCTGTTCTTCGGCCGGCTGGACTTCCAGGACTCGGCCGCGGCGGCCGGCGACCACGCGGGGCAGAGCTACCACATCGGGCGGCTGCGGATCAGGGAGCACCCCGCCGCCCCGCCCCTGGTCGTCGACTGGCGCGCCCCCGTCTCGCGCGCCTTCTACCAGGCCGGCGCCCGCGACCCCCAGGGCGTCGCCGTCCGCCGCCGCTTCGGCTGGGCCCCCGGCAGCCGCGGCGACTCCGCCGACCTCACCGGACTGGAGGACGAACCCCTCGCGGCGACACCGCCCGAACCGGCCGCGCACGAAGCCCCCGGGAGCACGTCCGCCGCCCCGGCGGGCTCGATCCTCGCCGAGGAGATCGAGCGCCCCCGCGTCGGCCCCATGCGGGACATCGCCGCCACCATCCAGCCCGAACAGGACGATCTCGTACGGGCCGGCCTCGGGGCCTCGGTCTGTGTGCAGGGCGCCCCGGGCACCGGCAAGACCGCCGTCGGCCTGCACCGCGCCGCCTACCTCCTCTACACGCATCCGCAGCGCGTCCGGCGCGGCGGCCTGCTGATCCTCGGCCCGAACCGCGTCTTCCTCTCGTACATCGCGGAGGTGCTCCCCGCCCTGGGCGAGACCGGTGTGCGCCAGTCGACGATCGGGGAGGAGATCGCGTCCCGCCCGGTGACCGGCGAGGACGGTGAACGGGCCGCGGTCGTCAAGCACGACGCCCGGATGGCACGGGTGCTGCGTCGGGCGCTGTACGGGAACATCGGCCTTCCGGCCGACGGCCTCGCCGTACCGGACGGCACCTACCGCTGGCGCGTCCCCGTCGCCGTACTGCGCCGCATCGTGGACGACGTACGCGCCGAGGAACCGCCGTACGCCGTCGGGCGGGAGCGGGTGCGGACACGGGTCGTGCAGTACGTACGGGCACGGGCCGAGCTGCGGGCCGGACCGCAGACGAACGCCTGGGCGCAGCGGATCTCGCGGGCCCGGCCGGTCGGGGAGTACGTCGACGCGGTGTGGCCCCGGGTGCGCCCCGAGGAACTGCTCGCCCGGCTCCTCGGTGACGCCGGGGCGCTGGAGCGGGCGGCCGACGGGATCCTCGACGCCGACGAGCAGAGGGCGGTCCTGTGGGCGAAGCCGCCGCGTTCGTGGAAGTCGGCGCGCTGGTCGGCCGCCGATCTCGTCCTCCTCGACGAGATCGCCGGGCTGATCGAACACCCCGAGGGATACGGCCACCTGGTGATCGACGAGGCCCAGGACCTGTCGCCGATGGAGTGCCGGGCCATCGCGCGGCGGGCCTCCTTCGGGTCGCTGACCGTGCTCGGGGACCTCGCGCAGGGCACGACTCCCTGGGCGGCGCGGGAGTGGGGCGAACTCCTGGCCCATCTGGGCAGGCCGGACGCCGCCGTCGTCCCGCTGACGGCCGGGTTCCGGGTGCCGGGGGTCATCGTCGAGCTCGCCAACCGGGTGCTGGAGCGCCTGGGCGTGGACGTCCCGCCGGCCCGGTCCCTGCGCAGGGACGGCGAACTGAGGATCCGGCCGGCCGCGGACCTGCCGGCCGGGACCGTCGCCGCGGTCCGGGACGCGCTCGCGCACCAGGGGTCCATCGGCGTCATCGCCGCCGACACGGACGTCGAGGCGGTACGGGAGGCGCTCGGAGCCGCGGGGATCCCCTTCGCCGGTGCCGACGAGCCGGGCGCCCGGATCGCGGTGCTGCCCGCGAGTCTGGCCAAGGGCCTGGAGTACGACCATGTCGTGGCCGTGGAACCGGCGGCGATCGCGGAGGCCGAGGCCCGCGGCCCGCACCGCCTCTACGTCGTACTGACCCGCGCGGTGTCCCGCCTGGACGTGATCCACACCCGCCCGCTGCCCTGGTGATCCGGTGGTCGAGTGATCCGGTGGTCGAGTGATCTGGTGATCCAGTGGTCCGGTGATCCGGGAGACTCGCCGGGACGGCGGGCCGAGGCCTGCGGGAACACTTTTGCAAGCGGGTGCTTGCAAAAGTTAGCGAGGATGGGGCAAGGTGGAGACATGGCATCGCTCAACGTCGGCAACCTCGGCGAGTATCTGCGGGAACAGCGGCGCACCGCGCAACTGTCCCTGCGGCAGCTCGCCGACGCCGCCGGGGTGTCCAATCCGTATCTGAGCCAGATCGAGCGCGGGCTGCGCAAGCCGAGCGCGGAGGTGCTCCAGCAGGTCGCCAAGGCCCTGCGGATCTCCGCCGAGACGCTGTACGTGCGAGCCGGCATCCTCGACGCCGAACGGGACCGCGACGAGGTGGAGACGCGTGCCGTCATCCTCGCCGATCCCACGCTGAACGAGCGGCAGAAGCAGGTGCTGCTCCAGATCTACGAGTCCTTCCGCAAGGAGAACGGATTCGAGATCGCGCCGGCGGAGGGGACCGGCCACGGCGTCGAGGGGCCCGGCAGCGGCGAAGGCCGCGGCACCGGCGCATCAGGGACTCAGGACGGGGAAGACGCCCAGCCTTCACCGGACACCGCCGTCCGCGGCCCCCGCACGGCCGACGGCAGCGATGCCGGTCCGCAGCAGACTGCGAGTTGACCGCTGTGTCGACCGCTGTGCGGGCCAGAAAACCCTCAGCTGAAAGCGATTACGGGAGGACCATCGTCATGGCCATCACCGACGACATCCGCAAGGCCGCCACGGACCCGACCCCCCTCTACTTCCTCGCCGGCACCGCCGACCTGGCCGTCCAGCAGGCGAAGAAGGTCCCGGGCATCGTGGAGCAGATCCGCGCCGAGGCCCCGGGCCGGATCGACACCGTGAAGAACATCGACCCCAACGCCGTCCAGGAGAAGGCCACCGCCCGCGCCAAGGTGGCGCAGGAGACCCTTCAGACCAAGGTGACGGAGCTCATCAACAGCCTCGACACCGACCTGAAGAAGCTCGGTGAGTCCGCCCAGGACTTCGCCCTGCGCGGTGTCGGCGTCGCCGCCGAGTACGCGGTCAAGGCCCGCGAGACGTACGAGAAGGTCGCCGAGCACGGCGAGCAGACCGTGCGGACCTGGCGCGGCGAGGCGGCCGACGAGATCGAGGAACTCGCCATCGCCGTCGAGCCGAAGGCCGAGCCGGTCGAGGTCAAGGAAGAGGTGAAGCCGGCGGCCGCCGCCGAGGACCCCGCCTCCAAGAAGGGCCCGGCGAAGAAGGCCTCGGTGCGCAAGCCCGTCGCCAAGAAGACGACTCCGCCCGCGAAGTAGTCGCCGGGCGGACGACTCCGCGCGCCGTGCAGGCGGGTGCGGAGGCAGGATTCCGCCGTGCGCGGACGGGCCGGGCACTCTCTGAGTTCCCGGCCCGTTCTCCGGGTACGGTGGCCGTAGAGACGACTTGAACCGGGCGGTGGACATTGTGCTGATGACGGCATTCGGCGGTCTGATGTGGCTGATCTTCACGGCCATGCTCGTGCTCGCCGTGGTGGCGCTGGTGCTGGCCGCGGTCGCCCGCGAGGACGCCTACCGCGCCGCCGACAAGCAGAACAAGGTGTTCTGGCTGATCATCCTCGGCGTCACCGTGGCGGTGAACCTGCTGGTCCCGATGCTCTTCCTGCAGCTCGCGGGCCTGGTCGCCACGATCGTCTTCTTCGTCGACGTCCGCCCCGCGCTGCGCCAGGTGTCCGGCGGCGGCGGCCGGGGCCGCAGGGGCGGCAGCAGCAGCGACGGCCCGTACGGCCCGTACAACGGCGGCCGGTAGCCGTTCCGGCGGGGTGGCGGCCGGCCGTTCCGACGGGAGCGGCGGCACCCCACGGCAGGCACCCGACAGCAGGCGCCCCACGGCAGGCGCCGCACAGCAGGCGCCGCACAGCAGGCGCCGCACAGCAGGCACCGCACCCGCTCCGCGTCCGGTGACGCGGGTGACGCGTGTGACGCCTGTGTGACGGGAGCCGTCAGCGCATCCGGTCCAGCAGCAGGACCGCCACGTCGTCCGCCAGCTCGCCGCCGTTGAGTTCGCGGGCCTCGTTCACCGCCGCACGCAGCAGGTCCTCGCCCTGGAGCCCCTGCGCGAGCTGACGGCGGACCATCTCCACCATGCCGTCCAGCCCCAGGCGTTCCTTGCCCACGCCGGTGTGGCCCTCGATCAGACCGTCGGTGTAGAGCATCAGGCTCCACGCGGCGCCCAGCTCCACCTGCATGCGCGGCCAGCGCGCGTTGGGGAGCAGCCCGAGCGCCGGGCCGTTGTTGTCGTACGGCAGCAGCTCGGCGGGCCGGCCCGGACGGGCGATCAGCGGTGCCGGGTGACCGGCCAGGCAGAGCCCGGCGCGGCGGCCGTCCGGCGCGATGTCCACGGTGCACAGCGTCGCGAAGATCTCGTCGTTCTCGCGCTCGTGCTCCAGGACCTGCTGGAGCGTGGAGAGCAGCTCGTCGCCGCACAGCCCCGCGAACGTCAGCGCGCGCCAGGCGATCCGCAGTTCCACGCCGAGCGCGGCCTCGTCGGGTCCGTGCCCGCAGACGTCGCCGATCATCGCGTGCACCGTGCCGTCGGCCGTGCGCACGGTGTCGTAGAAGTCGCCGCCGAGCAGTGCGCGGGAACGGCCCGGGCGGTAGCGCGCGGCGAAGCGCAGCGAGGAGCCGTCCAGCAGCGGGGTCGGCAGCAGTCCGCGTTCCAGGCGGGCGTTCTCCTGGGCGCGGAGCTTGGACTCGGTGAGCCGCCGTTCGGCCTTGTCGGAACGTTTCCGCTCGACCGCGTACCGGATCGCCCGGCTCAGCAGCCGGCTGTCCAGCTCGTCGCGGAAGAGATAGTCCTGGGCGCCGACGCGCACCGCCTCCGTGCCGCGCTCGGCGTCGCCGGACGCGGTGAGCGCGAGGACGGCGTGGCCGGGCGCGAGCCGCAGGACGTGCTTGAGCGTCGCCAGCTCGTCCTCGCTGTCCGCCGCGCGGCCCGGCGCGGGCAGCGCGAGGTCGAGCAGGATGCAGTGGACGTCGTCGGTGAGCAGCCGCTCGGCCTCGGTGAGGTTGCGGGCGGTGCGGACCCGGACCGGCTTGCCGGCCGCGTCGAGCATCTCGGGCACGCCGAGCGAGCCCGCCGGGTCGTCCTCGATGACCAGGAGGGTCAGATGGGTGGTGCCGGTGATCGTGGTCGTGGTGCGGTCTTCCAGTGTGGTGAGGGCTTCCGGTGCGGTCCCGGCGGGGCCGCCGGTGATGTCTCCGGGTGTGCCGCCGGGTGAGAACACGGCTTGAGCCTGACCACTCTCCACGGCCGGGATCGCTCTCTGCCGCGGTACGGGTACGGGCATCGTCTGGGTTCCTTCCCTCCCCCCGAGGGCGTGGTGGGCGAAGGACCTCGACCCACCGACGGGGACCATAGCGCCCGCCGGTGCCGCAACGGAATGGCGAACGGCGCGGCGCGGGGCGAAGGGCCACCGTCATATGCCGCATCCCGTAACGCACTTGGACAGGACGCGTTTCCCCCGGGGATGACGAAGGTCACTTCCCCGGGGGCGGGGAGCCGGGGCGGCCGTGCGGTAGCTCACGTGCGGTGCGTCACGCGCGCCCGAACCCGCCCGCCACCGGCCCGGCGCGCGGGTGCCCGGGGTCCGGCCGGCGCTCTACGCGTCCGGCCGCACGACGCCCAGGATCCGCATCGAACCCGCCCCCGTGATCGTCACCGTCCGCCCCGGACGCGGGGCGTGCACGATGGCGCCGTCCCCTATGTACATCCCGACATGGCTGGCGTCGTCGAAGTAGATGATCAGGTCGCCGGGGCGCATGTCCTTGATGTCGATGTGCTTGAGCTGCTTCCACTGCTCCTGCGAGGTGCGGGGGATCGGATGCCCGGCGGCCGCCCAGGCCTGGGAGGTGAGTCCCGAGCAGTCGTACGTCTTGGGGCCCTCGGCGCCCCATTCGTACGGCTTGCCGATCTGGTCGGTCGCGTACTTCACGGCCTTCTTGCCCTGCTCGGAGGCGTCGCTCTTGATGTCGGCGAGGACGCCGGAGCTCAGCCAGGCCGACTGCGCCTGGTAGGCGGCCTCCTCCTCCAGCTTGGCAAGCCGCTCCTTCTCTTTCTTCTCCAGCCGGGACTCCAGCTTCTCGGCGTCGGAGACCCGCTGCTCGATCTTCTTCTTCGCCTCGGCCGTGGCCTCGCGGTCGGCCTCCAGCCTGCGCCACTGGGCGGAGGCGTCCTTCGCGTACTGCCGCAAGTCCTGCTGGGTGCGCGCCATCTCGTCCAGCAGGCCCTTGGTGGCGTGCTCGCCCTGGCGGACCACTCCCGCGCCGTCCAGGAACTGCTGGGGGTCGTCGCTCAGCCACAGCCGTGCCTCGGGCGGCAGCCCGCCGCCCCGGTACTGGGCGCGGGCCGCGGCGCCCGCGCGGTCCTTCAGCGTGTCCAGCCTGGCCTGGCCCTTGACGATCTGCCGGGCCAGTCCGACGATCTCGGCGGACTGCTTCCGGGCCTTCTCCTCGGCGGCGTTGTACGCGTCCGTGGCGACCGCCGCGTCGTGGTAGAGCTTGTCGAGCTTCTTGCGGACCGCTTCGAGGTCCTTGGTGCTGACGGGCGTCGAAGCCGCGACAGGGGATCTGGTCGGCGCCGGCTTCGGTTCCGGGGTCGCGTAGGCCGTCCCCGATGACGCCAGCACCACGCAGGCACATGCGCAGGCCAGGGCCATGGCCGCCGTGGTCAGGCACCGCTTGCCGGATCCCATTGCTCCGCCCCCAAACCCAAACTGATTTACCGTCAGTAACTTACGGACGACTGGGGGATCGTGCCATGTCGGCGCGCAATGCGACAGAGTTGGGCAAGAACTCCCTTCCCCTCGCATGCGAGGCAGGCAGGAACTCCCTTCCCCGCGGCCCGCTTCGGCATGACGATCTCATCCCCCGGCGTGTGTGACGTGCGACTCACCGAGATCGTTCCCCGCAGGTCACGCACCGGCCGTCTCCCGTACGCCGCCGCGACCCACCGGAGCCGTGCGCTCCGTCAGGCGCGGGGTGCCAACGCCTCCCAGCGCACCGTCACTTCGCCCTGGCGCCACCGGGAGACCCCGTCCACGACCGGCCAGTCGGCCGTCAGGTCGCGGACCGTGCGTATCCAGCGCTGTCTCGCGCCGTATGCGGCGTACGGCGCGGCGGCCGCCCAGGCGCGGTCGAAGTCGCGCAGGAAGGAGTGCACGGGCTCACCCGGCACATTGCGGTGGATGAGGGCCTTCGGCAGCCGCTCGGCCAGGTCGGACGGGCGGTCCAGGGAGCCGAGCCGGGTCGCGAACGTGACCGTGCGCGGGCCCTCGGGGCCGAGGGCGACCCAGACGTGCCGCCGGCCGATCTCGTCGCAGGTGCCCTCGACGAGCAGACCGCCCCGGGTGCCGGGGCCCGCCGGCGCGAGCCGTGCGCGAAGTCGCCGCCAGACCTCGGCGACCTGCTCCTCGTCGTACTGGCGGAGCACGTTCGCCGCCCGGATCAGCTGCGGTTGGCCCGGCACCGGCACCTCGAAGCCCCCGTGCCGGAAGGCGAGGCCCTCCCTTTCGTACGGGCGGGCCGCGGCGACCCGGGCGGGTTCGATCTCGATGCCGAAGACGTGGGTGCGGGGTGCGGCCGTGCGCAGCCGGGTCAGCAGCTCGACCGCGGTCCAGGGCGCGGCGCCGTAGCCGAGGTCGACCGCGACGGGTTCCGGTGCCCTGCGGAGTTCGGCGCCGTGCACGGCCGCGATCCAGCGGTCCATGCGGCGCAGGCGGTTGGGGTTCGTCGTCCCGCGCGTCACCGTGCCCACGGGGCGGCGGGACGCTGCGCGGGTTGTCATGCGTACGAGAGTAGGCGGCCCCGGCGTGGGCGGGTGGCCCTGTGGATATCCGGCGCCCGCCCGTGCGGCGGCCTGTGGACAACCGGGCGGGGCGGGCGGAGGAGTGGGGGAACGGGGGCGGGGAAGAGGGTGGGACGGAGTCGGCGCGGGCGGGAAGGCGGACGGGCGCACGCGCCCCACTGTCGAACGGTTGAGCGACTTCGGGTAATGATTCGGCAAAAGGGAAATGGGGCGGAGTCCTCCGGCGTTCCACCTTCCGGAGGGCGTGACACGTCCTCCGAAAGGCATGCCCGCAGCAAGGAGGATCGCCACGTGAGCCAGTACGTGAGCAGGCTCGGGCGCCGCTCCCCGGCGGCACCGTCACGGCTGAGGCTGCACCGCAGACCCCGCCGCGTGGCCATGCTCTCCGTGCACACCTCGCCCCTGCACCAGCCCGGCACGGGCGACGCGGGCGGCATGAACGTGTACATCGTCGAGCTCGCCCAGCGGCTCGCCGCGATCAACATCGAGGTCGAGATCTTCACGCGGGCCACGACCGGGGCGCTCCCGCCCGTCGTCGAACTGGCGCCCGGCGTCCTCGTCCGGCACGTCGACGCGGGCCCGTACGAGGGCCTCGCCAAGGAAGACCTCCCCGCCCAGCTGTGCGCCTTCACCCACGGGGTCATGCAGGCATGGGCCGGTCACCGCCCCGGCTACTACGACCTCGTGCACTCGCACTACTGGCTCTCCGGCCACGTCGGCTGGCTGGCCGCCGAACGCTGGGGCGCTCCCCTGGTGCACGCGATGCACACCATGGCCAAGGTCAAGAACGCGGCGCTCGCCGAGGGCGACACCCCCGAGCCCGCCGCCCGCGTCATCGGCGAGACCCAGATCGTGCGCGCCGCCGACCGCCTCATCGCGAACACCGCGGAGGAGGCCGACGAACTCGTACGCCACTACGGGGCCGACTCCGGAAGCGTCGCCGTCGTCCACCCCGGGGTCAACCTCGACCGTTTCCGGCCCGCCGACGGCCGCGCCGCCGCCCGCGCCCGCCTCGGCCTCCCCCAGGACGCCCTGATCCCCTTGTTCGCGGGCCGCATACAGCCCCTCAAGGCCCCCGACGTGCTGCTGCGCGCGGTCGCCGTCCTGCTCGACGAGCGGCCGGAGCTGCGCGGCCGGATCGTCGTCCCCGTGGTGGGCGGTCCCAGCGGCAGCGGGCTCGCCAAGCCCGAGGGGCTCCAGAAGCTGGCCGCGCGGCTGGGCATCGCCGACGTCGTACGGTTCCGGCCGCCCGTCGGGCAGGACCAGCTCGCGGACTGGTTCCGGGCCGCGTCGGTGCTGGTCATGCCCTCGTACAGCGAGTCCTTCGGACTGGTCGCCATCGAGGCCCAGGCGGCCGGCACGCCGGTGCTCGCGGCCGAGGTCGGCGGTCTGCCGGTGGCCGTACGCCACCAGGAGACCGGTTTCCTCGTCCAGGGACACCGCCCCGCCGACTACGCGCGCGTGCTGCGCGAGTTCGCCGACGACGAGACGCTCGTGCCCCGCATGGGCGCCGCGGCGGCGCGGCACGCCGAGCGCTTCGGCTGGGACACCGCCGCGGCGGCGACGGCGGACGTGTACACGGCGGCGACCCAGGACCACCGGCGCCGGCTGCGCGCCCACCACGCCTGACCCCGCGGTCCGTCCCCCGGGGCGGGCCGGGCGGTTGTCCACAGGGCGCGTCACCTGCGGCGCGGTTCACGTACGCTCGGGCCATGGCTGACGCAGCGTCGATCGTCGAGCGGGTCCTCACCGAGGCCGAGCTGGAGTGGGAGAGTCCCGGGGCGGGCTCGTACGTCGTGAAACTGCCCGGCACCCGCAAGCTCTCGACGACGGTCTCGCTGATCGTCGGCAGACACTCGCTGTCGCTGAACGCGTTCGTGATCCGCCACCCGGACGAGAACCACGAGGCGGTCCACCGCTGGCTGCTGGAGCGCAACCTCAAGCTCTACGGCGTCGCCTACGCCGTCGACTCCCTCGGGGACGTCTATCTGGCGGGCAAGCTGCCGCTCGCCGCCGTCACCCCCGAGGAGCTGGACCGGCTCCTCGGGTCCGTCCTCGAAGCCGCCGACGGCGCTTTCAACACCCTCCTGGAGCTCGGTTTCGCCTCCGCGATCCGCAAGGAGTACGCCTGGCGGGTGTCCCGCGGCGAGTCGACGCGCAACCTGGACGCGTTCGCCAACCTGACGCAGCGGCCCTCCGCCTGACCCCGGTTCCGGCGCCCGCCGCCTCCCCGAGGGCCCGGTCCCACGGGGCTCACGACCGTCCGAGCCGCCCGTACCGTCCGTCCCGCCCGTACCGTCCCGGGGTCACCCCCACCAGCCGGCGGAAGTGCCGGGTGAGATGGGACTGGTCGTAGAAGCCGGTCAGGGCCGCCACCTCGCCCGGCGGCCGTCCGTCGAGCAGCAGCCGGCGGGCCCGGTCCACGCGGCGGGACATCAGATACTGGTGCGGGGCGATCCCGAACGCGCCGCTGAACGCCCGGACCAGATGCGCGGGGTGGGCGTGCACGAGCCGCGCGGCCTCGTCGAGCGCGATCCCCTCCACGACCCGTTCGTCGAGGAGTTCGCGCAGCCGGCGGGCGAGCGGCCGGTCGGCGGGCGTCGCCTCCACGGCCGACACGGGGCGCAGCAGCCCGCGCAGCCGGTCCGCGATCAGCGTCAGCCTGCTGTCGGCCTCCAGCTCGTCCCCGGGGAGGGCGAGCGCCGTGTGCAGACGGGCCACCCGGTCCCGCAGCACGGGATCCGCCAGGTCGGGTCCGTCCACCGCGGGGCCGATGAGGTCGTCGGCCAGACGCGAACCGTCCAGATAGAGCACCCGCTTGCGGAAACCGTGCTCGGTGGCGGGCTCGCCGTTGTGCGGGATGTGCGGCGGCAGCAGGGTCACCGTGTCGCGCGGGGTGCCGTGTTCGTGCCGGTCGAGGTCGTAGCGGACGGCGCCGTCGTCGACGATCAGCAGCGTCCAGGCCTCGTGCACATGCATGGGGTACGCGTACTCGGTGTAGTGCGCGTGGAAGACCTCGACGATGCCGGGGACGCTGGGGCGCCACGCGGACGTCTCACGCTGAGGGGGCACGCAAAGAACGTACAAGACGACGGCGTACCCCGGTCGGCAGTCTCATGGCATGAGCAGCGAGTACGAGACGAGCAGCGGGTACGAACCGAGCAGCGGGTACGGGACCAGCAGCGGCGGCGGGAGCCTTCCGGACGCGGCGCCCGTCCGCTTCGACACCAAGATCACCGTCGTCCTGCGTGACGACCTGGAGCCCTGGCAGCGGCTCAATGTGACCGCCTTCCTGGTCAGCGGCCTGGGGACGGTCGTCCCCGAGGTGATCGGCGAGCCGTACGAGGACGCCGACGGGGTCGCCTACCTGCCGATGTTCCGGCAGCCGGTCCTGGTCCTGGAGGCGTCGAAGGAGACGCTGACCGCCGCCCACGCCCGGGCGCTGTCCCGGGCGCTGCCACGGTCGGTCTTCACCTCGGACCTCTTCGCCACGGGCAACGACCGGGACAACCGCGCGGCCGTACGAGCCGTGCCCACCGGGGGCCTGGACCTGGTCGGCCTCGCGGTGTACGGGCCGCGGAACGCGGTGGACAAGGTGGTGAAGGGGGCGCGGATGCATCCCTAGGGCGGGCGTCCGAGGGCGCCCGGGCCGGGGTGCCGATCCCTCAGGGCTCCGGAAGGGATCGGGGTGGCCGGGGTGTCCTGGCCCCCGGGGTCAGTAAGGGGCTGGGCGCCCGGGGTAGGTCAGGCCGGGGTCGGTCAGGCCGGGGTGGGCTCGGCGTGGGGTGTCGTGGCGGGCGCGTTCGTCGTGCCGGGTCCGGCGGTGACCCCGGCCCCGACGCCGGAGGGAACAGCGCCGCCGACGGCACCCGCCCCCTGCGACATCTCCGGTACGGACCCTCGTACCGCCTCCCGCACCGGCTCCTCCACCGGGAGCCGGCGCATCAGCAGCCCGTACCCGAGACCCGCCGCCGTGCCGACGACCGCGCACAGCCCCCAGAGCCAGGCCGCGCCGAAGCGGTCGATCACGACACCGGACATCACCGGGGCGACGAGCGAGGCGAGGGCCCAGGAGAGGGTGTACATGCCCTGGTAGCGGCCCCGGCCGTGGACCGGGGAGAGGCGCACGACGAGGCCGGTCTGCGTCGGGGCGTTGACGATCTCGGCGAGGGTCCACACGCAGACCGTGAGCGTGAAGACGCCGACCGACCCGGCGAAGGCGGTGAGCCCGAACCCGTACCCCGCGAGCAGCGACGAGACCACGAGCAGCGACTTGGGGTCCCGGTGCTCGATGAAACGGCCGACCGGGATCTGGAGCGCGACGATCATGACGCCGTTGACGGCGATCGCCGTGCCGTAGTCGGCCGGGGTGAAACCGGCCCTGCCCATGGCGACCGGCAGTCCGACGGAGCCCTGCTGGAAGACGAGCGCGACCAGGAACGACAGCCCGACCACGCTCATGAACCGTCCGTCGCGCAGCACGGTCCCGAGCCCGACAGGGGCCTCCGCCTCCTTGGCGGCCTGCACCGGCTTCGACTCCGGCAGCTTCGCGAAGACGACGAGCGCGCAGGCCAGGGTCATGCCGGCCTCGATGAGGAAGCCCGCGAGGTAACTGAACTGGGCGATGAAACCGGCGCCCATCGAGGAGACGGCGAAACCGAGGTTGATGGCCCAGTAGTTGAGCGAGAAGGCGCGGACGCGGTCCTCGGGCCGGACGATGTCGGCCATCATCGCCTGCACGGCGGGCCGGGAGGCGTTGCTGGCCATGCCGACCAGGAAGGCGACCGCGGCGATGGCCACCGGGTCGTGCATGAAGCCGAGCAGCGCGACCGAGGCGGCCGTCGACACCTGCGCCACGAGCAGCGTGGGCCGGCGGCCGAACCGGTCGGTCATCACACCGGCGGCGAGCGAGGAGATCACACCGCCGAGGCCGTGGAGTGAGGCGACCAGACCCGCGTACGAGGCGGAGTAGCCGCGGTCGAGGGTCAGGTACAGCGCCATGAAGGTGGCGACGAAGGCCCCGAGCCGGTTGATGAGGGTGCTGGTCCACAGCCACCAGAACTCGCGGGGGAGCCCTGAGACGGTCTCTCGGACGGCACGTCTCATGACGGCGGCTGGCATGGATCCCCCACGGATGTAAGCGGCTCGGGCGGTGAGCACAACTTACGAGCCGCCCCTGTGTGAGAGCCACTCAATTAACAGATGCCGTCAACTGAAGGTCTCCGAGGCGGGCGGGGGACGGCCGGACGGGGGCTCTCGTGTCCGACTGATGGCCGGAGGAGCGAGCGGTCCCGGGGTTCGATTACGCTCGGAGCCATGGCCGACGCACCGTACAAGCTGATCCTCCTCCGCCACGGCGAGAGCGAATGGAACGCGAAGAACCTGTTCACCGGATGGGTGGACGTCAACCTCAACGAGAAGGGCGAGAAGGAGGCAGTCCGCGGCGGTGAGCTCCTCAAGGACGCCGGTCTGCTGCCCGACGTCGTCCACACCTCGCTCCAGAAGCGCGCGATCCGCACGGCGCAGCTCGCGCTGGAGGCCGCCGACCGCCACTGGATCCCGGTCCACCGCAGCTGGCGCCTGAACGAGCGTCACTACGGCGCCCTCCAGGGCAAGGACAAGGCCCAGACGCTCGCCGAGTTCGGCGAGGAGCAGTTCATGCTCTGGCGCCGGTCGTACGACACCCCGCCGCCGGCGCTCGACCGCGACGCCGAGTACTCCCAGTTCGACGACGCGCGCTACGCGGCCCTGCCGCCCGAGCTGCGCCCGCAGACGGAGTGCCTCAAGGACGTCGTCGTCCGCATGCTCCCGTACTGGTTCGACGGCATCGTCCCGGACCTGCTGACCGGCCGTACGGTCCTGGTCGCGGCCCACGGCAACTCGCTGCGCGCGCTGGTCAAGCACCTCGACGGCATCTCCGACGCCGACATCGCGGGCCTGAACATCCCCACCGGCATCCCCCTCTCCTACGAGCTGGACGCCGACTTCAAGCCCCTGAACCCGGGCGGCACCTACCTCGACCCTGACGCGGCGGCGGCGGCGATCGAGGCGGTCAAGAACCAGGGCAAGAAGAAGTAGGAATAGCGATCATGCCCCTGGGCTGCGCAAATGACGCGACTCAGGGGCATTTTCATGGCCTGGGCCCTGGGTGGGCCCTCAGTGCTCCGGCTCTCGCAGCGGTCGGAGTGCCTGACCGAGAGCCTTCCGGGCCCGGTCCCGGCTGCTCGGCATGAGGTGCGCGTACACCTTCAGCGTGAGTCCCGGGTCGGAGTGGCCTAGGTACTCGCTCACGGCCTTGATGCTCTCTCCCGCGTCCAACAGCACGGACGCGTAGAAGTGCCGCAGGGCGTGCATGCCGTGCTCGCGAGCGGCGGCGTGCTCGCGGCTCTTGGCTTTCGGAATGACGCCGACCTTTGCGAGGGCAGGCTTCCAGTGGTCCTCATTCAGGGACGTTCGCCAGACGTGGCCACCGTTGGGCCCGCTGAAGATCAGCCGCTTGGTCACGGGCTGACCGTTCGCTCGCATCCAGGGCAACGTGATCTCGACGGGCGGGAAGCGCTCGATATGGGCTTTGAGGGCTTCTGCCACGGGGCCCGGCAGGGGTACGTCACGGAGCTTGCCGCCCTTGGGGGGCGCGAACACGGCCTTGCTAAGGCTCAGCTTGAGTTGCTGCACTACGTGCAGGGTGCCGCTGTCGAAATCCACCTCGTCAACGCACAGCCCGAGGATCTCGCCTTGCCTTAAGCCGCAGCCGGCGCCCACATCGACCATCGGGCGGAAGCGTTCGACCATCGCGCCCCGCATCGCGAAGACCCGGTCCGGCTGCCAGGGAACGACGCGGCGCATGCCCATTTCGGGGAGCGTCACCGTTCGTGAGTTGCACGGGTTCCGGCGGAGATAGCCGTCCTCTACAGCAGCGGAGAGGATGGCGCGCACGTTGGAGAAGATCACGCGGGCATACGCGCCGGACATGCCGGACGCTTCGAGCTGAGTCACGAACTCGCGGATGTGGCTGGGCTGGAACGATCCCAGGGGCCGCGAGCCGATGCGAGGGAAGGCGTGCAGCTTGAGTTGAGACTGCATCGACGCGCGGGTGTTGGGGTCCCCGCTCTGGCTCGCGAGCCAGCCCTCGGCAAACTCCTGAAACGACGTCCGGGAGGCGTTCGGGTCGATGTAGTCGCCACGGGCCACGTCCGCCGTGACTTTGCTCAGCCACTGTTCGGCTAGGCGCTTCTGCCCGTCGGGGAACGATTTGCCCTTGCGCTTGCCGTCGGGCGCGAAATAGCGGGCTCGATAGCGCATACCGGTCCCGTAGCGCTCGGTCTTGACTCGGATGGTCTTGCCGTCGGCGTTGGTGTCGCTCTTGTACCAGCGGTCTTGAATGCTGCCTGCCATGTGCGGCGGTGTCCTCTCGCGGCATGAAGCGGGGCCGACCGTGCGGCCGGCCCCGCTTGGGGTTGAGGTATGTCAGACCGCCACGCGGTCGGCGTTCTTGAGCTTTGCGACGTAGGCGTCGACTTCGCCCGGGTCGTAGCGGACGTGTTTGCCGATGCGGAAGCCGGGCGGTCCGGTGCGCTTCCTGCGCCACTGGTAGACGGTTTCGCGGGGTACTCCGAAGATCTCGGCGATGTCGTCGGGGGTGAGGTATCGATCTGGGAGGCCGGCGCGCAGGGTGGCGCGGGGGTCGGACTGAGCGGAACTGGTTCGGCTCATGTGGGTCCTCGGAGGCTGAGAGACGATGGCTTCGGACTTCTTGGACTCCTCGTTTGTCCGAGGCTCGGATTTCTGCGTCACTGCGTCACCAGCGTCACTTGAGGCTGTGACCTGCGGTTTTGTGTGACGCTGCGGATTGGGTCTGCGTCACCGGTGCGTCATGGGCTGCGTCACGCGGTGACGCAGGTGACGCAGGATGACGCAGAGCCGGCCGTCTGCGTCACCGCTGTTGCCGCAGGTCATCGGCCGTTTTTCGGGCCGGGTGACGCAGGTGACGCAGCGTTTTCCTACTTAGGACAAAGAGGGGCTGTCTGTAGTAGGTGGGTGCGCCTTACAGAGCGAATGCGGAGCCGCTTCGCGGCGCGACCTTGGGCGGCGTTCCGCCGAACAGCAAGAGGAGCACCCGCCACCGCGACTGGTGCTCCTCTTGCTGTTTGCGTGAGCGTCCCGGGCGCGGGTCAGAACGCTGACGTCTGCTCGTGTGGAGGCGAGGTCAGTGCGACGGTGCGGGTCATTTCGAGGTAGCGACCCGCGTTGGTGCGGCCCGAGTCGATGAGCACGCCCCGGGCCGCCAGGGTGGGCTGTAGGCGCTTGAGCCGATCCGAGAGGACTTTGCCGGTGGTCGGCCACCCCTTGGGCAGGGGACGGCAATCCTCGCCGCTGTAGAGGGTGCTGAGGCAGGAGAGCCATTGCGTGGACGTCATCTGCTGTGCCGCTCCGGGTTCGATGGTCTCGGCGTGCAGGAGGACGGTCTGTGCGAGGAGGTCACCCTCGATCACGTCGTCGTTCAGGTCGTCCAGACTCGCCCGGTACGCGGTCAGCGCCCCGAGCCCGGTTGCCGCGTCGAGCTGTGCGCAGAGGTGGGCGAAGTCCGCCATCCGCAGGTCGGTGGGGGTCTCCGCCTCCATGGCGCGGACCTTGACGGTGAGGTCCAGGAGCGAGCCGAGGACGACGGGCAGCGCTTCCGCGTAGTCGGCCCACAGTTCGGCTTCGGTGCGCCGCACCTTGGGGCGCTCCAAGCGCAGGGGCAGGAGTCGTTCGGCGAGGTCGGGGCGGATGACTCCGACGTCGATTCCGGTCAGGAGCAGGGGCCGGCGGTAGCCGACGCGGAACACGTCCCCGTCGGTGAACAGGGCCCGCTTGACGCTCTCGGCCCCGGTGACGATGCAGCACATCGCGTCGGACAGGTCCGGCGTCATGTGGGACAGGTTGTCGAGAGCGGTGATCCATCCCGCTGCAACTGCCGCGATCAGATTCTCCTCGTCCTTCGGTGCCCGGCGCAGGTCCCCGCTCATGCCCTCGATGATCCGGGTGAGCATCCGGCCCCCGGTGGACTTCCCCGCGCCCTGCGGCCCGGTGAGGAACGGCGCAGGCACGGGAACGGACGGACCGAGGCAGCCGATGAGCCACGCGATGGCCAGGCACTCGGTCTCGGCGTTGGCGAAGTTGCACAGCCGCATCAGCAGGTCGATGCCCTTGCCGTCGGTGTCCTTGGCCGGCAGGGGCAGTTCCCCGGTGAGCTGGGTCCGGCGCCAGCAGACCTCGCGCGGGTCGGGGGTGAGGATGTCCCACCCGGTGGGGTGGATGCGGACGGACTGTCCGTCGTCCCGTCCCAGGTCCAGCCACGTAGCCCCGTCGAACCCGGGGGCGACGCGGATGTGCACGGCGTGCGTGTCCTCGTACAACGCGAGTGCTTCGATCAAGTCCAACGCCTCCTTGAGTGCGGTCCCGTTGAACACGCCGACCCCGTCCCGGTACATGCCGACGATGAGTTCTTGGCGGTGGCTGCCCGTGGTGCCCTGGGAGCGCATCGGCCGGGCCACGGGGTGGCCGTTGCGCTGCGCGTAGACGGTCCCGTCGGTGGTGCGGAAGTACCGGAAGTGGCTCTGTGCGTAGTCCGCGATGATCTGACGGGCGGGGTTCTTCTCGTCCTCAGACATGGCTCAGTCCCAACGTGGTCAGGGCGTTGGTCCACGCGTCCGTGCAGTGCCGGGCCGATTCGCCCTTGGCCTGCGCCGCCGTGAACAGCCGCGCGGTGTGCACCTCGGTGAGACAGCCGCACCGCCCGTGCGTCGACAGCACCGCGAGGAAGGTCCGGTAGACGGTGGCGTGCACCGCCTCCCGGGCCCCGGTGATGCGCTGCTCCGCCATGGCGATCCCACGGTCGAGATAGGTGGGAGTGCGGTGCGGGCACGTCTCCCGTTGGCCACCCAGAGGCACTGAGGGCCCCTGTGGCGGCCTGTGGACGGTGGACGGCTCCTTTACTGCCAGGGCGCGCACAGCGCCGGGGAGAACGACCGTGGCGCCCGTGCCGGGTCCAAGCCAACGGGCGTACGCCATAAGGGACTTGATGTCGACGCCGGGCCGGACCGCGTTGACGGACGGCATGGCGCCCCGGTAGATCCAGTGCTCGCCCCGGGTCGTCGGCACGGTCCGGGTGGCGGGCAGGCTCTCGCGGGCCCACTGGATGGCAGCCTCGTCGTCCAGGTCGACCACGGTCACCCCGGCGCCGCCGGGGTGGTAGGCGAGCGTCGCAGCGCTCCGCCACGCCGGCGCCCACGCCGGGGAGCCGATGACGCCGGGGTCCGTGGCGGCGGCGGCCCAGCCGTGGCACGGCGCGAAGCAGGCGCAGGGGCCCGGGGTCCTCATGTTGGGCCGGCCGCCGCAGACGTTCTTGGCGCAGGCCGGGCAGTTCCCGAACGGCACCTTCCCCACCCTCAACGGCAGCACGGGGACGCCCTGAGTCGCGAGGCGGAGAGCGGTGCGCAGGTGCTCGCTCATGCCGCCACCCCCAACGCGGCCTGAGCGAGGAACGCGCGGCCGATGAACTCGGTGTAGGCGGGCGGGATGGCCTCGGTCAGCTCCTCCCGCACGTCCGTCCACGTGATGCCCATGGCCGCTTGCAGCTCGGGGACGGTGGGCTTGCCTCCGCCGTTGCCGTACGCGGCGACGTACGGACCGTCGTAGAACCGACCGTGCCGGTAGCCACGAACACGGCCCCGGTGCGGAACGTGCGCCGGCTGCTCGATGCTCCAGCCGCCCAACTCGAAGTTGCGGTGCCGGATCACACCTAGCCCGAACATCTCCCCACACAGGGTCAAGTCCTTGCGGATCTCCGCCCGGCCGTTGGGCTGCTCGATCACGTACGGCAACCCGGTCCGTTCGAGCAGGGCCCGGGTCGGCGCGACCAGGTCGACGTGCGTACCGCCCCAACCCTGGGACCGATTGGTGCCCACGCTCAGCGTGCACTTTGCCTGGCACGGCGGGGACGCGTGCACGAACGCGTACCGGCGGATCTCACCCGTGTCGATCAGATGGGCGAGGTACTTCAGAGCGTCGCCCCGGTGGTACGGGAAGGGGTAGTTGGGGCGATCGGCCGTGTCACAGCCGTCCACCTCGAACCCTGCCCCTTCGAGACCCTTCCCGGCGCCGCCGGCGCACGAGTACAGGTCCAGAGCGCGCGGCCGTAAGGCGAGGGCTCGCCGGATGTCGGTCAGTTGCGTCATGCTGGGTTGTCTCCAGTTCCGTCGTTGGATGCTGGCGAGCAAGGGCGACCCACTTCTTTGGCGAGACGCGGGGTCGCCCTTGGCGTTACTGCTGGTTGTCGGTCTTGGCCCACAGGCCGGTGGTGCGGCTGTGGACGGTGCGCCGGTCCTGGTGGACGGGGCCGGTGTAGTGGTGGTGGACGTCGGGCGCGGGCTTGGCGCGCTTGGCGAGCCGGGCCAGTGCGAGCACGAGGGCGGTGGGGGCACCGAACACGAGGCCGCAAACGACCGGGTCGGCGAACTGGGACACGTACATGAGCACGGCGGCGGTCAGCCCGGTGGCGGAGACGGCTGCTGCGCCGGAGAGCATGAGCACGCTGGCATCGGTGGCGCCCTGGCTCATCGGGGGCCGTCCCGGCTGAGCGACGGGCGGGGTGTCGCCGTGGGCGGGTACCGGGGTGTCGTCGCGGTAGGCGGTGGGCCGGTAGGCGTCGGCGATGATCCGGCGGGCTTCGGCGGCGGCCTGGGCCTCGCTCATCTGGGTGGCGGGGTGGACCGTGGCGGGGGTGGTGTCGGAGGACATGAGGGTTCCGTTCCGGTGGTCGGCGAACAGGCAGGGGACACCCCGAAAAGGGGCTGTGGAGGGGGTTGGGTCGGGGGTCTCACGGCCCCCTTTACCGCCCTTACCGTGCAGGTCAGGGGCCTCTACCTCCCCCGCTACCGGGGTAAAGAGCCCCCTCTACTCGGCGGCTGTCGCCGAGGGCCGCGATCCGTGATGCGCGGGGCGGCCCGGGGCGGGGTCGGGTAGAGGGGGAGGGCTTTACCTGCCGGTGCTGAGGAGGATCTCGGCGGGCACGGCGGCCTCGATGTCGCGGCGCTGGTATCCGGCTCCGTTGGCGCCGTTGATCTTGACCTGCTTGCTGGTGCGCTTGACTCCTGCCGACTCCAGTTCGGAGGCCAGGCGTTCGGCGTTGAAGTCGCCGTAGACGTCCTCGTCGAGGTTGACGAGAGCGGCGAGCAGGTCGGTGGTGAACATGCGGGGCGAGTGCCGCATGACCTCCAGGACGTCGGAGACGATGGCGGGCACGCTCACTCCTGCCGCGTCGGCGGCGGCGGTGACGTCGCCGGCCGCGTCCCCGGTGAGCTGTCCTGCTGCTTCGCGCAGGATGCGGCCCTTGCGGCACAGTGCGGCGAAGCCGGGACCGTCGAGGTAGTCGGCGCGCACGGTCACGAACGAGGCAGGGCCGGTGACCAGGACACCCACACCCTTGTGGTCCTCGGAGAGCACGGAGGCATCCGCGCCCTGAGCGGCCTTGCCCTTGCCCAGCACCATGTCGGACGACGTGCGGTCGACGACCTGCGTCGAGTAGCGGATGGTGATGATCTCCCGCAGCTTCGGCGGCACCGACTCGGCGTCGGGGCGCTGGGAGGCGAAGTTGGAGATGAACCCGGCAGCCGGACCACGGCGGGCGACGCGGCACAGGTCGTCGATGACCTGGTCACGGTCCTCGCGGGCCATCGCGGTGAAGTACTCCTGCAACTCGTCGATGGTCACGAAGATGACCGGCAGGTTGTACTTGACCATGATCTCCGGGGTCAGCTTGCCTTCCGGGCACACCGAGGCGGGCAGGTCCCGCAGCAGCGCGAACCGGCGCTCCATCTCCGCCAGCAGTTCCTTGAGCATGGCCTTGAGGGCTTCGATCGCGTCGTCCTCGGCGCCCATGATCAGTCGGTGGGCGACTGCCTTGGCGGGCATCCAGTCGGCACCGCCCTTGCCGTCGGCGATGTAGTGCCGCACGTAGGCGTCGAGCAGACCGGCGGCGGTGAGCAGGCGTTGGGAGAACGTCTTGCCCCGACGGGGCAGGCCACCGAAGAACATCGACTGCCACAGCACCGGCACGGTGACCCGGTTGCCGCGCGCGTCCTGTCCGAACGGCACCGGCTCCCAGATGGAGAACGTCTCCGCCTTCACCAGCGGCGACGGGTTCGGGGTGCCCAAGTAGGGGTCATCGTCGGCAACCCACATCGTGACGCGGCCGGCGTTGCCGCCCTTGGCCGCACGGACCCGGGACATGATGACCTGGATCTCGTCGACCCCGAGTTCCTGTGCGATCACCTCGCGCTTGGCGAGCACGTCGGAGGCGGTCTTGCCGCCGCCCCGGGGCATGTCGAAGATCACTGCCCAGCCACGGCCGTCCCGGACCGGGCCCATCGTGCAAGAAACCTTCGGCAGATCCTTCTCGTCCTTGCCGCCACCGCTTTTGAGGAGGCCGGCGGCCCGCAACGCCTCGTTGAGCTGCTGCGCGGACATGTCCACCCGCAGCGGCGGCGCCGCCTGGTCCAGCAGACGCGTCTCCTTCCCACGCCCGAGGTAGGCGAGCGGGGTCACCACAGCCGCCGCAACGCCCACTTGGAGGATCGGGGGCGCCAGGGCGATACCGATGGTGGCGGCGGTGACGGCAGCGGCGGCGGCACCGAAACGCCAGCGTCGTGTCTGCGTACGGGCGTAGTGCGCCACCTGCAACCGCGCGGCCAGGTCGACGTCCTCGGGCTTGACCTTCACCTGAGCGCGCAGGGCCTTGACGGTCGCCGTGTGGTCCTGCGCGGACAGCGTCGGCCACAGACCGGCGGCGGCCCGGTAGAAACCGCGGGTGGCCAGCAGCAGGGTTTTGATCAGGTACTTCGGGGTGCGAAAGCCGTGGTAGCGGGTGTGCCACCAGGTGAGCCGGCCGAAGGCGTGCACGTTGGCGATCACGGAGGCGCGGGACCGTGCCCACGCGGGCAGCACCGGCGCGTCCGGGGTGGCCAGCCAGTCGGCCAGCGGGTTGTCGATCCGGTCGACGGCCTCGCCCTGTATGGGCGGGTCCGGCTCGATGGGGACGGCTACGAGGATGGGCTTGTCCACGTCGACGACCCACGTCGACTGGCCGGTGCGGTGGTCGTCGAGGCGGTGAACGGTCCCCGCGACGGGGGTTTCCTCTGCTGCTTCGGACATGACGGGCGTGCTCCTGACTGCCCCAAGACGGGGCGGGAAGTTGAGGGGACCCGGGGCGGCCGTTGCCGGGCCGGCCGCCCCGGGCGGTGGCGCCGTGGTCAGCGGGGCTTGGGCACGATGTGGGGGTGGCCGTTGCGCATGTGGTCGACGCACTGCGGGCAGTCCTCGCGGGGGCCGAGGTGGCGGTGTGCGTTGCGGTCGTGGGCGTGCTGCCAGCACTGCGGGCACTGGCCGGGAGGCGTCTGCCTGCCGGGCATGCTCACCACCAGCCCGAGGACTTCTTGGCGGCGTGGGCGGCGGCGGCCTCGGTCACGGCCCGCTGTCGCTCGCTCTGCAACGCGGAGATCTCTGCGGTCAGCCGGGTCTCAGCCGACTGCCAGGCGGTTTCGATCTTCCGTTCCGCCCGGGACGGGCTGTTGCCCCGGGCGACGCGGTACGAGCCGGTGGCCAGCGCACCGAGCACGGCGCGGCGTTCGCGGCCGTCCAGCGGCCACATCTCACGCCTGCGGACCGCCTCCAGCTTGCGGCTCGTCTCCTGGATCGCCCGGTCAAGGCGACGCGTGTCGGGCTTACCCATGGTCAGACCGCCTTTCCGGCGCGCGGGGCGAGGATGAGATGGATGTCGGCGAGCTGGACCGTCGAACCCTGCGAGCGCAGCCACGTGGCGACCTCGCGGGTGACCCGCTCCCAGCAGAAAGCGGCGGGGACGGTGACGGTCCCGTGGGCGAAACCGGGGCCCTGGCCCGGCACGTTCACGTGCGCGTGCCAGGCGTATTCGATGCTGCTCGGAGCAGCGTTGGTGCTGGTCACAGCAGAACTCCAAGGAACGGTGGAGGGTCAGGCGGCGCGCTGGTCTTCGGGGTAGGCGCAGGCAACGCAGGTCCCGAGTGAGGCGGGGATGACGTATCCGGCGTCGGTGCGGCACTGCGGGCAGGTGCGGCGCGCGAGCATCGCCTTGGCGAGCGCGGCCCGCCGTCCCGGGGTCATGGGTCGGACGGGCTTGGCGCGGTCGACGCGGTAGAGGTAGGCGACCAACGGGCCGCGCCGGTAGCGCGGGCGCAGCACCTGCGCCGCGATCGGCTGTCCGCCCGGTCGCAGGCCCCGGGCCCGTAACTGCCGACGGGTGGCGAACCCGTCCGGCGCGAGCCGCCACGGGTAGGTGGGCAGGCCGTAGCGGGCGCCGTTCGGGTCGAAGCACTTGCCGAGCGAGCCGCCCATCAGACGGTGTTGGCGGCGCGCTCAGCGATCAGGGTGTCCCGCAGCATCCGGGCGTTGGCCGGCGAGGTGCGGAGCGCCTTGCGGATGCCCTCCGCCGTGATCTGCCCGTCCGACCAATCGGCCGTCGCGGTCCGTGTCTCATCGAGCAGTTGAGCAGGTGTCCGGCGAGGCTTGGGCGATCGGGCCGCATCCGGGACGCGGCCCGTGGCACCGCGCGGTCGGGTCGATTCAGCGGCCACCGGGCGCCGCTCGATCGCAGCGACCGGCGCGGGCGCCGGGGTCGGGAGCGGCTTGGCGAGCGGGGTCGACTTCAGGAAGTCGACCGTCACCGGATCGGGCATCCGCGTCAGGAAAACTGCGCCGGGCGCCGGGGTCGATACCGCGAGGTCAGCCATAGACTGATTCCTCATGGTCTCGGTGGATTCCTCCGCATTCATGCTCGGTGCGGGAATCGGGGTGAGGGTGCCGAACATCGAGGCGAGCGCGGCATCCGCACCGTCGGTGATCCGGGTGCGCTGAACGTCCAGCAGCCTCGATCCGAGCGCCACATCCCCGACCCCGACCCTGCGGGCCAGCCGCCACGACTTGCGCTCCGACCACCACTTCACGCGGCTGCTCGGATGCTGGGCGGCGCGGGCGCGATGGTAGGCGAGCGACTGCACCAGATCGGCGGTGCGGCGTTCGTTCTCCGCGTCGCGTCCGTCGGTGTGGACGACGATCCGGCGGGCGAGAAACGCCATGCCCTCCGCCGACACCGACATGCCCATCGGAGTCAGGGCGTAGATGACTGTCCGGCCGGGGTCGGGTGCGGCCATGGCGCCCATGGACGCGGCTGCCGCCGGCAGGGCCCACAGGCCGGCCCGCACGATGCGCGGCGAGGACTGGCCCAGCATGGTCAGTCCCAGCAAGACCAGGGCGAGAACGGCGGTCGCGCCCTCACCGGCACCGAGCGCACCGAGCGCGGTGCCCTTGCCGTAGGCGTGGCCGATGTTGCTGTAGGTGCCGATCCCGCCGACGACGCCCGTGGCCAGCATGGGCACGAACGCGGCGGTCAGTACGACGATCTGCGGTTTGGTCAGCGTGGCCCTCATGCGACACCGCCCGTCGTGCTCGCGCCGGCGCGGTTGGCCTGGTCGCGTTCGGCGGCCAGCAACCGGCGGTAGGCCCGGCGGAGGCGCCGGATGTCCAGCTCGGTTGGCGTGCGGTCAAGGGTGACGATCTGCGCGTCGATCAGGTCGACATCCGCCAGGATCGCGGGCATCTCCAGCTCGATCGCGTCCAGCTCCGCGCCCGTCGGCTCCATGAAGTCGGCGAACGCGGTAACAACGTCCTGAACAGTGACGATGTCGTTCATTGGGTCGTGTTCCTCTCAGACAGGAACGGCCCGAACAGCGGCCCCGGAGTTGCACCTCCGGGGCCGCGCGCCGTTGAAGTCGGTAGATCCGGCTCCCCTCGACGCTGCTCGTACGAGACGAGCAGCGGAGGCAACCGGCCGCAGCGGACGAGCTGCGGAGGTGTGGTTGTGCAGATGTCTCCTTCGGGGCCGCTCCCGTGTCAGGTAGAGCGGAGTCCCGGCGAAGGCGTATGGAGACGTGACCTTTCGGTCTAAGCCCTCCGGACTGCCAAGGGGTCCGGGTCCCTCGCCCTCGCCGAAGCGAGGCCTCATGACCCCTCGCGGGGCCCTTTGATGAACGTTCTTGCAGGTCAAGCAAGCTCCACAGGCTCCCCCGAGTCTTGCTTAGGGGGGGTTGCCGTTTCGCTTGTTAGGTACCGTAGGCAAAGTCGAGGCTGCGCGCAACCCCCTCTTGCGGTACGGTTCGTTAGCCCCCCTAGGCGAGCATTGGAGAGCCGTGCACGACGACATGCAGCGCGTTACGGGAATCGCAGAACCGGTTGATAGGGCCAAGGCGGCAATCGACCTGATGGCGACCTATCAAGGCTGGGTCTTGGAGCTGTCTCGGGTTCGGCGCGAAGCCATTGAGGAAGCTCAGGCATCGGGCATGACGCAGGCTGAAATTGCCACCAAGCTGGGGGTCAGTCGCGGGCGTGTCGGTCAGCTAGCGTCCGCCGGCCCGCCCCCGGAGCGAGCGTTCTTCGGCACTGGCCAGGTGACGGTCTCGCTGGGTGGCAAGCACGAGGCGGGCAAAGGACCCGACCAGAACCCCAGTGAAGTTGTGACCAGGGAAGACCTCGACAACTTCGAACACCTGCGCAAGCTGCTGGGTGGCTTGAAGCTTGAAGCTGAGTACGAGGTGATCCCTACGACGGGAATCGTCAACCTCAACCGTGACAATCACATCGTGGTCTGTGGACCGCGACTGTCACCGATCATCTCCCAGGTGCTTGAAGGGGACGACAACCTGCGGTTTGAGAAGGACCACGCTTGGCACCTGCTGGACCGGAAAGCGGGTAAGGAGTACCGGTCGCCTTTGGACGAAGACGGTACGCCGGGCGACTTCGGCTATCTGGGACGGCTTCCCCGACTGGATGGACGGGGCACGTTCTTGTACATCGCGGGAGTGCACGCAATCGGCGCGAACGGTGTCGTGCACTACCTGGAGAACAACCTCGCTGAGCTGTACCGGGAGGTTCGAACCAAGCGGTTCTCGACGCTCATCTCATGCCGATACGACCCCAACACGCTGGCTGTGGTGGAAAGCCGCCGAGTCTCGCCGTTGTACCGACACGAGGGATGAACATGCGCGTCAGTCTGGACACTCGCCCTGGAGGGGCGAACCCGAACGAGGACTGGGTAGCCGCATCACCGACGCTTGCCGTCGTGCTAGACGGGCTCAGCACGGCCGGGCTTTCCACCGGATGTCAGCACGGCGTTCCGTGGTACGTGGCCCAGCTTGGTGGGCACTTGATCGCGGCTCTCGCAGACTCAGAGCGCGCGCTCTCGGACGGATTGGCTGACGCGATCGACTGCGTCGCACGGATGCACCCTCAGTGCGACCTCAAGAATCCGGGCACACCATCAGCGACCGTCGCGGTCCTACGCCAACGGGTGGACTCCTTCGATCACCTCGTTCTTGCCGACTCGCCTATCGTCTTCGAGGATGGCGCAGGGTATTCAGTGATCACTGATCTCCGAGTAGACGAGATCCTCCCGGAGCTTCGAGCCGAGACGGAGCGTTACGAGACTCATACGCCCGAGCACAAGGTAGCCCTGCAAGCGTTGGTGACCGCGCAGCGCCAAGTGCGCAACACGCCGGACGGGTACTGGGTTGCGGCAGCCAGCTCGGACGCGGCGGAGCACGCTGTGACTGGCACAACGGCGCTCGAAGGTGGGGGCGCCGTTGCTGTGATGTCCGATGGCGTGTCAAGACTCGTCACCGAGTATCAGATGGCGACTTGGGCCGACGCCTTTGCAGCACTGCGGCGTGGAGGCCCCCGAGAGCTGATTGACAACGTGCGTGAGGTGGAAGCGACTGACCCGACGGGGCGACGATGGCCCCGCTACAAGTCGGGGGACGACGCCACCGTGGCGTTCTGCCAGTGGTGACCCCACGAGGCTGCGCGGGCCGGATGGCTGCTCTTCTTCGGAATGGCCCACAGCGGGACCGCTGGGCCCTCTCTGGGCCCTCCGAGGGTGACAAGCGACGACCAACAACGACCAGTCACGACAGTGATGTCGCAGGTCAGTTGAGGCGTACACCCTCCCGACCAGGGCTGGAAGACGGGCCCGCCAGACCCAGGGCAAGAAGAAGTAACCCAACACCAGCAAGCCCCCTGCCTGCGGGTTCTCCGTTGGTAGGGGGCTTGTTGCTGTGCTGGGGACTCGGCTGTGGGCCGTGCGAGGCGAACCGGCGTCGGCCGTTGAGGTATCCGCCGCTTAACAGGCCCGTGGCATGCTCCGTCCATGCAAGGCGTCCACGACGAGGATGAGTGGCCGGACAACCGCTGGGTCTTTGGCCTCGAAGAGATCCCGGCCTCGGACAAGGATGAGGCGGGGCTCATGCATCGCGTCGCCCCCGCCTACGGCATGACTGTGATACGGGCACCCGAGGGCACGCAAGAGGCTGTCCGATGGGCGGCGGAGGAGATCGTCTCGTTGAGCGGGCCCGAGTTCATGCCCGCCGCGCTACTCCTTGCGTGGCTGCAGATCGAGGCTGGGGACGAGCATTCCATGGGGGTGGAGAGCTGTCGCATTGAACGCGTCGACAGCAGCAACGTTCGCCTCTGTGCAAATTTTGGACAGTGGGATGACCTGATAGTGCCGAATGCGGAGGTTCGGCGCATGTTGATCGACATGATGCAGTTCGTCACCAGGGAGTCCAGGCATCCGCTTCCCGCCTGGCGAATCCTCCGCCTTGGTGTCGAAGAGCAGCGACGAGGGAGATCCGAAACCGATGGGTCATAGCTCTGGGCTATTGCGGAACAGCAGCGAAGCACGGCAACCGCAACGGCCGGAGCCGACCACCGGCGGCTACACCCGACCGACCCACGAGCACACCGGCCACCAGTAACCGTTCCGCCGGTAGTTCGAGTTGAGGGGGCCCGGGGCCGTGCCACTCCCGTGATCACCTCGGCTTCCCAAGGTGAGGGCGTGACGGGTGCGCGTCGAGTGGCCGCATCGGCCTTGTTTCCAAGGCGTGTTGCCTTCGGCGTGTCAGCAGCGGCCGGCTGTACGGGTGCAGTCTGTCGTCACCGTTCTGTCACAAGCAGTCGCCGCACAGAACCCTGCCGCTCACTCGCCCTATCTGCACTCACGTACCACGACCACGCGTACCGCGGGGCAACGACCGACGACCGAAACCCGCGGACGAGACGACTCAGGGGGACGACAACATGCGTCACAGCAACGGCATTCGCAGGGCGGCTCTGGCGACGACGGCGGTCGCGGCCGCCGCGGCGGCGGTGACCGGCATCCTGCCCGGCACCGCCATGGCGGCGAGCACCACAGCCTCCACCCCGCCGCCCGCCTGCTCGGCCTCCGCCCTCCAGGTCAGCGCCCGGCAGGCCGTCCACCGGCCCGTCGGGACCGGGACCGGGGCGGCGGTCGTGCAGTTCACCAACGTCTCCCGGAAGACGTGTGTCCTGAAGGGCCATCCGACGGTCGCGGGCGCCGGCAACAGCTCCCCCGCCCACAACGCCCCGCTCAAGGTCACCCCCACCGGCAGGGCGGCCACCGTGACGGTCCGGCCGCACGGCAAGGCGTGGGTGAAGCTGACCTTCGTCCAGGTCCAGGGGGAGGGCGACGGCTACTGCGTGTCGGGCAAGACCCCGGCGGTGTATCCGACGATGGTCATCGGGCTGCCGCACTCCGGGAAGCACCAGGTCGCCCTGAACGACGGGTGGTGGGCCGAGTGCGACAACAAGGTGACCGTCACCCCGGTCTCGGCGGTCAAGCCTTCCTGACCCCCGTCCCCACAGATCGAGCAGGTCAGCGGCACAATGCGCCTCGGTGCGCTGCGTCGCTGACCTGCGGTGATCAAACTCCGATGACACGAACTCGCGTCCGTCGAAGTCCGATGGCGTGAGCGCGTCGCCACTCGTAGGTGCCTGGTGATGTCTCGACCTGTGCCGGGTGGTGTAGACAGATGTCATGTCACGTACAGCACGAGGTCGGATTGGCCTCGCCATGAGTGCCTTGGTGCTTGGCCTCGCATGCGTGGCGGGTCACTGGTGGGTGGGTGAATCCTGGGCCACCGTGATCACCATGGGCTGTCTCATCGCGCTGTTCGATCTGGCCGCGGTGGGAGTTCGGCGACGGTTGCGGAAGCGATAGCGCCTGCCGAAGAAGTCCGCCTTCTCGGCGGCCTCTACGTCGGTCTTGGCGCGCGGTGCCGAGGGGCGAGCAGCAGGGCGAACGAGACGGGGTCGGCCCGCGCCTTCCACCCGTCCTGACCGGCCGGGCCGCACAGGCTTTCCGTCCTCGGTCACGCCGGCAGCCCAACTGGATTGCTCACGGCGGGCGTTGTCAGTGGTGGCAGGCAGGATGGCGGGTATGACAGACGGAACGACCTGGCTCGCTGAGCGGCAGTCCATCGCTTTCGGCGGCTATCACGTGGTCCTCGCCCGCGGGCTCTCCCCGCAGGAACTTGCCGAGCGCCTTGCCGCGGCCCTGCGGTACGACACCGAGCACGTGGTCGTGCCGGTCGGGGACCACACGGGAGCCTCGCTCCTGGAGCTCATGGAGGACGACTACGACGACA
The DNA here is from genome assembly GCF_042725875.1 of Streptomyces sp. NPDC127038. Lineage (NCBI taxonomy): Bacteria > Bacillati > Actinomycetota > Actinomycetes > Kitasatosporales > Streptomycetaceae > Streptomyces > Streptomyces sp. NPDC127038. The sequence goes on along the minus strand of NZ_JBHXDQ010000013.1, from coordinate 63,131 downwards.
TCGGGTTGCGCCTCGGCTCGGTGGGGGACTGGACGTACGCGGTCGCGTACGGCGGCTGGCAGGCCGAGTTCGGACCGTTGGCACCGGTCTCGCGCGACGGCGCGCACGTCTGCCTCCTGGAGTACGAGGAGGAGAACGGCAAGCCGGTGCCGCCCCAGTTCGCCTACTTCCAGGACGGCCGGCTGCTGGCCGCCTTCAATCTGCACCTGGACCGGTCATGGGGCTACGAGAAGGTCGACGGCGACCCCGCCACAGCCGCCCGGCTGCAGGAGCGGCTCACGGCCGCCGGCCTCCCGGATCCCGAGCGGAGGGGAAGGGAGGTTCACCGCGCCGCGCTGGGTGTCGTCGAGGAGTTCTTCGGGCTCACGCTGCCGAAGGGCCCGATCGTGAGCGGGACGCTGCCGGCCGTTCTGCTGGAACCGGCGTGACCTGACACCCGGCAGGGCTTGGGGCCAGGGGAAGTGGCTTTCGGGGCACCGCCCCCGACCTGCGTCGCGATGCGGGTCGGGGGTGTTCGCGTGGCGTGGGGCCTCTTGAGCCGGGGTGGGTCACTGCTCGGTGGCGGTCTCCAGTTCGACGGGGTCGGGGGCCAGGTCCGTCGTCTGCGGTGTGGCCAGCAGTTTGTTCAGGCCGAGGGTCAACTGCACGCAGAACGCGCTCAGCAGGAGGGCCAGGACCATGCGGAGCAGGCTGTAGCCGGCGTCGATGTTCGCCGCGGTCTCGTAGTCGTCCGGCGTCCCGTTGGATCCGGTCACCAGCGGGATGAGGAGCGCGGCGAAGACCGACAGGAACCACGCGCCGTAGGCCCAGACGACTCCGTTGCCGCCCGGCAGCGCCCTGATCCACCCCAGCCCGATGTCGGTGCGCGTCATGGCGTTCGCATGGCCGGCGCGCGCCCACCGCTGGTAGGCGAACAGAACCGCCATGACCGCCACGAAGCGCAGCACGCCCGTGGTGCTGATCGTCTGGAGCGCGCTGCTCAGCGCCTTCCGGTCGTAGCCGTCGTCGGCGGCGGCCAGGGCCCATTGGTGAGCCCGCGTCCGCTCGGCGGAGAACCGTACGGCCTCGTTGGCGATGGCTACCGCGGCCGCGCCCAACACTGTGAGCAGCGGGCCCGACAGCGGGACCCGGCCGGGACTCACCTTGGACTGGACCAGCAACGCCGCCTTGTCGTTGCGCCCGCGACGCTGAGGCGGCTTCGACAGGTCGCTCTCCTGCTGACAGACCGGACACAGGCCCTTGATCCCATCGAAAGCGACTTCGCGCTCTCGGCACTTCCGGCACGTCAGTAGCATTCCGCGCCCCCCTCTTACATGATCATGATTGGATCGAGCGCCGCATCTTATGGGCTTAGAGGGAGAGGCGTCGATGCCTTCTCGATCCGAATCGGCCGGGAGCCGAGGGCCCACTCCACGCGCAAGCCGGCACCGGCCACCGACAACGGCCCGGCCGCGGAGGGCGCGACGCGGTGTTGGGTGCCGGCTCGGGCCGGACACGGGCTCGTCGGGACGCACGGTCCGCGGGTCCCCGGGGAAAAGGGTTTGGCCGGGGGCGGGAGCGCTGCTACTTTCCTTGTGGCCGTGCGAGCGAAAGAGGAGGTGGTACCCGTGAACGCAGTATCGACGTGGGTGCTCTCCTCCGTGGTCACGGTCGGGCGATAGGTCGTCCGGGAGCGCCGTTCCAGCGCATTCCCGAAAGGCACGACCATGCATTTCACTTCCGAACGACGCCTCGACGACGACGTCCTCGAGCGCGAATTCATCCTCGGCGACATCCCCGGCATCCTGTGGACGCCCGCCTCCGCCGACCCCGACACCCCGACTCCGCTGATCCTGATCGGCCACCCCCCGCTCGGGCTGAAGAGGATCTACCCCCGGATCTCCGGACGCGCCCGGCACTACGTGGGGGAGTACGGCTTCGCCGCGGCCACCATCGAACTCCCCGGGAGCGGTGACCGGCCCCGCTGGGACGCCGTCGAGCAGGCCCGCGCCGACCTGCGCCGGGCGATGCAGGCCGGGGGACCGGTCGGCGACGAGATCGTCGACGCCCTGGTCCGCCCGCTGGTCGACAAGGCGGTCCCGGAGTGGCAGGAGGCCCTGGACGCCCTCCTGGCGCTGCCCGGGATCGGCGGCCCGGTCGGGTACGAGGGAGGGGTCATCTCCATCGGGATCCGGCTGGCGCTGGCCGAGCCGCGCGTACGGGCCGCCTGTCTCTTCGCCGGGACGCTCGTGCCCGCCGCCATGGTGGAGGAGGCCCGGCAGGTCACCGTTCCCCTTCAGGTCCTGTTGCAGTGGGACGACGAGGGCAACGACCGGCAGGCGACCCTGGACCTGTTCGACGCCTTCGGCTCCAAGGAGAAGACCCTGCACGCCAACCTCGGCGGGCACACCGGTGTCCCCCAGTTCGAGCTGGAGGCGGGGGCCCGGTTCTTCGCCCGTCATCTGAGGTGAGGCCCGACCGCCCTGTGGTCCGGGGCGAGGTCCGGCCGCGTCCTCGTCCGAGGTGAGCCGGGCCGCTCCCGCTCCCTCGGTTGCCGCTGGCACTGATCGCGCGTGGCACCGCGCCCCCTGCCCGAGGGTTCTCCACGGGCAGGGGGCGCGGGTACGACGGTAGGGGGCCTTCGCGGGCGGCCGGCCGGGCGGGCGTCCGTCAATCGGTCAGGCGCAGCGCCGTCCGTGCCGCCGGGCCGTGCCAGCCCGTCTCCGTCCGCCATACAACGTGGACGCCGAAGGACTCCCGGATCGCCTCGGGCGCCCAGTCGTCCGTGGGCGGTTCGGACAGGACCAGGTACCGGATGTCCGCGGAACGTCCTTCCACCCGGTCGAGTTCGATGAGGCGGGCCGCTCCCGCCCGCAGCTGCGGGTAGCCGGAGTGGTCGGCGCCCAGGACCTCGTAGCGGGAGAGCCCGTCGGGTCCCTCCAGGGTGGCGTCGGAGACCCGGGAGTCCGACGGCCGCAGTCCCGCTCGCAGGAGGGCGGCCTTCAACTCGTAGCGCACGGCCTCGTGCGTGTTGCAGTCCCGGTCGGTCCGCGCCTCGGCGTCGAGTCGCCGCGTGAGTGCCTCGCTCCACGCCGTCCGTGCCTCTGACGGGGCCTCTGACGGGGCCTCTGACGGGGCGGGGTCGGTCTTCAGGAGAGCGACAGTGTTCATGGGGTCGGTGTCCTTCTGTTCGGGTGTCGTGCGCGGCTCGGCCGGTGGGGCCGTGGTCGTTCCGGTGCCGGGCGGCCTCTCGGTCTCCGCCCCCGTCTCCGGTCCGGTGTCGATCCGGTGGCGGAGCTCGCCCCGGGCCCGGTCGAGGGTGTCGCTCCAGTCGCGGAACGCCGGGTCGTCCGCGAGGGCGGCCCGCAGGCCGGCGTCGCCCGCCGCGACCGCCTGGCGGGTGCGCTGGGCGAGGTCCGCCAGATCGCTCAGCCGGTCGCGGCCGGCGGAACCCAGCAGCCGCCACACGCTCAGCCAGTCGACCCGGTCGCGTCTCAGACAGCGGGCCGCCATGCCCTTGAGCTCGGAGAGGAGGGCCATGGTCTCCGGCGGGGGCGCGCCGTCGCCGTACGCGATGTCCCGCAGGACGCCGAGCGCGGCCTCGTAACGCGGGGCCATCCGGGAGGAGACGGGCCGGCGGCCGAACTCGCCCGCCGAGACCAGGCTCAACTGGCCCTCGTTACGCGTCACCCAGCCGTCCAGCCGCGAGCCCGTGGCCGGGGTGGGTTCGCCGTGCCGGGGGACGAGCAGGACGGTCCGCTCCGTGGCCGGGGAGAGGACCTTCACCTTCAGATGGGAGCCCGGGCCGGGGCCGATTACCCGTAGCTCCACGGGTGTGCCGACCGGCAGGTCCTCGGCGGCGGAGCCCTCGCCGGGCGCACCGCCGTCCGCGCGGGTACCGGCTCCCGCTCCCGTCGCCGACGGTCCCGGCGCGGGCGTCAAGTAGGCGTAGACGGAGGCGACTTCACCGTCCCCGCCGTCGGCCGCCGGGCCGAGTTCGGCCGGCAGCGGTGTCGTGTGCAGGACCGTCAGCGTCTGGGTGGCGCGGGACAGGGCGACGTACAGCCGGCGCAGCCCCGCGGGGCTCCGGTCGGCGACGGCCGAAGGCTCCAGGACCAGAACGTGGTCGAACTCCATGCCCTTGGCCTGCGCGGCGGGCAGCACGGACACGGTCCGCAGGATCTCCTCGGTCATCCCGTCCATCAGGCCGACGCGCCGGCGGACCTCCTCCAGCCAGTCGGAGTCGTCGGGGACGATGACCGCGATCGACCGCGGGGACCGGCCGTCGTCGGTGCCCGCGAGCAGGACCGTACGGGTCGCCGCGTCGTCCAGCAGCTCCCAGGGGGTCGTGGGGACGAGCCGTACGGCCTCGTCGCCGGCCCGGCGCACGGCGGCCGGGTAGGGCAGGGAGGGCGCGACGGCCCGGGCCAGCGGCGCCACGAACTCCATGATCTCCGCGGGGACGCGGTAGCTGGTGTTCAGCTCGGCCACGCGCCAGTCGCCCCCGCCGGACAGGATGCCGCCCAGCTGCTTCCAACTGGTGTAGGAATGCGGCCCGGTGGCCTGGGCCAGATCGCCGAGCACGGTCATCGAGCCGGTCGGACAGCGCCGGCGCAGGGATCTCGCCTGCATCGGGGTGAGGTCCTGGGCCTCGTCGACCACGATGTGCCGGTACCGGTGCGGACTCTCGCCCGCGATGAGGAAACGCAGCTCCTCCAGACACACCAAGTCGTCCGCCGTCCAGGGTTCTTCGGCGGCGCTCTCGGCCTTCTCCCGCTGCAACGCGGCCTGTTCGTTCTCGTCCAGGATCCCGTCGGCGCATTCACGCAGTCTGGTGGGCGAGTTGAGCAGGCCGCGCAGCGCCTCCTCGGGGCTCAGCGCGGGCCAGATCCGGTCCACGAGGGTGGTGACCTGCCGGTTGCGCTCCAGGTCGCGGCGTACGTTCGCGTCCCTGCCGCGGCTCGGTGCGACCAGGACGAGTTCGGCCAGCAGCCGGTCCACCAGCAGGGTGCGGAACCGGTCCCTGCGCGTCCGGTACGGCTCGGGCCCCTCGCGGGTGCCGTCGAGGAGGCCGAGCACCTCGGAGCGCGGCAGACGCAGGGACGTACCGCCCACGACCACGACGAACGCCGGTTCGTCCTGGGCGTGCGAGGGGGCGGAGACGACGGTGTCGAGGGCCTCGGGCCGGCACTCGCGCTCCACCCGGCCGCGCAGCACGGCGGCCATCCGTTCGCCGGACTTCACCAGCCGCGCGGCGAGGGAGTCCGTGCCGCGGACGTCCCCTTCCCAGAGGCGGGACAGCTGTACGGCGGTGACGTTCCGGGTGCCGAGGGTCGGCAGGACGCGGCCCACGTACTCCAGGAAGTTCTGGTGCGGTCCGACGACCAGGACGTCCTGCGCGCGGAAGTGGTCGTTGCCGACGAGCCAGGTGACCCGGTGCAGGCCGACCGCGGACTTTCCGGTGCCGGGGCCGCCCTGGACGACGAGGACGTCCGCGGGCGAACGGGTGACCAGGGCCATCTGGTCGCGTCTGATCGTCTCGACGATGTCGCGCATGCGGCCGTTGCGGGACCGGCGCAGCTCCCTCAGGAGGAACTCGTCCACCGGCTGGGGCTTCTGGCGCCGGCGGCCGGCCGGGTGCCGCTGTGACGGGATGACCGCACGGGGCCGGGCGTGGCGGCCTCCGACGGGAGGGGCGGCGGCGTCTTCCGGCTTCTCCGCGGGGTCCTCGCCCGCCGCGGTTGTCCCGGGCACGTCCGGATCGAGTTCCGCCGAACCTGCGTACGGCTCCGGCGAACCTGGGTGCGGCTCCGTTGAACCGGCATACGACTCCGGTGAACCGGGGTACGGCTCCGTAGAACCCGGGTGCGGCTGCGCCTCCGGGGATATCTCGTCCAGGAAGTCCTCGACCTGGCGTCCGGCGCACCGTAACCGTCGCCGCAGGAGCACTTCGCCCGGTGTCTCCGGCAGGGCGTTCTGCCAGCTCACGGCCAGCGGGTTCGTCCAGGAGACCACCACCTGATCGCGGGTCTCGGTGTCGAAGACGTGGCGTCGTCCGACGTAGAACGTCTCCGGCTCGGCCTCGCCCTCTTCCTGGACGTCGACGCGGCTGATGACCAGGGCCTCGCCCCCGAGACCCCCGTACTCGTCCGCCGCGCTCCGCGCCTTCTCGCGGACCGCGATGCCGTCCTTGCCGCTCGCGGAAGCCGCGGCCGCCGACGGAGACGTCATCTCCGCGAGCCGGGCCTCGTAGCAGTCGTAGGCGCGGTCCACGGCCTTCTGTTCGATGGCGATGACCGCGTCCCGTGGTGTCGTGCTCACGTGTGTCCCCTCCTGGCGGCGCCCCTCGCGCCGCCGCGGGCCGGGCCCGCCTCCCCTGTCCCAGAGGTAGCAGAGTTCGCCGGTCGGACCACGGTCAATCGGACAACAGCACCACAATCGCGCAGATTTCGGTCAGGCCCGGGCGCATACGGTCCTCGCGTGTACGTCTTCGCCCGCGCGGCCGTCCCGATGGATCGCGCCGGGCGGGACGGGCGGGGGAGGAAGGGCGAAGGGCCCCGTCGTGGCGACGGGGCCCTTCTGTATCCATGTCTCTGTACGGGGTCAGCCGCACTGGCAGGGATTGCCCGACTGGCATCCGCAGCCGCAGCCTGAGCCGCAGCCGCAGGCGCCGAACAAAGGGAGACTTTTGATCTCGGCGGGCTGTTGGGTGTCGCGGTCCTGGGTCGGATCGGGCGTGCTGGGGGATTCGGCCATGGGTCCCTCCTTCAGGCAAGGAGGCGTCGGCACACACCGCGCCGCACGGCTCCTGTCGCTCATCTCATGCCCAGCCCGGCGGGCGCATCAACGGCGCACTGAGGCGTCCCATGCGCCCGGAGCGCGATACGCGGGCCGGGGCGCCCACCACCAGAACCACGCCGCCCACCCACCGGGGCCATCACCGGCCCCAGGAACCGGCCCCCCGACACGCCCCCGAAAACAGCCGGGCCCAGCCGCCCCCCGGTGGAACCGGTGGGGGAACGGCTGGGCCTGATGAGCCTGAGCGCCCTCGCGGCCAGGGCGACGAAGGCCGAGGTCCGACGCCCGCCCGGCAGGGCCGAAGGCCCTCGCGACCTGCGCCGGGGAACGCCGGTCGGCCTCCCCGGCTCGGGTGCGGGCGGGCGGGTGGGCCTGCCGTGTGGGCCGGGGGAGGTCGAGGGGCTGGTGGCCGCCCCGGAGGGTTATGCGGTCTCGGCCCCCGTGACCGGCTGGATGTCCGACTGGAGCTCGTCGGCGTGCTCGCCGGTGACCAGGTAGACGACCCGCTTGGCGACCGAGACGGCGTGGTCGGCGAAGCGCTCGTAGTAGCGGCCGAGGAGGGTCACGTCGACGGCGGTCTCGATGCCGTGCTTCCACTTGTCGTCCAGCAGGTGCTGGAACAGCGTGCGGTGCAGCAGGTCCATGTCGTCGTCGTCCTGCTCCAGCTGCATCGCCAGGTCGACGTCCTTGGTGATGATCACCTCGGCGGCCTTGGCCATCAGACGCTGGGCGAGCTGGCCCATCTCCAGGATCGTGGCGTGCAGGTCGTGCGGGATCGCGCGCTCGGGGAAGCGGAGCCGGGCCAGCTTGGCCACGTGCTGCGCCAGGTCGCCCGAACGCTCCAGGTCGGCCGACATCCGCAGCGAGGTCACGACGATCCGCAGATCCGTCGCCACCGGCTGCTGCCGGGCCAGCAGGGCTATCGCGCGGGCCTCCAGCTCGTGCTGGAGATCGTCGACCCGCTGGTCGGCGGCGATCACGCTCTCGGCCAGCTTCAGGTCGGAATCGAGGATGGCCGTCGTGGCGCGCCCGATCGCCGACCCGACGAGCCGGGCCATCTCGACCAGGCCGTCGCCGATCGAGTCAAGTTCCTCGTGATACGCGTCACGCATGTGGTCGTCCCTCTCGTACGTCAGCTTCGGGGTCCGGGGTCCGGGACCGGGCGGCGTCGACCGCCGGAGGGGCCCTGGAACCCCACGCTCCCACGTTCGGCCCCGTACGCGTCCGTTTCCGACACCTCAAGTGAATCAGTACTGGCTCCTGGGTGAACTCTGGGCGACGAGTGTTCGAGCTCGCACGCTGATGGCTGTGGCCAGGAGCTACGCCATGCCTAACCTGGGTGCATGGACGTGAACGCGGCGGTCGCCGCAGCGGCAGCGATCGCCGGAGTGCTCACCGGTGTCATCGCCATGCTGGCGTTCCGCTGGAGCGAGCGCGACCAGAAACGCCCCACCCGCACCTCCCTGCACACGGACGCGGTCCTTCCGCCCGGCGTCGACACCGTGCTGTCCGTGCTGAGGTCCTCGGCGGTCGTGCTCGACGAAGCGGACGCCGTGGTCAAGGCCAGCTCGGCGGCGTACGCCCTCGGACTGGTGCGCGGCGGCAAACTGGCCGTCGAACCGATGCTCCACATGGCGCGTGACACCCGCCGTGACGGGGAGATACGCCAGGTGGAACTGGATCTGCCGAGAAGGGGCACCGGCCGGGGAGAGGCACTCGCCGTCTCGGCGAGAGTGGCCCCCCTCGGATCGCGGCTGGTCCTGCTGCTCGTGGAGGACCTGACCGAGGCGCGCCGCATCGAGGCGGTACGGCGGGACTTCGTCGCGAACGTCAGCCACGAGCTCAAGACTCCCGTAGGAGCGCTCTCCCTGCTCTCCGAGGCCGTCATGGACGCCTCGGACGACCCGGAGGCGGTCGAGCGCTTCGCCGGCCGCATGCAGATAGAGGCCACCCGGCTCACCAACCTCGTACAGGAGCTCATCGACCTGTCGAGGGTGCAGAACGACGACCCCCTGGAAGACGCCGAGCCCGTACGGGTCGACGAACTCGTCGCCGAGGCGATCGACCGCTGCCGCCACCAGGCCGGCGCGAAGCAGATCACCATGGCGGCCGGCGGAACGGCCGACCTGAGCCTGTGGGGGAACCGGGGCCAGCTCGCGGCGGCCCTCGGCAACCTCGTCGAGAACGCCGTGAACTACTCGCCCGCCCGCACCCGCGTCGGCATAGCCGCCCGCCGGGTGACCGCGCCCGGCGGGGAGCACATCGAGATCGCCGTGACCGACCAGGGCATCGGCATCTCGGACAAGGACAAGGAGCGCATCTTCGAGCGCTTCTACCGAGTCGATCCCGCCCGCTCCCGTGCCACCGGCGGTACGGGCCTCGGGCTGGCGATCGTCAAGCACGTGGCCGCCTCGCACGGCGGGGAGGTCACGGTGTGGAGCTCCGAGGGTCAGGGCTCCACGTTCACCCTGCGGCTGCCGGAGGCGAGTGCGGCCCGCGAGCGCGTCACCGATCACCACATGCCCGGACTCGACGAAGAGAACGAGACCGGGCAGCCCGACGGGACGACCACCGTCACATCCCCGTACGAACCGCTTCCTGCCCCGGAGGTCCTTCCGTGACCCGTGTGCTCGTCGTCGAGGACGAGGAGTCCTTCTCGGACGCCCTGTCGTACATGCTCCGCAAGGAGGGCTTCGAGGTCGCCATCGCGACCACGGGGCCCGACGGACTGGACGAGTTCGAGCGCAACGGCGCCGACCTCGTCCTCCTCGACCTGATGCTGCCGGGCCTGCCCGGCACCGAGGTCTGCCGCCAGCTGCGCGGCCGCTCCAACGTCCCGGTGATCATGGTCACCGCCAAGGACAGCGAGATCGACAAGGTCGTCGGCCTCGAAATAGGAGCCGACGACTACGTCACCAAGCCCTTCTCCTCCCGTGAGCTGGTCGCCCGCATCCGGGCCGTCCTGCGCCGTCGCGGGGAGCCGGAGGAGGTCGCCCCGGCCGCTCTGGAGGCCGGTCCCGTCCGGATGGACGTCGACCGTCACGTCGTCACCGTCTCCGGCGGCAAGGTCGACCTTCCGCTGAAGGAGTTCGACCTCCTGGAGATGCTGCTGCGCAACGCGGGCCGCGTGCTGACCCGTATGCAGCTCATCGACCGGGTGTGGGGCGCCGACTACGTCGGTGACACCAAGACCCTCGACGTCCACGTCAAGCGTCTGCGCGCCAAGATCGAGCCGGACCCGGGCGCGCCCCGCTACCTGGTGACGGTCCGCGGTCTCGGCTACAAGTTCGAGCCGTAGACCGGCCCGGTCACCGCGCACGACACGCCCGTACGACACGCCCGTACGGCGCACCGGTACGGCGCACACGCCGAAGGGCGGGATCCCCGGAGAGGGGGTCCCGCCCTTCGGCGTAGATGTACGGACCGCTGTGCGCGGCTGTCCCAGCCCGCGTCCGGCGTCACTGGCCGGCGGACGCCGACGCGGAGGTGGAGGCGGTGGCCTTCGCCGAGGCGGACGTGCCGGGCTTGCCCGACGCGGAGCCCGACGGCGAGGGGGAGCCCGTGACCGACGCGGACGGCGAACCGGCCGGGGCGGAGGGCGAGGCGGGCGCCGACGGGATGTCGCTCGGGCCCCACTTCGAGAAGTAGCTCTCGGCCGGGACGATGTAGGCGCCCAGGCTCACGTCACCGGTCTGGCTGAAGGTGAAGGTGACCTTCTGGACACTGCCGTTCAGGACGGTCTGCGAGGGGCTGGACAGGGCCGCGGAGGCGTTGCCCTTGCCGCCGAGGACGACCGAGCCGCCGGGCGGGACGGTCAGCTTGCCCTTGCCGCTCGCGGGCGTGATCTGGGCGGTGCCCTCGCCCTCGACGCTGACCGAGTCCAGGGTCTGCGGGGTGGTCCCGTTGTTGAACAGCGTCGCGGAGACCACGGCCGGACCGGTGGCCTTCACGTCGGGCTGGGTGATGACGAGCGCGTTCTGGACCTTGATGACGCCCACGGAGGTGGCCGCGTTGTCCGGCTTGACCTCCAGCGTCTGGGCGTCGCTGCCTGCGCCACACGCGGCGAGCGAGGCGATCGAGAACGCGATGACGGCGGCGGCGAGAGTGCCGCGTCGAAGGCTGCTGCTCACGGCGGCGGCAACTCCTTGAACGTGGGCGAAGCAGGGCGACCTCTGTGTAAAGCCGCCCTAAGGGTCTGTCAGCGGCCTTAGGTTACCGATCCGTTCCCGCGGGACCGCACCCGACCCTCCCCAAGGCGCCGACTTTGCCCGTCCGGGGGGAACCGGGGGTCCGCCCGGCCCCCCGGAGAGGACGGGGGAGAGGACGGGGGAGAGGGCGGGGGGAGGCGCGTCCGCGGGCTCCGTCGCGCCGGGCGTGCGCCCCGCCGGTCACGGTCCGCTCCGGCGGCTCCCGCCGCCGCTTCGGCCGCGGGCCCCGCCATTCACATAAGTTCCGCACAGTGTTCCGCGGACTTCGGCTTGCGCATTTCATGGAATGAATGTCCGGCTCTCCGGGAAAAGGATCACGGAGGTGTCCAGGGCCGATGAGCGGGTGATCACGGAACTTCTTGATCAATTCCGGATTCGTCTCGTACTCGGCTCCGTCCATCGAACGGAGTAGCGGAAGTCGCGCTCTTGGAGCAGGACAAAACGGGATGTTCGGACCCTGGCGGCGGGCCCCGGGTGTGTGTAACGTACGCGTTTCACTCCGCATGGACAGCGGCTCCGACCTGCGAATACCCTCTTCCGCTCGCCCCTCGCAGCACGTTCCGGTTGCGGTTGTCAAGCCCCGAGATATGCCCTGACCTGCGAAAACGCCATTCAGAAGACGCCGTTTCCGTGTTACTCTGGATAGCCACGGAAGGGGTACCTGTCACATGACGTTCAAGGTTGGCGACACCGTGGTCTATCCCCATCACGGGGCCGCGCTGATCGAGGCCATCGAAACTCGCCAGATCAAAGGCGTGGACAAGACCTACTTGGTGCTGAAGGTCGCCCAGGGTGACCTGACGGTACGTGTGCCAGCGGACAATGCGGAGTTCGTCGGCGTGCGTGATGTGGTCGGTCAGGACGGGCTGGACCGGGTCTTCGAGGTGCTGCGCGCGCCGTACGCCGAGGAGCCCACGAACTGGTCGCGTCGCTACAAGGCAAATCTGGAGAAGCTCGCCTCCGGCGATGTCATCAAGGTCGCGGAAGTCGTGCGTGACCTGTGGCGTCGTGAGCGCGAGCGCGGACTCTCCGCAGGTGAGAAGCGCATGCTCGCCAAGGCGCGCCAGATCCTGGTGAGCGAGCTCGCCCTCGCGGAGAACACCAACGAGGACAAGGCCGAGGCCCTGCTCGACGAGGTCCTCGCGTCCTGACGCCGGCTCAGTCGCCGAGACGCCCGTCGTCTTGACGTACGCCCAAGCCCGCGCAGCAGCGCAATGAAAATGCCGCGGTGCCCGATGACGCAATTACTCTATTGCTGTCGCCGGGCGCTGCGGCATGTTCGTACCCGCACCCATTCGGTAAACCGGGTGTTCACCCGGCATCGGCTTTCCCGAGGTATACCGGCGTATCCGATCCGTATCCGATACTGGGACACCGACCCGGGTGGTCGACTTGACCGGATGTCACGGAAGGGTCCGGTCAAGGCGTCGCGCCCGGCGTTCCCCCAGCTCCCCGAGCGGGGGGTACCCCCAGGCCATACCCATCCCGGTCGAGCACACAAACCTGACAGGAACCGATGTCTGACGTTTCGCTCCCTTCGCCGTCGGAGGCCCGCACCGCCGCCGTGATCCCGGCCGCCGGACGAGGTGTGCGCCTCGGTCCGGGCGCCCCCAAGGCGCTCCGCGCGCTGAACGGCACGCCCATGCTCATCCACGCGGTCCGCGCGATGGCCGCGTCCAGGGCCGTCTCCCTGGTCGTCGTCGTGGCTCCGCCGGACGGCACGGCCGAGGTCAAGTCGCTCCTCGACGCGCACGCGCTGCCCGAGCGCACCGACTTCGTCGTCGTCCCCGGCGGTGACAGCCGCCAGGAGTCCGTGAAGTACGGCCTCGACGCGCTGCCGCCCGGCTTCGACATCGTCCTGGTGCACGACGCGGCCCGGCCGCTCGTGCCCGTCGACACCGTGGACGCCGTCATCGAGGCGGTACGGGACGGCTCCGCCGCCGTCGTACCGGCGCTGCCGCTCGCCGACACCGTCAAGGAGGTCGAGCCGGCGGCCGTCGCCGGGGAGACCGAGCCGGTGGTGGCCACCCCCGACCGGGCGCGGCTGCGCGCCGTGCAGACGCCCCAGGGCTTCGACCGCGAGACGCTGCTGCGCGCCCACGAGACGGTCACCGACGACGTCACGGACGACGCGAGCATGGTCGAGCGGCTGGGCGTGCGGGTCGTCGTCGTGCCGGGCCACGAGGAGGCGTTCAAGGTGACGCGCCCGCTGGACCTGGTGCTGGCGGAGGCGGTTCTCGCGCGGCGGAGGCTCAACGATGGGTTCTGAGACACCGGAGCGGGCGGCCGGAGCCGCCCAGGGTCCGCTGGTGCTCCCGCTGGTCGGGATCGGCACTGACATCCACGCCTTCGAGGAGGGCCGGGAGCTGTGGTGCGCCGGTCTGAAGTGGGAGGGGGAGGGACCCGGACTGGCCGGGCACTCCGACGCCGACGTCGTCGCGCACGCCGCGTGCAACGCGCTCTTCTCGGCGGCGGGCCTCGGTGACCTCGGGGCCCACTTCGGCACCGGGCGCCCGGAGTGGTCCGGAGCGCCGGGGACCGTGCTGCTGACGGAGGCGGCGCGGATCGTCCGCGAGGCCGGCTTCGTGATCGGCAATGTCGCCGTCCAGGTCGTCGGACCCCGCCCGAAGATCGGCAAGCGGCGGGACGAGGCCCAGAAGATCCTGTCGGACGCGGCCGGGGCGCCGGTGTCGGTCTCGGGCGCCACGACGGACGGCCTCGGCTTCCCGGGCCGCGGCGAGGGCCTGATGGCGGTCGCCACGGCACTGGTCGTCCGCGCGGGCTGAACACCGGCCGGCGGAACGACGCGGGCTGAACACCGGCCGGCGGAACAAGGGGAACCGGGCGGGGAGCGGCGGGCGTTCCGGCGCTCCCCGGCCCGGCCGCGGGCCGTCGCCCGGTTGCCGTTCACCCGGCGGGCTCCCTGCCCGGCCCGGAGTCCGGCCGTCGCCCGGTTGCCGTTCACCCGGCGGGCTCCCCCCCGGCCGGGCCGCCGTCGGTCCGGTGGGGGCCCCGCCTCCGGCCGGCGTCCGGGCCGCGGACCCCCGGTCCCGGGGCTCTCGTTCGGGCCGCGGACCCCCGGTCCAGGGGCTCTCGTTCGGGGCAGGGGCTCCTCCCCGGGCATCGGGCGGCCGGCGAGCGCCCCCCGTATGTCACGAATACATGGCCTTGCCGGGGAAAGGGGCGCGGGGCACTACCCGGGGCCCACTACCCTGGAGTGGTGACCATTCGCCTGTACGACACCAGCGCCCGGCAGATCCGTGACTTCACCCCGCTCGTGCCGGGTTGCGTCTCGATCTACCTGTGTGGCGCCACCGTGCAGGCCGCACCGCACATCGGGCACATCCGCTCGGGCCTCAACTTCGACATCATGCGCCGCTGGTTCGCGTACCGCGGCTATGACGTGACGTTCATCCGCAACGTCACGGACATCGACGACAAGATCATCGCCAAGTCGGCCGACCAGGGCCGCCCCTGGTGGTCCATCGGCTACGACAACGAGCGCGCCTTCAACGAGGGTTACGACGTGCTCGGCTGCCTGCCGCCCACGTACGAGCCCCGCGCCACCGGTCACATCCCCGAGATGATCGAGATGATGCGCGGCCTCATCGAGCGCGGTCACGCCTACGCGGCCGACGGGAACGTCTACTTCGACGTGCGGTCGTTCGAGGGCTATCTCCAGCTCTCCAACCAGGAACTGGACAATCTGCTCCAGCCCTCGGGCGAGGGCGAGACCGGAAAGCGCGACCCGCGCGACTTCGCCATGTGGAAGGCCGTGAAGCCGGGCGAGCCGAGCTGGGAGACGCCCTGGGGCCGCGGCCGTCCGGGCTGGCACCTGGAGTGCTCGGCGATGGCCCACAAGTACCTGGGCAGCGCCTTCGACATCCACGGCGGCGGCATCGACCTGATCTTCCCGCACCACGAGAACGAGATCGCGCAGGCCAAGGCCTTCGGGGACGAGTTCGCGAAGTACTGGGTGCACAACGCCTGGGTCACCCTGAGCGGCGAGAAGATGTCCAAGTCCCTCGGGAACTCGGTCCTCGTCTCCGAGATGACCAAGGTCTGGCGCCCCATCGTGCTGCGCTACTACCTCGGCACCCCGCACTACCGCTCGATGATCGAGTACAGCGAAGGCGCCCTGCGCGAGGCCGAGTCGGCGTTCGCGCGGATCGAGGGCTTCGTGCAGCGCGTGGTCGAGAAGGCGGGGGGCGTCGTCGAGCCCGCCGCCGAGGTGCCGCCCGCGTTCGCCGAGGCGATGGACGACGACCTCGGCGTCCCGCAGGCGCTCGCCATCGTGCACACGACGGTCCGCCAGGGGAACTCCGCCCTGGCCGCCGACGACAAGGAAGCCGCCGTCGCCCGCCTCGCCGAGGTACGGGCCATGCTCGGCGTCCTCGGACTCGACCCGCTCGACCCGGCGTGGGCCGAGGAGAGCGACCGCGGCGACGATCTGCACGGAGTCGTCGACACCCTCGTCCACCTCGTCCTCGACCAGCGTGAGGCCGCCCGCGCCCGCAAGGACTGGGCCGCCGCGGACGCCATCCGCGACCAGCTCAACCAGTCGGGACTGGTCATCGAGGACGGCCCGCAGGGTCCGCGCTGGACGCTCGGACCCCGCTGACCGCCCGCTCCGGCGGTCCCGGCCGGCCCCGGTCGGCCTTGATCGATTGTGCCGCCCGGACCTCCGGGCGGCACACTGCATATACGTACGCACGCACGTCTCACACAGACAGGTAGGTCATGGCTGCTAACAACCGCCGCATGTCCGGCAAGAAGGGCGCGCAGGTCGGCAGTGGCGGCCAGCGGCGCCGGGGCCTGGAGGGCAAGGGCCCGACCCCGCCCGCCGAGATGCGCAAGGGTCACAAGAAGAACCGCATCGCGGGCGCCAAGGCGAAGCAGGCCGTGCGCCGCCCCGCGCCCCGCGGCCGCGGCGGCAAGGGCACGTCCGAGATGGTCGTCGGCCGCAACCCCGTCGTCGAGGCGCTGCGCGAGGGCGTGCCCGCCACGACGCTGTACGTCCAGCAGTTCATCGACAACGACGAGCGGGTCCGCGAGGCGCTCCAGCTCGTCGCCGAGCGCGGCGGCATCCACCTGATGGAGGCCCCGCGCCCCGAGCTGGACCGCATGACCAACGGGCTCAACCACCAGGGTCTCGTCCTCCAGGTCCCGCCGTACGAGTACGCGCACCCCGAGGACCTCGCCGCCGCCGCGTACGACGAGGGCGCCGACCCGCTGATCGTCGCCCTCGACGGGGTGACCGACCCGCGCAACCTCGGCGCGGTCGTCCGTTCCGCCTCCGCGTTCGGCGGCCACGGCGTGGTCGTGCCCGAGCGCCGCGCGGCCGGCATGACCGCCGGTGCCTGGAAGACGTCGGCCGGTGCCGCCGCCCGTACGCCCGTCGCGCGCGCCGCGAACCTGACGCGCGCCCTGGAGTCGTACAAGAAGGCCGGTCTCGTGGTGGTCGGCCTGGCCGCCGACGGCGAGGTCGAGGTCGGTGACCTGGAGGCCCTGGGCGGCCCCGTCGTCATCGTCGTCGGCAGCGAGGGCAAGGGCCTGTCCCGGCTCGTCGGCGAGACCTGCGACTTCCGGGTGCGGATCCCGATGCCCGGTGGCGCGGAGTCCCTGAACGCCGGTGTCGCGGCGGGAGTCGTGCTGTACGAGGCGGCGCGCCGCCGCGCCTGAACGGACGCCCGGGAGCTCACCCTCGGGGAGCGCCCGGGCCCTCCGGAACGATCTTGACGCGGTCCGGACAGTTCGGCGTGGTCAAAGCAGTGTCCTAACCACACGTCACTCGGTTAGATGAGTGTGGACACCAGAACACCCCGCACACCCACGGGGGACCGCTCGTCGGGATTCGACGACGTTCCCGCGCTGAGCATGGTGAAGGTGCCGAGCGATCCGGCGCAGGTCATCGTCAACCATGCGAGCTTCCGCGTCCAGCTGGCGGGTGCGTCACGGGGCCAGTCCCCGCGCATCGCGCGGCACCTGGGCTCTCCCGGCGCCGGCGCGCCGGGCCGAGCGGGCGGGGCCGGTCCGGCCGGCGGGGCCCGCCGCCGCGCGCCCGTCGTCTGGAGCGGCAAGTCCGCGCCGGACGACACCGGCGCCCATCGCCTGCTCCAGGCCGTACGGACCGCGGGCGTGCCCCACGGCTCCAACGGACCGGCGGCGGACGCCGGTTCGACCCAGGTCATCCCGAGGATCGGCGAACAGCCGGGCTACGCGGGCGATCTGGGCGTCGACACGGTCGAGACGCCCCTCGTCGGCAGCCAGCGCGCCCCCCTCGGCGACGAGCAGCGGCTGCTGCCCCAGATGCGCGGCGTGGGCAGCGCCTACGACGAACCGCGGTACGGCGGGCCCGCGTACGGAGGGCCGTCGTACGGCGAACCCGCCTACACGGACGCCGGTTTCGGGGACGACGACGGCTACGAGGACGACCGCTTCGACGACCCGGAGGACGAGGCGCCCGTCAGGCGCCGCGGCTCCGACACGGTGCGGCACGCCTATCACCCCGGGCGCCGGATGAACCTCGGCGTGGTGCTGCTCCCGCTGCGCGTCTTCCTCGGCTTCATCTCCGTGTACGCGGGCATGGGCAAGCTCTGCGACCCCGTCTACTTCGACGGCGGCAAGCGCGGCTCCATGGTGAAGTGGCTCAACACCCTGCACCCGTGGGAAGTCGCCGAGCCGCTGCGGCAGTTCGCGCTCCAGCACCCCGTCGGCTCCGGGCTCGTCATCGCCTTCTTCCAGGTCATCGTGGGCGTCCTGACCGTCCTCGGACTGTGGCAGCGGGTGGCGGCGGTCGTCGGCGCGGCGCTGTCCGCGGCGCTCATCGTCACCGTCAGCTGGAAGACCGTGCCGGTGTACGACGCGCCCGACATCATCTACCTCGCCGCCTGGTCCCCGCTGATCATCGCGGGCGCCCCGGTCTACTCCGCCGACGGACGGCTCTCCGGCGAGGCCTGGCGGACGCTGGGGCCGCGCGCCGACATCTGGGACCTGCGGGCCCGCGTGCTGCGGCGCGGCGCGCTGCTCACCGCCGTCGTCGTGGGTCTGACCCTGCTCGTCGGCTCGCTCCTCGGCGGCGCAGTGCGCGACTCCAGCCGGATCGTCGTTCCGGGTCCCGGCGAGGCCCCGCGCAACGAGCTGCCGGGCTCCCCGCTCCCGGAGACTCCGGGCGAGCGGCACCAGAAGGCCACCCCCTCGGCCTCCCAGGCGCCCACGCACAGCAGCTCCGCGACCCCGTCGCACTCGGCCACCCCGGGGGCGACCCAGGAGACCGGCGGCCCGTCCGGCGGCGGGCAGCAGCCCAGCCAGACCCAGGGCACAGGCCAGGCCCCGCCGCAGCACTCCGCGCCGGCCGGCCGGGCCCCGAGCACCAGCGCGGGTCCCTCCAGCGGCGGCGGCACGGCGACCGGCGGCAGCACCGGCGGTGGCGCCGGCGGTACGGGCGGTACGGGCACCTCGGCCGGTACGTCGACGGGCGGGAGCTCCTCCACCGGGCAGCCGGGGCTGGTGGGCGGCCTGCTGGGCTGAGACCCGCCGCCCTCCCGGGCGGACACCACGAGGACAGGGCCCCGCACATGGTGTGCGGGGCCCTGTCCTCGTGCTGTGTTCGCGGTCCTGTCGGAGCTTCCGGGGGCCTTGCCCGGGCTCGGGGCCTCCGGGTGTCGGGAAGGCCGTGAGGGCGGGGTTCGGTGCCTCTGGTCGGCCAAGGCCGTGAGGGCGGGGCCCGTGTCTCTCTAGCGGCCCAGGGCGGCGAGTTCCTTCGCCGCCTCCGTGAGGTCCTTGGCGGTGTCGATGGCGCGCCAGTAGGCACCCTGCGGGATCGGGAAGCCGGACAGCCGGCGCTCGCGGGCCAGGCGCGGGAACGTGGTGCGCTCGTGGTCGCCGCGCTCGGGGAGCATCTCGGTGAACTCGGGCGAGAAGACGTACACGCCCGCGTTGATCTCGAACGTGGAGGGCGGCGCCTCGATGAAGTCCGTGATGTGCCCGAAGCCGTCCGTCTTCACGGCGCCCCACGGGATGCGCGGACGGGCGAGCGCGAGCGTGGCGACGGCGTCGCGCTCGGTGTGGAAGTCGGCCATGTCGCGCAGCGAGAAACGGGTCCAGATGTCACCGTTCGTCGCGTACCAGGGCAGCTCGGGGTGCGGCAGATGCGCGGCGGCGTACTTCAGGCCGCCGCCGCGGCCGAGGGGCTCGGTCTCGACGACCGTCGTGACGGAGAGCGGGAGGTCGGCGGAGTCGAGCCACTTCTGGAGGACCTCGGCGAGGTGACCGCAGGAGACGACCACGTCGGTCACGCCTTCTTCGGCGAGCCAGGTCAGCTGGTGGCCGATGATCGGTGTCCCGGTGCCGGGGATCTCGACCATCGGCTTGGGCCGGTCGTCGGTGTAGGGACGCAGCCGGGAGCCCTGGCCGCCGGCCAGGACGACGGCTTGAACGGGGCGCGACGCGGCGTTCGGATCGGTCATGTCCGAACTGTACGTGGCGCCCCGCACGCGGAATCGCGTGACGGCCGTTCCTTAAGCAGCTCCTACCGGGCTGCCCGGAACCGGCCGGCGCGCGAGACCGCGGGCAGGGCGCCGCGGGCAGGCCGTGACCGTGACCTCAGAGATGGGTGGCCGCGACCCCCGAGGCGAACGCCGTGTCGCAGACGGGCCGGGCGAAGGACTGGGCACGCGTCGGCCCGTACGCGCGGACCGCGGCGCGGCCCAGGGCACGGGCGATGGACACGCAGTGCTTCGCGAGCGAGGGACGGCCGTTCACCGCTTCCTGGAGGTGGGTGAGGGCCACGCCCGGGTTCTTCTCCTGGAGTTCCATGAGCAGCTTGTCGCGCAGGACGTCCTGCGGGGCACGGGAGACGGCTCGCGTCGAGACCTCCTCGGAGGACGCGGTGAGCACCGAGCTCGACGGATTCCCCGACCAGTTGACTTGGGTGACCGCGAGTGTCCCGGAGAGCACCAGGACGACAGGCAGAACGAGGGCGAGGGTGCGGCCGATCTGGCGGGCGGGGCCACGGCCACGCCGGGGTCGCTGGTTAGTGGTGGAGTGCTTCACGCGAGTGAGGGTAGCGCGGGGTGATGATTTGGCGACATTTAGTCACCGGTTCGGGGGACGGGGAAGTTGGTTTTTCCGGGTAGTGGGTTGACGCGCGGGGCCTCGTCGGGGTCGTGGCGGGCTCGCGTGGTGGTCGAAATGCCCGGTCTGCCGGGGTATTTGTCGACAACGAAGAGGGCCCCGCGGTCCGCCGCGGGGCCCTCTTCGTCAACGTGGGTGAATTCGACCCTTATGGGGTGTGGGCTTTCGCCCGGATGACGCGGACGTCAGTCGGACAGGCGCTCGCCCGTCGAGGTGGAGAACACGTGGATCTCGCCCGGACGCGGCACGACGTGCAGCGTGGCGCCCTTGTCCGGGACGGAGCGGCCGTTGACGCGGACGACGAGGTCCTTGTGCTCGTCGCCGACCTTGGCGGAGCCGTAGACGTAGCCGTCGGCGCCGAGCTCCTCGACGACGTTCACGGAGACGGCCAGGCCGGCCGGGGCGTCCTCGGTGTCCTTGGAGAGCGACTTGGCGGCCTCGCCGTTGTGCTCGACGACGTCGAAGTGCTCGGGGCGGACGCCGACGGTGACCGTGCGGTCGCCCTTGTCGGCGGCGGCCTTCAGGGCCTCGCGGTTGACCGGGACGACGCTGTTGCCGAACTTCACGCCGCCGTCGGTGATCGGGACCTCGACCAGGTTCATGGCCGGGGAGCCGATGAAGCCGGCGACGAAGAGGTTGGCCGGGCGGTCGTACATGTTGCGCGGCGAGTCGACCTGCTGGAGCAGACCGTCCTTGAGCACGGCCACACGGTCGCCCATGGTCATGGCCTCGACCTGGTCGTGGGTGACGTACACCGTGGTGATGCCGAGGCGGCGCTGGAGCGAGGCGATCTGCGTACGGGTGGAGACGCGGAGCTTGGCGTCGAGGTTCGACAGCGGCTCGTCCATGAGGAAGACCTGGGGCTCGCGCACGATCGCGCGGCCCATGGCGACACGCTGGCGCTGGCCGCCGGAGAGGGCCTTCGGCTTGCGGCCGAGGTACTCGGTGAGGTCGAGGATCTTCGCCGCGTCCTCGACCTTCTGGCGGATCTCGGCCTTGTTGACGCCGGCGATCTTGAGCGCGAAGCCCATGTTGTCGGCGACGGTCATGTGCGGGTACAGCGCGTAGTTCTGGAACACCATCGCGATGTCCCGGTCCTTGGGCGGCAGGTGCGTGACGTCGCGGTCGCCGATGCGGATGGCGCCGCCGTTCACGTCCTCCAGCCCCGCGAGCATGCGGAGCGAGGTGGACTTGCCGCAGCCGGAGGGACCGACGAGGACGAGGAACTCGCCGTCCGCGATGTCGATCTCGAGAGCGTCGACGGCGGGCTTCTCGGAACCCGGGTAGATCCGGGTCGCCTTGTCGAACGAGACAGTGGCCATGGTGATGGGCCCCCTTCACCGGCAGGAACGTGCCGGACGATCCGTTGTAAAGGTGGTGATCCACTATGGAAACGCCCATAGTGGTGTAGTCCATATGAGTGAACTGGGTCAGGACGCTACCTGGCGTTCATGTGTTCTGTCAGCACCCCGGCACCGGTGAAGTTCCCGGAAACTCCCGACGGCCCCCCGCCGCGACGCGGGTACACTGCACGGGCACACCCGCCCCACCACGGGCGAGGCCTCCTTAGCTCAGATGGCCAGAGCAACGCACTTGTAATGCGTAGGTCGTCGGTTCGAATCCGACAGGGGGCTCCCTGCAAGAGCCCAGCTCAGACTGTGTCTGAGCTGGGCTCTTGCGTTCAGCGGATGCGTCGGCGGCGGCGAGCGGCGCGGGCCGCGCGGCTGTCCAGGGTCTCAGTTGCGGTCTCAGTCGGGGCCTGGGGCGGGGGTAGGAAGGTGTCGCCCATCCGGCGCATTGCGTCCTTCGAGAGATGGGAGCGGCCCTTTACGTACCGACGCGTCTGGCTGATCTGGGTATGCCGAAGGATCTCCATGATGGTGACCATGTCCACACCCAGCTCGTTCAGGATCGTGCCGGCCGTGTGACGGCTTCCGTCGTAGAGACGGCGGTCGTCGATGCCCGCTTCGGCGAGCAGATCCTTGAATTCCTCCCAGTCGGCCCGGGGATCGAGCGGTCGGCCATCGGGTCGGGTGAAAACGGCGCCGTGGTGCTCCCACCCGTCGCCCGCGGCTTCACGTAAGGCTTCCTGCCGGGCCTTGTGCTCGTTCAGGAAGGGGATGAACGGCGGCGGGATCGGCACGGAATTGCGGCTCTTCTTCGTCTTGGGGCGGGTGAATACGAGACCGCCGTCCTTTCGGTCAGGGCAGGCGCTCGCATGCCGTGTGCATGCCTTCGGGCACAGTGCGGGGCATCCGCGCTTGTATCCCTTGTGCGTGGTGCAGTCCGGCGGGCAGGGCTCGAATCGGTGGAGCCGTTCCCCGCACCTGTTCGGGTCCTTGCAGCCGTGGCGCCAGGTGAGCCGCTGCAACTGCCACTGGGGGTGGAACATCTCCCCTTCCAGGTCGACGTACGGCCACCGGAGGCCGAGTACTTCCCCTTGCCGGAATCCCATTCCGACGCCGACGATCCAGCGCATCGAGGTGGGGCGCTTCGCCGCTGCTCGCAGGAAGGATTTCGCTTCCTCGATCGTGAACGGGTTGGCTTCGGTCTCGTCGACTGTGGGCGGGTCCACGAGGGTGGCGACGTTCTCGGCGATGATCCGGCGTCGGTGGGCAATCTTCAGGGCACGCGACAGGATGCGGTGGACTTTCAGCACATGCGAGGGGGCGTGCCCGTCGTCGAGCATCGCGCGGTACATCCGCTCCAGGTGCTCGGGTGCGAGCTTGTCTAGGCGGTGTTGGCCGACGCCCGGGATGATGTCGTTGCGGGTCTTGGACCAGTAGTCGTCGAGAGAGCGCGGGCGGAGCTTGAGGCTCGCGATGTTGGTCAGGTAGTTCTCCATCCACGCGGCCACCGTGGGCGCGCGGCCGGCCTTCGGAGCCCGTCCCTTGTCACGGAGCTTCTCCAGTTCCTTGACCTTGCGCCGTACTTCGGCCTCCGTCTTGCCGCGACGGTGACGGCGGTCCGGGCTTCCGTCGTCCTTGACGCCCATGGTCACGCGACCGTGCCACCAGCCGTCGCCACCCAGGTAGATGGACGATTCCATGTTCTGTCTGCGGGGGCTCATGCGTTCCTCCATGCGCGAGGCGGCCCCGGACGACGTGGTCCGGGGCCGCCTCGGTCGGGCTGTCGGTCGGGGTCAGTTGGGCGACGGTTCGAGGCTGTTGACGAACGCCTCCAGGTCGCTGCGCCGGATGCGGCGGGAGCGGCCTCGCTTCACGTACTTGAGGAGTCCTTCGGCCATCAGCTCGTAGACGGTGGAGCGGCCGAAGGACAGAACCTCGGCGGCGGCTTCGGGGGTGTAGAGCAGTTGATCGGTTGCCAGGCGTGTGCTGCTCATCAGGACGTGTCTCCTCTGTGGGTTCAGGGTCCCTCTCAGAAGTCCGCTACATCCGCTACACCGCTACATCGCAGGTCAGCGGCATGATTTTTGTAGCGGACGGGTCGGATGTAGCGGCTACGGCGGTTTCCGGGCGGGTGGCCGTAGCCGCTACATCGGCGGTTGCCGCTACAGATTCAGTTGCTCTGACCTGGGATGTAGCGGCGTAGCGGATGTAGCGGACCCTGGCGGAGGGCAATAGCGCGCCCACGCGTCTTCGAGGTCCTTGGCGAAGAATCCTTTGAGGACTCCGCCAGCCGTGCGGATGTTGCGGGATACGACCGGATCCCCCTCGGCTGTGACGTAGTCGCCGAGCATCTGGGACAGGCGCCGATTGTCGAGCGGCTTGCCGTTGAGGTCCGCCCACGGGGCGTCGTCGAGGGCATTGAGGCGGTCGAGGATGGCGACGGTGGGAAGGCGGTCGATGCCGATGAGGACGTGGTCGCGGAGGTCCGTCAGCAGGCGGATACCGATGCTGCCTTTGTCGTTGGCACGGGAGGCGTTGACCAGGGTCACGCAGGCTTCGCGGGCCCGCCCGGGCCACACACCCCCAGCGGCATCGGCGACGGCGAGCAGGGGTTCCCACACGTCCGCCGGACGGTCAGTGACCCCGTCCGGGAGCGCGGGGAAGGCACCAGCGACCTGCTTCTCCACGGACTCGGCCCACTTGGCGAGGCGGTCACGGATCTGGTTGCCCTCCCGCACGTGGATGCGTGTGCGGAACGATTCGGCCTTCTCGTTCCTGGCCCGGCGGCGCATGCGGATGATGACGGACCGGGTCAGGATCGTGTCGGGCAGAGATCCGAGGCCCGCGACAGCGACGGCGCAGTACGAGGGGAAGGCTTGTACCTGCTGGTTGGAGCCGTCCCCGACGCACCGGTACATGGGACGTCCGCGTGAGTGGCCTGCGTTGATGAAGCCGCGTAGCTGCTCGTTGTCCCCGGCCTTGGGGCCGAAGATGGTGTCGATTTCGTCGAACAGGATGGTGGGCCGGCCGCCGTCGATGCCGGACACGGACCGGAACAACGCTGCTGCGGACGCATCCGCAGCAGCCATGGAACGCGGCACCAGGGTCTCGACCACGTCCAGCGCCCGGGACTTCCCCGACCCCGGTTCGGGGGACAGGAAGGCGAGGCGCGGAGTGGAGTCGAAGCAGTCGAGCAGATGGGCGTGCGCGTCCCACAGCACGACGGCCACATAGGCAGCCTCGTGCGGGAAGACGTTGAAGCGGCGGTGGAAGGCTTCCACCTCGTCCAGCAGCGCGGCCCCGTCGATGGCGTCGGTCATGCGGCGGCCCTCCCTTCAGGCAGAGTCACGGGCTTGCCCGTGCAGGCGGGTTTGTGGGCGGCGTACTCGGCCGCGAGCGCGGCGACGTCCGCGGCTCCGGTAGCGGTGCCGGTCTGCCCGCAGGCGCAGGCGTAGGCGGCGTTGGGGGTGTCGCCGGGCTGTTTCCACCAGCGGGCCCCGTCGTAGTGGTGGCGGTAGACCGGTGGGGCGTAGATGCGGATCCCGGGCTCATCCGGTGTCGGGTCGGGTGTGCTGTGGCGGGCCTGGTTGCTGCGGAACTTCTCAGAGCGAACAGCAGAAGGGACGCCCTTGCGGGCGGCGCCTTTCGGTTCGCCTACGGCCGGCCGCGGTGCCGCTGCTCGGGCGGGGTTCGGGTGGTTGACGGGTTGGGGTTGGCCTTCCAGGTGGGGGGAGTCGGGGGTGGTCATGCTGCCTCCCGCGGCCGGACGGTTCGGATGGAGCCGTCCAGTGCGCTGCGGATCGTGGTGCGGCACTCGGCAGCGGTGAGTCCGGCCGACTCTCCCGCCGCCTGGAAGGCCTCCTCCACCACGTGCCGGGGAAGGTCGCCCCACGCGACGAATCGCCCCACCTTGAACGCGCTGCGGTTGAGCACGCTGTTGCGCGTGCCGTCCGCAGCCCCGGCCACCGCGGCGCATTCGGCCTCCAGCGCCGCCTGCGCCGCGAGGCTGCCCGCCACCACAGGCAGTCGCAACGGCCCCGCCACCGCGACGGGAGCGTCCGTCAGAGCCTCCCGCAGCCAGTCCGGCAGCGGAGCGGGCTCATGGTCGTCCAGGACCGTGTACGTGCCGTCCGGCGTGGTGCTGCCGGGGGCGACGACGTACCCGCCCCACCCCCGGGTGTCGATCTTCTTCGCCAGGCGTCCGGCCGTGGAGTGCAGCCGGATTCCGGGCGGTTGGGTGAAGTACAGGTGCTCACCGCCGCGTGCGGTCCGGACCCGGTAGGTAGTGGGCGCCACCTGCCCGGCGCGCTCGCAGAGCGCTGCAAAAGAAGTCACGCCGTCAGGCGTCCCTTTCGGATCTTTGGGCTTGAGCGTGTCCAGGTCGATGACCAGCAGCCCCGAAGGACCGGTGGCAATCCCGACGTTGTACGGCGCCTGTCCCCACGCCGCGGCGAGCAGGGCCGTGTCGGTGGTGGCGCGCTGCTCGGGTGTCCTGTGTCCGTCCGCGCACCGCCCGGCAGCCGGGCAGTGCTTCTCCGCGTGGCCGGCCGGGCGCTTGTCGCCGGGTCGGAGCGGGATGACGTGCCAGCCGCGCTGTGCGGCCTGCGTCGCCCACGCGAGCAGACCGATCCGCGTGAGGTCCGAACTGGGGGTGCCGTTCACGCTGCCACCCCCAACACGGTCCGCGCGAGGAACGCGCGGCCGATGAACTCGGTGTAGGCGGGCGGGATGGCCTCGGTCAGTTCCTCGCGGACCTCCGTCCACGTGATCCCCATCGCGGCTTGCAGCTCGGGGATGGAGGGCTTGCCCCCGCCGTTGCCGTACGCGGCGACGTACGGACCGTCGAAGTACTCGCCGTGCCGCCATCCACGGACACGGCCCCGGTGTCGGACGTGCGCCGGCTGCTCGATGGTCCAGCCGCCCAACTCGAAGTTGCGGTGGCGGATGACTCCGAGCCCGAACATCTCTCCGCACAGGGTCAGGTCTTTGCGGATCTCGGCGCGTCCGTTGGGCTGCTCGATCGAGTACGGCAGCCCGGTCTGTTCGAGCAGGGCCCGGGTCGGGGCGACGAGGTCCACGTGTGTTCCGCCCCATCCTTGGGAGCGGTTGGTGCCCACGGTCAGCGTGCACTTGTCCTGGCACGGCGGGGAGGCGTGCACGTACACGTAGCGGCGGATCTCCCCCGACTCGATCAGGTGGGCGAGGTATTCGAGCGCGTCGCCCCGGTGGTACGGGTAGGGGTAGTTGGGGCGGTCGGCCGTGTCGCAGCCGTCCACGTCGAAACCTGCGTCGGCGAGTCCCTTACCGGCGCCGCCGGCGCAGGAGAAGAGGTCCAGGGCGAGGGGCCGTAAGCCGTGCTCTCGCCGGATGTCGGTCGGTTGCGTCATGCTGGGTTGTCTCCAGTTCCTTCGTTGGATGCTGGGTTGGCAAGGGCGGCCCCGTGACTTTGGCGAGACGTGGGGGCCGCCCTTGGCGTAGCTAGTGGTCGTTGGCGTGGGCGGCGGGGCCGGGACAGAAGGTGTCGGGGCAGTCGCAGCCGTTGCACTCGTTGCAGATGTCGCCGGAGCAGTGGTCACACAATTCGTGTCCGGAACAGCCGTGGTCGGCGCAGTGGTCGCAGTACGGTTCGTTGTCGAGCACGCGAGTCCTCCCAGGTATCAACAGTTGACGTGGGTGGGGTTGTTGGAGCCTTGCTGGTGTCGTTTGGCGCTGTCGCCGTCAAAGGCGGCCATGTTGCGAAGGCGAACGCGCGACATCTGTTGCGGCATGGGTTACGCCTACTGTTGCGACATCTGTTGCGACTTCTCTTGCGCTCACTGATTCGGCCACCACGTGTTTCCGCTGGTGACAGGCGTGCCGGAGCGTGGTCGGGACGCTGACATCCCCTCTGCTGCCCCTCGCCCTTCGCTGTGGTGGAGGGAGTGAAGCGGTGGTGCGGGTGCGGGACGGCATCGGGGATCGGGGCGGTCCCTCTCGCGTTGCGCGTCGGTCGGAGCCGCGCGCCGCGCCGCCGGATGGCGGCTCGGGAGGGTAGGGCTACTTCGATCGGGCGAGCTTGAGCGTGATGCCGCCGGCCCCGATGGGTCCGGCGGTGCCTGCGATGACGGTGGCGGTGTGTGCGGCCGCGTCCATGAGCCAGGCGATGGCGAGGACGACGCCCCAGGTGCCGAGTGCGGCGGCCCCGGCGATCGCGAACGGGATCAATAGCCGCTGCCAGGGGAAGGCGGCCGGGGCGCTCTGGACCACGACCACGACCGGCTGCCCGGTCGCCTGCGCGCGCTGGAAGACATCAGCGGGGATGTGCGGGGCTATCTGGCCGGGCGGGGTGGGCTGGCTCATTTCGGACTCCCTCAGGGCAGGCCGCGGGCCCGCGCCAAAGTGGTGGCACGGGCCCGCAGCGGGGTGGGTTTGCTTGTCGTCTGGCTTGTCGTCTCTCTTGTCGTGCGGCTTGTCGTCTTGCTTGTCGTCTTGCTTGTCTTGTCGCTTGTCGCCTCCCAGGTCACAACCCGATTCCGGGCCCCACGGGCCCGTCGGACGACAAGCCCTGGCGCGGAGGCGACAAGCGACAAGCGATCAGGCATCCGGGGCGTGGTTGCGGTGGACGTAGCGGGCTTTGGTGCCCTCCCCGACGCGAACGGCGATGCCGTCGTGTGTCCACGTTTTCAGCCACCCCACGACCGTCTGACGCGTCGTCCCGAACGCTTCCTCCAGCGCGCGAGCGATCGCGGACGCTCCCGTCCCGGCGGGACCGGCGGCGAGCAGCGCGGCGAGCGCGGCCTGTTGCGCGGGGCTGTCCTCCTCGCCCCGCAGGGCCGACAGGTTCAGTCCGGCCGGCCGCTCCGCACCGTCCTCCTGCTCGCTGCTACGCGGCTCGGGGGCGGTGCCGAACTGCGCGTCGATCTCCTCCCGGAACCGACGAGCCAACGCGTCCTCCGGGGACTCCTGCTGCTTGCTCAGCGCGGACAGGCGCAGGGCCGACGCCGGCCCGTACGGCTCGGCATCGGTGCTGTCGTCGTAGGCGACCTGGTCACGCATCCATGCGGTGCGCTCCGCATCCCAGCGCCGCGCGTACGCGGGTCCGGCGGCCTGAGCGGACACGTCATCGAGCGTGGGGTGCCGGTCGGAGGTCGCGGCGGTGATCTCCCGGATCTGGTTCGGGAGAATCCGCCACGTCTTGAACAACGCGGCAGGCGACTCGGGAGTGCCCATGAACCCGGCTCCCTTGTGCGGGGCCTGATCGACGCGGAGGCCGCGGCTGCCGGGGAACATCTTGGACAGGTCCATGCCCTCGGTCTCACCGCCGGTCAGGGCGACGCGGACCTTTGCCTCGCGGCGGATCATCAGGTTGTTGAGCACACTGCCGGTGGCCCCGAGCGCGGTGATCACGGTCCGGACGCCCATGGCGCGGGCAATCCGGATCACCTCCAGGATCTTCTCCCCGAGCTTGCGGATCTGCCGGTCGGTGCTGGCCAGGATCTCCGCACCCTCGTCAATGACGAGCATGATCTGAGGGATCTTCGCGCTGACCGGCAGCAGGTCCGTGTTGGCCTTCGAGAGAAGGGCCTGGTAGCCCATCTTGCGCTGTTTGGCCACGCGCACCGCGGCATCGAGCATGGCCGCGGCTTCCTCGTACGTCCCTGCCAACCAGTCGACGCCGGGCCGAACTGGCTTGCCGTCCTCCCGGGTCAACTCCCCGTTGAGTGCCGGGAGCACCCAGGGGAGTCCGGCCGATCCGGCGTTGAGGTCGATCACCCAGGTGAGCATGTCCTCGGCGCGGGCGAACCCGGCGAGGATGTTGTGGACCATGTTCGTCTTGCCCGAACCGGTCGGGCCGACGATCAGCGCGCATTGCTCACGCAGGTAGGCGAGGATCTGTTCGGCGTTCGTCCGGTAGCCCCACGGAATGCCCGTGTGCACGGACAGCGGCCCGTAGTCCGCCGGGTAGTTGCGCACTTCCTCCAGCACGTTCACCGTGGTCACGTCGATGATGACGCGGCCCTGATGAATGCCGGGGCCTGCGGTGGCGGTGCAGCCGTGCGGCAGCCGCGCATCCGCGGACAGCCGCGGCGACTCACCGGCAATCCTGTTCCAGGTGGCGCCGCCGGGCGGGAGTTCGGCGTCGATGGAGTACCCGGCGCCGGTTGCCCAGATCTCCACCCCGACCACGCGGATCGTGATGGAGCAGACCCGCTGGACGCGGTCGACCCACTCCGCGGCAATGGCTCGTCGTTCCGCGGACAGCTCCGCGTTGATGGCGCGCTGTTCTGCGGCGTTGGCTTCGTCCTCGCGAGCCTCTTCGTACAGGGCGACAGACCGTGCACCGGCCCCCATGCCCACCCCGATCGCGGTGAGCGATCCGAGAGCGGTCCAGGTCAGTGGGCCGGTGGTCATGGCCCAGGTGGTCCATCCGGCGCCGACGAGCCAGGATGCGGCCTTGAAGGCGAGGGTGCGGCCCGCGTTGCGCACGCGGAGACCGGCGACGGTGTGACCGAGAGCCCCGGCGGCGCCGACGGTCAGCGCCCATCCGGGCGGCATGGACAGGGCGGCGCCGCTGGTGGCGACGGCGAAGGCTCCGGTGGTGGCGGACAGAGCGCCGGTCACGGGTCCGTGACCGGCCGCCCAGTCCAGCACCGGACCACTGCCCTGCTGCTGCACCTGCTTCTTCTTTGTGGCGGTGGCGGTGCTGCTCATCTCAGACGTTCCAGCCCTTCTCAGCCTCGGTGCCGTTGCGGGGGTCCTCGTGCCGGGCGATGTCCTGCTCGTGGGCCTGCCGGAACAGCGGCCCCATGTCCTCCGCGACCGCGACGGCGCTCATCAGCGCGCCGAAGATGTCGTTGAACCCATCGGCCACTTCCTTCTCCAGCGGGAACTCCGAGTCGGAGCGCTCCGCGAGGATCTTCATCACGTTGGCCACCGCGGTGAGCGCGGCCGGCAGTCCCTCGACCATGGCCAGGATCTCCATGGCGTTCTCGGGCTGGTACTGGTTGGCGGCCTGCTCCATCTCGGCAGCGGCCTCTTCGAACCGGAATCCGGACACGTGCTCTCCTTCACTCACAGAGGTAGTCGTGCTGGTGGGAACCGTGGCCGCGGGACGCTGAACGTCTTCCGCGATGCCGTCCGTGCCGTCCTTGGTGGCCTCCGCGTCCGCGGCGGCCTCCTGCTCGCGCTGCCGCTCGCGTGCGGTCTCATCCCGGGCTGCGCGCTGCTCCGCGGCGGTCTGCACGAGACGCCGGTACAGGCGGCGCCCCGGGTACATCAACCACGGGATATCGAACTTGCGTCCGATCGGGGTGGTGATCAATCCGAGCAGCCCGACCGGCAGGGAGAGCAGCGCGGCGAGCAGGCGCCGACCCTGGAAGCGGGCCGCGGACCTGCGCAACGCCTGCCGGGCCGCCCGGCGGGCCGGTGCCTTACGCACCGCGGCCCGCTGCGCGGCGACCGTGCCGCCGGTCCTCGCGTCTCGCCTGTTGCGCTGCTGCGCGATTGCCGCGTCCCGCGCCGCGCGGGCCTTACGGGCTGCTCCGCCCATCAGGCGACCGGCGAGGCCGGGCCGCTTGTTGGGCCGGTTGGTGCCGTGGTTGGCGTTGGCGTTGGCGTTGCGGCGAGCGTCGGCGACCGCACGCCGCGCGTCGCCGGTCTGCCTGCGCTGCGCACCGCGCGAGCCTGCCGCATCCTTCTGGGCTGCTCGCAGGGCCTTGACCTGCCCTAACCGGCCCGTAGCACTGCCCGCGCTGTGCTTGGCCGGGCCGTGCGCAGACTTGTGCAGAGCCTTTCCGCCGCTGGTGGCGCCGTGCCGGGCCCCGGTGCTGTTGGTGCGGCGGTGCTGCTTGGGCACGCTGCCCGACCGGCCACCGCCGCGGCCACCGCGCGAACCTCCGGAGCTGCCGCGGCTGCCCGAGCTGCGCAGCCCGGAGGTGCGGGCGGCGGATCGGCCGGCGTTGCGGACCGCAGTCCGGCGGGCCTCGCGGCGCGGGTTGGGCTTGTTGGAGCGGGCGGCGGCGAGGGTGCCGAGGACGACCATGCCGGTCGCGGCCACCGCCGCGGCGATGGGACCACCGGCCAGGGACGCGGCGGCGACCGCGCCGACGCTGCCGTTGACGCCGGACAGGGCGAGCGGGACGACCGGCCACCCGCCCGGCGTGTGGTCCACCTCCTTCGCCTCACCGTTGGTCATGGTGGGCGCGGTGGTCGGTGGCGGGGGAGGTGTGGTCGGGGGAGCCGGGACTACTACCGGCTCGGTGCTGAGTTCCGTCATGCTGTGAGCACTCCTTCACGGGAGTAGGGCCCGACCGAGGTCTGTGAGAGGTCTTCCGGTCGGGCCTGCCAACAGGGCTTATGCGGCGCACTGTTCGTCGTCGGGGTAGGCGCAGGGCACGCACGTGCCGAAGGATGCGGGGATGACGTATCCGGCATCCCGTTGGCACTGTGGGCAGGTACGCCGCGCCGTATTGGCTTTGGCGAGCGCGGCCCATTTCGCCGGCGTCATCGGGCGGACGGGCTTGGCTCTGTCGATCTCGTACAGGTAGGCGACGAGCGGCCCACGCCGGTAGCGGGGCCGCTCGATCTGCGCGGCGACGTCCTGCCCGCCGGGCCGCAAACCGCGCGCTCGCAGTTGGCGGAGCGTCGCTAAACCGTCGGGGGCGAGGTGCCAGGGGTAGACAGGGAGGGCGGCCATCAGTTGCCGCCGATGGCAAGACCGGTGGTCCCGTTGTCGGAGTCGCGCTGCTCGGCGTAGCGGGCGGACACCCACCCGACCGACCAACCGCACAGCTCCGCGGCCGACCGGACCGAGAGCCCGGTAGCGAACGCGGCAGCCACAATGTCGTGAGCCTTGTCCTCGGGCAGCTTGCCCGCGGCCGGCCCGCGCTCCAGCAGAGCAGCGCGTTCACGCGTCAACTTCTCCGCGTTTTCATGCTGTTCACGCTCGGCCTGCTCGGCCTGCTCGCGGCGCGCTGCTTCGGCCTGCTCCTGTTGCTGCTGTTCACGGATCTGGCGGTCCTGTTCACGCTGTTCACGCTCGCGTTCACGGCGTTCACGCTCCCCGCGCTGAAAGGCTTCCGCACGCTCCCGGGCTTCGCGTTCCTCCCGAGCCCGGCGGTCTTCCCGCTCGGCCTGCTCGCGGGCGAGCCGGGCTTCGTGTTCACGCTGTTCACGCGCCAGCGCTTCGGCGTGCTCACGCTCTTCGCGTGCCTCGCGGCGGGCCCGTTCTCCGCGCTCCCGGGCCTCCTGCTCCGCCTGCTCCCGCTCCACCTTCTGCGCCGCCTGGATGGCGCTGAGGGCGGAGGCGATGGCGCGGCGGTAGGCCAGTCCGGTCTCCGCGGTGACGATCAGCAGCAGCGGCGCGACCGCGTGGACAGCTACGCCCACCAGGTCTTTTGCCAGCGCGGCATCCGCGGTGTTGAGGGCGAGCGTCATGAGCCCGGTCATCCACCGCAGGACCACCGGCCACCTACCGCCGTTGCCCCCGAGACGAGCCAGGACGTCATCGAGCTTCACCACGATGACCACCGCCGCATCCACCACCAGCGGCAGGATCGGCGCGGTCCAGTCCCACTGATCGGCCGTGTGAGCAGCCATCAACGGCGTGACCGTCAGGACCGAATAGAGCATCGCCCCGAACACGATCAACCACGTGCCGGCCGACAATGCGCGCTCCGCTGAACGCACTTGAACGCTGTTCACGCCGCACCCCCGACCGGCTCCGGAACGGGCCGCAGCGCCGGGCGGAACCCGCTCGCGCTGCCCTCCCGAATGAACGCCTCAAGGCGCCACGTGAACGCGGCGGCCGGGCGTTCATCGCAGGGCATCCAACGGACCGTTTCCGGCACTCCGTGGGTTGCCGTGTCGGCGAAAGCGTCCTTGCGGGACGGGTAGATCGTGTGCGGCTGCCCGTGGTGCATGAGCAGCGTCAACTCCCGCCCCGACTCCCGGGCCCCGGCCAGTTCCTCGCGCAACCGGCGGACCGTGATGCCGTTCAGGAGAAGTTCCTTCTGCGCGTCGGCCAGCTCCGTGACCGCGGCAGACAGCAGCACCCCAAGCTCACGGGTAGCGGTCTCGGCGTGCTCCGCGCGGGCTGTGGCCGCGAACAGCTCCCGCACGTGGGAGCCGAATTCCTCGGTCGCGGCGGCGCTTGCCTGCCGCGCCTGCTCGCGGGCCGCGTTCGCTTCCGCCTCCAGCCCGTTGAGGCGGGCTCCGGTGACGAGGCGGATCATGCCGCCTCCTCCGCCGCAGCGCGGTTGGCCAGCGTCGCCCGCTCCGCGAGTACCTTGTGCGTCGCGCGGCGCAGCTTGCGCTGCCCGAGCGTGGACGCCTGCCGGTCCAGCAGAGCGATCTGCACGTCCAGCAGCTCCAGCTCCGCGGCAATCAGCGGCGCTTCCTGCTCGATCGCGTCCAGCTCCGCATCCGTCGGCTCCATGAAGTCGGCGAACGCGGTAACAGCGTCCTGAACAGTCACAATGGATTCCATGGGTCGTGTTCCTCTCAAGGGGTGAACGGCCCGAACAGCGGCCCCGGTGTTCGAGCACCGGGGCCGCGCGCCGTTGAAGTCGGTAGATCCGGCTCCCCTCGGCGCTGCTCGTGCGAGACGAGCAGCGGAGGCAACCGGCCGCGGCACGAAATGCCGCGGTAGGCAGTGGTCGTGCGTTGTGTCTCCTCCGGGAACACGGGCTCCCGTTTCAGGCGTATGGAGACGTGACCTTTCGGTCTCAAGCCGTCCCGAATGACAAGGGTCGGGTCCGCCCTCGGCCCGCTCTGCCCCGGGCCCCTAGCCGCAGTTGGAAGGCAACCCAAAGAGAGCCCTCCGATTCGCTGTCCTAGGACTGCGAGCGGCCTGAGATGAGAATGCATCGCAGTCCTAGGACTGTCAACAGTCCTAGGACTATGTGCTTCACTTGGATCTGTCGGGAGGAGTCGACATGGCACCGAAGGCGCCAAAGTGGCGGGAGCTGGCTGACCGGTACGCCGGGCTGATCAGGAGCGGCGAGATTGGGCCCGACCAGCAGCTTCCGCAGATTCGGGAGCTCGTAGAGGCGGGCGAAGGCTCCAAAGAGACGGTCCACAAGGCTTACAAGGCTTTGGAAGCCGAGGGGCTAGTCGCGATGACCCGCGGCCACGGCACGGTCGTCCGGTCGAAGCCTCCGCTCAAGCGATTGGGCATCGCGCGGTACGACAAGGCCAAGTGGCGGGACAGCGATGAGGTCGCGTTCATCGCCGACCGGGTCGCGTCCGGGCGCTCGTACAACCGGAACGAGCAGACTCAGACCGTCAGTCGTGTGAAGGCGCCAGCCGCCGTGGCCGCTGCTCACGGTCTCCCCGAGGGGGCCGAGGTGTATGCGCGTGCCCGACTGGTCAAAGAGGGCACGCAGCCGACCCACACCCTGACGAGCTACTACCGGCCTGAGCACGTTGAAGGAACCCGGATCGTCGACCCGACCCCGGGTCCGGCCGGGAAGGGTGGAGGCTTCAGGGTCCTCTACGACGCCGGATACGAAATCGACCACATGACCGAGGTTCTCTTTGCTCGCGCGCCCACCACGGATGAGGCTCAACTGCTTCAGCTCTCGCCGGGTGAGTGGGTGGTCGAACTCCACCGGACCACGCGCACGGCGGACGGTACGGTGATTGAGTTCGCCGTCGGGGTACATGCGGCGACACGGTTCGCTTGGTCGTACGACTTCCAGGTGCCCGACTCGGCAAAGGCGCAGGTGGAGGGCGAGTGATCTCGGCTCAGGTATGGGCGGACGCTCAGTTGCTGTGGAACTTCCAGCAGATGGGCGATGAGCCCCGCCCATGCTCTGTGGCAGTCGTTCTTGGCAGTCACGATTTGGGGGTGGCCGACACCACGGCGGACCTGTACCTCCGGGGCATGTTCCCTCTGATCGTCTTCTCCGGAGCGACCAGCCGCACGACTCAAGAGCGGATGCCCCGAGGTGAAGCCGAGCACTACCGCGAGCGTGCCGTGGAGCTGGGGGTTCCCGGGCAGGCCATCCTGGTTGAGCCGAAGGCTCGAAACACGGGAGAGAACATCCGCTTCTCTCGCGCATTGCTAGAGGAGCAGCGCGTGCCCGTCTCATCTGTCTTGCTTGTGAGTAAGCCCTACGAGGAGCGGCGCTCGTATGCGACTGCTCGCAAGCTGTGGCCTGACGTGGAGTGGGTGTGTGCGTCCACCTCCATGACGCTCCCCGAGTACATCGACTCGATCGGTGACGCGCGTCTTGTGCTCGACATGATGGTCGGCGCTCAGCAGCGTCTCATGATCTATCCCCGACAGGGGTTCATCATCGAACAGAGGATTCCCGCCGACATCGTGGCCGCGTTTGAGCGCCTGCGCGACCAGGGGTTCACGAGCCGGCTCGTCCCGGAAACCGCAGACCGGGCCTGACGGTGCTGGGCATTCTGGATGTGCGGCGACCTTGTTAGGCCCTCTACTTCGGGGTAGCCCTGGGAGGCGTGAGGCGTCTCATGCTCTGCATCGCTTCGCTCCAGTTGCTGCTGAACGCAGGAAAAAAATGGGGCGAGAGATCCGCCAAGCGGCCTACGATCGTACGTCATGAGCGTATACACGAGATGGAATCGGACGGATCCGGCACCAAAGCGGGCGGCTGAGTCAACGTCCGAGTTCTTCGAGAGAGTTGCCGGTCCTTTCTGGGACCAAGTTCGGAACGTGATCAACAAATGGTGGTCGCGCTTCCCCGACCATGCTCAGCCCGGTCTGCTCAGTCGGCTGCGGGACCGGAACTCCGACACGAACGTCTTCTCTGCTCTGTGGGAGTTGTACCTACACGAAATGCTGCTCGGTTCCGGATGTAGCGTAGAGGTCGAACAGCGCACTGGAACACGTGGCAACAGGCCCGACTTCCTGGTCACTCGTGATGACGAGCAGTTCATTGTCGAGGCAATTTGGAAAGTTGAGAAGCTGAGCGACGCTGGGTCCAACGCACTTCCGCCGCAGTTGACTGATGCAATCGACCGTCTGCCGAGTCCAAACTTCTTCGTGTCCTGCAAACTTCACAGCGCCGGATCGACCACGCCGCCCCAGAAACGGCTGAAGGCCGAGCTGACGAATTGGCTTGCAAGCTTGGATCCAGACCAAGTCATCGCTGACTATGAACGCAAGGTGCCGCTTCCCAAGCACACTTGGCAGGAAGCTGGCTGGTGCCTCACGTTTGAGGCGATCCCCCGGAGTCCCGGCAAGCGTGGTGATCCATCTAGCAGGACTATCGGCATCTACCCGTCGGCGTGGATGGTCGAAGACGGTTCGGAGCGAGTGCTCGACGCTGTCCGCAAGAAAGGCGGGAAGTACGGTGACCTAGAACTGCCGTTCATCGTGGCGGTTGGCCACGCAGCCGTCTTCCCCGAAGACGAAGACATTGAGAGCGCGCTGTACGGGAGGACGGTCGAGTACGCCTATGCCGGCGGATCGACATTCGGCCGATTGTCCGATGGCTACTGGACTGCCGCCGACAACCACGGACACAGCCGGGTCAGTGGCGTCCTCACCGTCGACAACCCAGCACCCTGGACCTGGACCAAGAACACTCCTGTCCTCTGGCAAAGCCCCAACCTCAACTCACTTCCGGCACCCGTCCTCTCTATCTGGGCGACCGCCCAACTGGCTGAGGTCCAGATCGAGCGACAGCCCGCGCTTGGCCCCGTCCACGCCGCACTCGGACTTCCCGAGCTCTGGCCGACCGGCGACGCCTTCCCTCAACGTCACCAGCACAGTCGGGAATGACCGCAGCGGCGCTGCTGCCCTCGGCTTCCCTGCCTAGTAACGTCAGAGGGCTGGAACATCGACCCCATTTGGGCCGTCCCCATGTACGCGGCAGCGTTCCGCTCATGTTCGGTGTTGCAGGGGACGCGATGTGCTTAGCCAACGAAAATCCACGCCACAGGGGAACCTGTCGCGCGTGATTCTTCACGTTGTCAATTGTCCGCGAAGATCGAGATC
The DNA here is from genome assembly GCF_042725875.1 of Streptomyces sp. NPDC127038. Classification (NCBI taxonomy): domain Bacteria; kingdom Bacillati; phylum Actinomycetota; class Actinomycetes; order Kitasatosporales; family Streptomycetaceae; genus Streptomyces; species Streptomyces sp. NPDC127038. Next base: position 25,713 of record NZ_JBHXDQ010000013.1, on the reverse strand, counting down.
CGGCGCTTCCCGGATGACTTGGCAACCCTCAGCGCGATGAAGCTCTCTCGGAGAGTCTGTCCGATTCCGACGGAGAACGTGAAAACGCCCGGATCCTGTGATTCTTCGAGAGCTTCCATCAATGAGGCGATAGAATCTTCGGCGACTTGTAGAAGAACGCTATCTCCGCCCGACGATATGACGGTGACTCCGGGAAGCGTCGACGTATAGTCAACCAAATTGTGCACGACGTCGGCAATCATCTTTGATGTACGAACGAAACCCGTGACGTCATTAGCGAGTATGCGGGATTCGATTTTATTGCCTACGTCGTCACCGTCGATAATGGCGAACGCCAAGAGGGTGCCCCTTTCTGAGGCTGGTCATGTCCAAGCTAAACGTATTCGACCACTTTCGTGGAATTTGAAATAAGGGCCCCGAGTGAAAAAGCCAATGATGTGGGGCCTGAAATAAAAAGACGCCCCTCGGGGATGGATCCATGGGATGCTGCTTGGGTGGATAGATAAAATGACCAGTACTGGATAATGTCTTTTAGGAGCTCATTGTATGCGGATTTATCGTCGGGGAACGTGGGTGCTGTGCACTGGTAGATGAGTGCGCTGCTGCATAGGTCTTGAGGCCCGACCGCATACCTACCATTTTGTCCCTGTGTACCTTCTGCTGCATCTTTGGCTTCTGCGACCATAGCCAAATTATTTGTGATGTTCACAATGAGTGCATGTCGGTTAACGTTCTGTCCGCCGGTCGGGGATAGGGCGATGGTGTTCCGGCTGACAATGGGCGTAAGTTGATAGCTGCTCGGATTCGTCTGCGGCCCGCTTGGGGTTCCCTCCAGCGTCAAGGGTGGAAGAGGGGGATTTGGGCCCGCTGTTGATACTTGATGAACCGAGATATCCTTGAACTCAAGAATGCGCAGTCCTGCGCCTCGATTGCTATTGAAGATGCTTTGACCCAAGCGAAATGCATTAGCGAGACTGCATGTCAGGTAGAAGGATACGTGGCTTGAGTTCTTTGGTTCTTCTTCCTTGAGTCTTGCCTCAATCGCACGTTGGGTGAGATCGGCTCTAGCGTCTCCGGTCAAGCCTGGGTGTAGTTCGTCCACATTCACATAAAAGAAGCTGACGTGGTGGCTTCTTGTTGTGGAGGAATGTTCAATTAGGCGGGCGTCAGACCATCCCGAAGTGGGAGCGGGTTGTAGGAATACCGCCACTCCGACCCCGGTGCGGCCGTGAAGGTTGACCCAACTCGCCACCAGTACGAGAAAGCCGACGATCATTATGATCCAGAGCGTCCTTGTTTTTCCTGGAATCAACTTCAAGATTTCTGGGAACGTTCCAGCCACCAAAGCTGACCCCAGAGCGGCAAAGAGAGCGGAGAGAATCGCCCTGTCCTCATTGATTCGGCGGTAGCTCCTACGGATCCGACCAGCCATCAGTACCCCCGAAGCACTCTCTCGTACGGTTCGAGGGTCAAGATACCGGCCCACAGGACACCCAGGTGATGGCTGAGGTCAGTCTCAGTTCCAGTCTCGATTGATGTGGCGTCCGTCGTGCTCTGCACTCATCCACGAACGTCCAGCATGGCCCCTGACCTGTGAGAAAGGTTCGCTGCCGGATGCCTCCGGACTGCTGCGGAACAAGGTCGGACAGCTTGTAATGCGTAGGTCGTCGGTTCGAATCCGACAGGGGGCTCTGAGAGAGCCCAGGTCGCCCAAGACTCGACCTGGGCTTTTTGCTCGGCGGACCGCCCCTTCACATACCGTCGGCGGGGAGCCGGCGCGGGGGAGGAAGCGTGATCTGCGTTGCGGGGCCGGCGGCCTGGTGTTCGTGAACACCGACCCGATGCGGGGGCTGGCAAGAGGGGTTTCGATCGGGGTGCTTCTTCTCGGCTTGAAGGCGCTCCGGTCGTGCCGACGCCCCGGACGTGCCGATGTGCCGGACCTGAACGAGTCCTAGGGGCTCAGGACCGAGCGAGGTACTGGGCCGCCCGCGGTTCCGCACAACCTTGAGGGGTGGGTGGAAGTCTCCTTCCGCGACGTGCAGGTCACGGCCGCCGTGCACGCAGGGGAAGGGGACTTTGTGCGTTCATGGGGATCGAAGCTGTTCGGCACCGCTGTCGCGGTCACGCTGCTCGCCGGTTGCGGCGGGGGCGGCTCCGGCGCCGCATCGGAGCCCGCTCCGCGGAGCGCGCTGGTGGACGTGTTCGAGAAGCTCCCACCGGGCGGCCTCATGCTCATCGACTATCTCGACCTGCGCACGGTCCGGCCGCTGATGGCCCGGGACAAGGACTTGTACGCCTTCCCGCCGTACTACTACATCCATGACATGTACGACTTCCGGTCCCCGTCGGAGAGCGGGAACGATTCGCTGGTGGTCAAGGCGACGGCCAAGGAAACCTACGGGTACGACGAGACGGACGTGGACACCGCGGTCTCGTACGAGAGCGACGGAAACTACCTCACGGGCCGCTTCGACAAGAAGGCCATCGTTACCTCCCCCGCCACGGGGGGAGGGCTCGAGTTGCTCACGGACAGCGTCATCTATCGCATGATGAGAGTGCCCAGGGCAAGAGCTTGGCGGACGACCCGTCGTACGTCGCCGTGGCCAACTGCCTCGGCAACGTCTTCACGGCGAACTTCGACCGTAAATACCCGCGCAAGACCAGAGCGCTGCTGGCGGCCGTCGGCACCCGGATGGGCACCGACGGCAGGCCCGTCTCGAAGCTGTGCGCCCTGAGCGGCTCGCGCAAGGACGCCGACGAACTGGCCGTGATGCTGCGCGCGTTCACTGCGAAGGGCAAGCCGTTCGAGGGCGCGACCGTCGTGGTCGAGGAACGGGACAAGCCGATGGTCGTGATGAGCTGGAAGAACCAGGCGCGGCCCGGACTCCGGGTCGGCCAGCACCCCCTGCTCGGCTACGGGAAATGGAGCACCGCCGACTCCCAGCCCAAGTTCATTCTGGGAGACTGATCCGGTGTGAGGCGCGTCTCGCACTCACCACCGCTGAACGCAAAAGCCCAGCTCAGGCAAGGTCTGAGCTGGGCTTTCGCGTTCAACGGTCGTCAGGGTGTCAGGTTCTGACCGTCAGGTACTGCCAGCTGCCCCATGTGCTCACGTTGGCGGTGTCCTTCGCGCTGTGGGCGTATTCCGAGCGCACCCGGAATTTCTGGTTGACCGCGTGGGTGAGGCTCAGCCGCACCGCCGCCGTGCTCCTGGAGTCGAGCGTGAAGCAGCCCGAGGTGCTGAGCGTGTGCCAGGCGCCGCTGTAGTACTGCTGGACCTGGAAGTGCACGCACTGGCCGGCCTTGTTCGGCGACACGGTCGTGGTGACCGTCGGCTGCGCCGTGTGGTGGTAGACGCGGTAGGTGGTGCCGCTGTACGTGGTGGTCGTGTAGTAGCCGCTCAGGGCCTGCGCGACCTTCGCCTGGCCGCTCACTGCACGGGTGGCCGTGGCCGGGGCGTAGAGGTAGTCGCCCGCGTAGGACGCGGTGAACGTCGTATTGCCGACGATCTTGTACGTGGCCGTCAGGTTGCCCTTGCCGTCCACGGCGCCCGTCTTGAGCAGCGTCTTCTTGCCGCCGGCGGGGGTGGCGTAGAGCGAGACCGTACGGCCGTTGCTCGTGGTGCCCAGGTGGGCGGTGACGGTGGCCGTCGCGCCGTACGCGTAGGTCGAGGCGTTGGCGGCCACGGACAGGCTCGTCGTGGCGCGCGAGACCTGGACGGTCGCGGAGGCGGTGGCCGCCCGGTGGCGGGAGTCGCCCGCGTAGCCGATCGTGTAGGCGTTGGCGCCACCGATGGTGGGGGTGTCCTTGACGGTGATCCTGCCGTCGGCGGCCACGGGGGCCGTCCACGTCACGGGTGTCGTGGTGTGCGCCGCGTCCGTGCGGGTCACGGTGACCTTCTCACCGCTGTCGTACGGGCCCTCGCTCAGCACGGCGCCGAAGCTCAGCGCCTTGCCGCGCGTGGCGGTCGCGGGGGCCTTCAGCGTGAGCGCCGGGGCGTAGGGCGAGACGGTGAAGCTCGCGTCGTTCGAGACCGGCTGGTGCGTGACGTCGCCCCCGAACGACAGGCGGTAGGTGAACCACCCCGCCGTCCCCGGGGCGTCGGTGACCGTGAACGTGCCGGTGGCCGGGTCGAGCGGGGCCGCTGCGAGCTGGACCGACTCGTGGGTGTCCTCGTTCGTCCGGGTCACCTGGACGGTGTCGCCCTCGGCGAAGGGGCCGCGGGTCAGGTCGGTCATGACCGTGCCGGTGAAGGCCACCTTGCGCGGCGTCAACGAGCTGACCTCCGCGTACGGGCCGGAGGTTCCGGCCCTGGACACCCACACCTTGAGCGAGGTGGTCGCGGGCCGGTGCGTCGCGTCACCGGCGTACGACACCTCGTAGGTGTACCCGCCCTCGTCCTGGCGGGTGTCGGTGATGCCGAACGAACCGTCCGCGCCGACCGTGACGTCGGGCAGGCCGGTGCCGTCCCGGGTGACCTTCAGCGTGGCGCCGGCCGGCACGAAGCCGTGGCCGCCCACCGTTCCGTTCACGGTGAACCGCTCGGTGGGGATCGCGTACGGCGACGGGGAGTTCAGGGTGAGCGCGGTGTCCGTGAGCTTGGCGTCGCCGCTGACGTCGAGGGTGTAGGACCCGTTGGCCTGGGTGACGGCGTAGAGCGTGCGGCCGTCGGCGCCCCAGGCGAGGCCGTCGGGGGCGACGGTGCCGGCCGGGAAGGCGAGGTGGTTCTCGGCGAACTGGTCCGCCGCGTAGAGGTAGGCGCCCGCGCCCGAGCCCGCGGTGGCGCCGAGGGCGATCGTGCCGTCGGAGTCGATCGCGACCGAGTCGACGGAGGAGCCGACTCCGCCGGTGTAGTACCCGTAGGGCTTGGCGGCCATGAGGTCCGCCGTGCCGTACACGTACACGGAGGCCGACTGCGGAACGAGCAGTCTCGTGCCGTCGGAGGTGACCTCGACCGGGCCCGTCGTGGCGCCGCCGAGGCCCATGTCGACCTTGAGGGAAGGGGCCCCCGAGGAGACGTCGTAGGTGGCGATGTGGGTCATGGAGGAGTGGGCGTCCTGCGCCGCGGTCACCGCGAGCACCCCGCCGCCCGTGCTGAGGAGGGGGGTGCCCGGCCAGTGCGGCATGACGGGCTGCGGGGTCGGCACCGGGTCGGCGGCGGAGGGGTCCACCGAGCCGACGGTGCCCTTGCCGTCGTCGGCCGTGTAGCCGTACCAGAGTTCGCCGCCGGCCAGCGCGACGGAGACCGGGGCGCTGGCGGTGCCGGTGCCGATGCGGCCGGTCTCGGTGAGCGTCGCCGTGTCGATGACGGCGATCGCGTCGCCGTCGGTCAGCGCCGCGTACAGCGTCCCGCCGTCGGCGGACAGGGCGAGGCCGTCGGCGCCCTGCTCGCCGTCGATGGTGGTGACGGGGGCGCCGGACAGGTCGGTCACCACGATGCCGGTCGTACCGGCGCCCTGGCTGAAGAACAGGTGCTGGTGGGCTCCGTCGACCGCCATGTGGGCGTAGTGCGACAGGGGCAGCGCAGCCGTGGTGACGCCGTCGGCCCAGGCGGCGGGACCGGTGAGGCCGACGGCGGCGGTGGTCAGACCTGCGACGACGGATATCGCCGCCGCGAGCGAGACCTGCTTGAGGCGCATGGGACTCCTGAAGAGCGGGCGGACAGGCTGCCGTACGACGGAGCCTGTCGCTGACAGAACGGCCGGCAGACGGGTACCGGACACGCGTGAGACCGCTGACCTCGCCTTTTGGTTGTACGGCCGTGCCGCCGGATTTCGGGACCGCGTCGCCGGGCCCGGGACGCACCGCGGCCGACCGCCAACTGCTGGGCGGCCCAGCGGTTTGATGATCCCTCAGGGAGGGGGGACGCCCGGGGCGGGGGCCGGATCGGCTGATGGCCTGATCGGGCGCAGGCGGCGATGGCGGGATCGGGCGCAGGCGGCGATGGCCGGCCGGGATCGGGCGAGGGCGGCGCGGGGTGTGCGCCGCCCTCCGTCGTGCGGCTGTCTCGGGGTGACCGGCCGTCAGACCGTGAACTTGACCGCTTCGAGCCAGCGGTCGTTCTCCAGGGCGCCGCCGAAGATGTAGCCGGGGCGGGCGTCGGCGCAGCCCTGGGCGCCCCAGTCGAAGCCGTGGACCTTGGCCGACTGGCAGATCCGGCCGCTGCCGATGTTGATGGCGAAGCCCGACATCACGGGGGCGCCCTTCTTCGTGCTGCCGATGTAGTTGTTCCTGCCGTCGGCGATCACCGCCGTCCAGTTCGGCTCCCACGTGCCGCGTCCGTCGGTCGAGCCGGGCTTGTGCACGAAGGCGTTCGCGGCCGAGCCGCCGCCGCCGGACACCGCGATGTTGAGGGCCTTGATCGGGTTGTTCCGGCCCGAGGTGCCGGCCATCGTGCCGTCGCACACCGGCTTCTGCCAGCCCTGTCCCGAGACGTAGGCGCGGTAGCAGATGTGCCGTCCGGAGGGATCGTTCCGGGCGAGACGGTTCACGGCGGTGGCGGCGGTGTCCTGTGCGGGCTTCGCGGTCACCGTGGCCTGCGGCGGCCTCGCGGTCACCGTGACGGTGACCCCTCCGCCGCTCCCCGGGTCCTCGGCGCCCTTGGCACCCTTGGGTCCCTTCGACTCCTTCGCGCCCTTGGACTCCTTCGGCCCGGCCGACGGCGAGGCCGAGGAACCGGGCGATGGCGACATGCTCGTGGTCGAGGTGGAGATCGGCCCCGGCTTCTCGGCCCGCGGACGTCCGCTCTTCTCGTCGCTCGACCGGGCGGCCTGTGTCTGGCGGCTGCCGTCGTCCGACCCGCCACTGCCCAGGATCACCAGCGGCACGATGACGAGGGCTGCCGCGACGAGGGCCACCGGGCCGACCACCAGGGGCCTGTGGAGCAGGCCGGGTCCCACGTACTCGTCGTCCGACTGACGCGTTCCGTTTCGGCGGACGAGTTGCGGGGCGAGTTGCGGGACGGGCTTCGCACCGGGGCTCGCGCCGAGGTCGCCGCCCCCGCCGGGGGAGGACGGCGGGGGCGGCGTGGGAGGAGACGCGGATACGGATTCCTGCCGGCGCTGCCGTGCCAACGCGTACGCATCGACGTCGAAGCCGTCGTCGTCGTCGCCATCGCCATCGCCATCGCCATCGCCATCGCCATCGCCATCGTCGGCGTAGGCATCGTCGGCGTAGGCATCGACATAGGCGTCCGCATCGGAATCGTCGAATGCGTCTTCGTCGTCCAGATCGTCTTCGGCCCGGTCGTCGGCTTCCAGGCTGTCGTCGGCGTCCTCGTAGAGCGGCTCGTCGGGTTCCGCCTCTCCGGCGGACGCTTCGGCGGACTCCTCGATGAATCCTTCGGCGGGACCGTCTCCGGCGGTTCCGGCCCCCGAGTACGACGCAGCCGTGTTCTCGCTCTCGGTCGGCTCCGGAGAGCCCTCGGCCGGTTCCGGAGAGCCCTCGGCGGCCCGGGAGGGCTCCGGCCGCTCCCGCTGGTCCATCAGCGTGCTCGAACCGTCCGGGGCCACCTCGACGTACGCCACGTAGCCGGCGGAGGGGTCCGAGACGGTGGCGGTCACCGGGGTGCCGCGGTCCCGTGCGTATCCGTGCAGAACGTCGAGGATCGCGGCGTCGACCGTCACTCCGTCCGCCGCCGGTACGGGCTCGCCGTCGATGGCGGCCGTGCCGTCGCCGGAGATGACCACGGCGAAGCCGGGCGCGGGGGCCGGCTCTTCGGGCACGGCGGGTTCGTCCCCCGTGGTCTCTCCGGGTGTCTGTTCGCCCCGGCTCATGGCGCTTCCTTCCTGACGCGTCCGGCCGCGTGGCGCCTGCCGGGCCCGTCGCCTCGGGTCCTCGTAGCGCAACGGGAGCCGCCCGCGAACGGTTCAAATCCAGGACGGAGCGAGACGGAACCGGAAGGGCCGTGTGGCCCCTCGCACACCCCCAACTCCCCTTTGTGGAATGGAGTGTTCAGTAGAGTGCGGAGAGTGAACGCCTTTGAGGAATCCGTGCGCTTCGCCGTACTGGGGCCGGTCCGGGCATGGCGTGGTGAGCGGGAGGTGGACGTCGGCCCCCCGCAGCAGCGGGCCGTGCTGGCGGCACTGCTGCTCAGGCGGGGCCGCCCGGTCATGCTCGCCGAACTCCTCGACGCGGTCTGGGGCGAGGACCCGCCGGCCGCCGCCGTGTCGGTCGTACGGACCTATGTGTCGCGTCTGCGCAAGGAGCTGGAACCGGAACGGGACGCGGCCGACGCCCCCCGTCTGGTCGTCTCGGTCGGGGACGGATATCTGGTCCGGATTCCCGAGAACGCCCTGGATCTCGGGGTGTTCGAGCAACGGGTGGCCGACGCCAGGAGACTGCGCGCCGCCGGTGACCCGTCCGCGGCGGCGGATCTGCTGCACGCCGCGCTCGGCGGCTGGCAGGGTGCCGCGCTGGCCGGGGTTCCCGGGCCGCTCGCCGAGTCCGAGGGCGCCCGGCTGGACGAACAGCGGCTGGCCGCGCTGGAGTCGCGGCTGGACGTCGACGTGGAACTCGGGCGCCACGGCGAGGTGATCGCCGAACTGGCCTCGCTGACCGGGAAGTACCCGCTGCGGGAGGGGCTGTGCCGACTGCTGATGCTGGCGCTGTACCGGTCCGGACGGCAGGCCGAGGCGCTCGCCGCCTACCGCGCGGCACGCGCCACCCTGGTGGCCGAGCTCGGCATCGAACCCGGTGCGCCGCTCAGGGACCTGCGCGACCGCATCCTGGCCGCCGACGCCTCCCTGGCCGCCGACGCCTCCCCGGGAGCCGGGCCGTCGCGGACCACGGAACCGGAACCGTCCGCGCGCCCCGCCCCGCCCGTCACCGCGCACGCCGCGACCCCGGCCCAACTGCCCGCCGACCTGCCGACGTTCGTCGGCCGGGAAGCCGAACTCAGCCGTGTACGGGCCCTGTTGCCCGACGGGGACAAGGCCCCGGCCTCGGTGGTGATCAGCGCCATCGGCGGGATGGCCGGCATCGGCAAGACCGCCCTGGCCGTGCACTGGGCCCACGAGCTGACCGGCCGCTTCCCCGACGGACAGCTCTACGTCAATCTGCGCGGCTTCGATCCGACCGGGGTGGTGGTGACGCCCGAGGACGCCATCCGGACCTTCCTCGACGCGCTCGGCGTCCCCCCGATGCGCATCCCCGCGAGCCTCGACGCCCAGGCCGCTCTCTACCGCAGCATGCTCGCCCGGCGACGGGTGCTCGTCCTGCTCGACAACGCCCGCGACACCGAGCAGGTCCGCCCGCTGCTGCCGGGCTCTCCCGGCTGCCTGGTCATCGTCACCAGCCGCAACCAGCTCACCGGACTCGTGGCCGGTGACGGGGCGTACCCGCTGACGCTCGACCAGCTGACGCCCGCCGAGGCGTACGACCTCCTGGCGAGCCGCCTCGGCCCCGGCCGGCCGGCCGCGGAACCACGGGCGGTGGACGAGATCGTCGAGCGGTGCGCCCGGCTGCCGCTGGCGCTGTCCATCGTGGCCGCGCACGCCGCCGCGTACCCCGGCTTCCCGCTCAGCGCCATCGTCGACGAGCTCCGTGAGAGCCACGGCAGCCTCGACGCGTTCGCCGGGGGCGACGACCTCACCACCGACGTACGGGCCGTCTTCTCCTGGTCGTACAAGGCGCTGTCCGCCCCGGCCGCGCGCCTGTTCCGCCTGCTGGGCCTGCACGCGGGGCACGACGTCTCCGCGTCCGCCGCGGCCGCGCTCGCGGGGCTGCCGCCCCGGGAGACCCGTGGCCTGCTCGTCGAGCTGACCCGGGCCCATCTGCTCAGCGAGCACTTCCCGGGCCGCTACACCCTGCACGACCTGCTGCGCGTGTACGCCGCCGAACGCGTCCGCGCCGAGGAGGCACCGCGGGAGCGGGACGCGGCCGTCGAGCGGCTGCTCTCCTGGTACCTGCACAGCGCCGACGCCGCCTACCCGCACATCACCCCGCGCCGGCGCCGGATCCCCCTCGATCCGCCGCCCCCGCTGTGCCGGCCGCGGGAGTTCACGACGCACGACGAGGCCCTCGACTGGTGCGAGCGGGAACGGGCCAACCTGGTCAGCGCGGTGCACCAGGCCGCCGCCTCCGGGCAGCCGGGCATCGCGTGGCGGCTGCCCGCGGTCCTGTGGGGGTTCTTCTACCTCCGCAGCCACACCCACGACTGGCTCGACACGGCCGGCGTGGGCCTGGCCGCCGCCCGTGCCGCCCAGGACCGCGAGGGCGAGGCCCAGGGGCTCGCGGACATGGCGGCCGCCCTGCGCAGCTCGGGCCGGTTCGACGAGACGATCGCCCACCTGCACCGGGCGATGGCCGCCTACGAGGCCCTCGGGGACGACGACGGCACGGAGTCGGCCGTGGCCAACCTGGGCGACGCCTACCTCCAGTCCGGGCAGCTCGACGAGGCCGTCGAGTACATCCGGCGGGGGCTTGACTTCGACCGGGGTGTCGGCGGGGCCTGGGGCGAGGGGATCGCGCTCAGCAACCTGGGCGACGCCTACCAGCGGCTCGGCCGCTTCGACGAGGCGGTCGCGATCCTGGAGCAGGCGCTGGTCGTCCTGCGCGTCAACGACAACCGCTGGGTCGAGGGCATCGCCCTGGACATCCTCGGCACCGTCCACCGCCGGCTGGGCCACCACGACGACGCGGTCGCGCACTACCGCCGGGCGCTCGGCACCCACCGGGACATCGGCAACCGCTGGGGAGAGGGCCACACCCTCGGCAACCTCGGGGACGCCCAACTGGACGCCGGCGAACCGGAGGCCGCACGCGAGAGCTGGCTCCAGGCCCTGGCCATCTTCGTGGAGTTCGATCACCCGGACGCCGAGAAGGTCCGTGCGCGGCTCGGCGGCCTGGAGGACGGCCCGCCCGGCGCCCGCGCCCAGGAGGCGGCCGAGCCGGGGCGGAACGCCTGACATACGTCTCCTTCGCTCCCCGCGCCGCGATGTCCTCGGTGTCTTCGGTCATGGTCCGGCCGGGGCTCCGGGGGCGGTGCCCCGGCCGGGTTCCCCCGTACAACGGACCCCGGCGGAGGACGGTTCAACCGGGGCGGGGGTCAGCTCGCGTCGCGGTAGACGCGACCGCCGGCGTTGGCCGTCGCTCCGTCGTAGAGGCCGGTCGGGCTGGTCACGGTCGAGAGCGTGAACCACGCGTAGCGCTCCACGAAGTCCAGGCCGTCCAGCATCGTCGTCGACGACCTGATGAAGTCGGTCTGCTCCTGCTCGCCGGGATAGCGGGGTGTGGCCCCGGAGAAGTCGATCAGGCCGTACTCGGTCAGCCAGATCGGCTTGTGGTAGCGGTCGTGCACGGCCTGGAGGTAACCGCGCAGCTGGTCGGCGGCCGCCGGGCCGAAGTCGGAGCCGTACCAGTGCAGCGGGATGAAGTCCACGCGCAGACCGCGCTGGGCGGCTCCCTGCATGAAGCGGTCCAGCCAGCCGCCGGCCACGTCGGCGCCGCCGGCGACCGCGGGAGCGCCCAGGCGCAGGCCGGTCGCCTCCAGCCGGGGCCACAGGTCGAGCGCCTGCTCGGGAGTCATGGCGGCCTGCTTCGGCGAGTCCGGCTCGTTGAAGCCGAGCAGTTCCCTGCCTTCCGCCGCGGCCCGGCCCAGTTCGGTGTCGTTGACCGAGCCGGGGCCCCAGATCATCGGGACGTAGTCGACACCGGCCGGCCTGGTGACGGCACCGGTGGAGGACGCCCAGTTGAAGTACCAGGACGCGCCGGAATCCGCCAGCGCCTGGGAGGCCCCGTCGACCGGGTTGAGGCTGACGCCCTTGCGGCCGGCGGCCGGGGTCTCCTTGCCGGGGCCCGGCGGGGCCGTGGTCGCGGGGTCGGTCGGGGCGGCGGCGCCGGTCCCGAAGGCGACGGTCAGGCCGGCGCACCTGGTGCACTGGTACATGACCTTGTTGCCGGGCTCGGCGTCCTGCCTGGACCAGGCGTACGCGGTGGGGCACTTCTGGTTGATCATGTCGCTGTAGGGGGTCTTCGCGTCCCGGTCCGGGTTGACGCACACCAGCGGCGCGCCCGTGCCCGCGTCCTTGACGAGGTCGTCGGCCGGACAGCCGGACAGCAGGTCCTCCGCGCAGCCCGCGACCGCGCACGCCCCGGTCGGCGGCGGTGCCTCGCCGTCGGGCGTGATGGTGACGGGCGCGGCGACGGCGTTGACGTAGCTGACGTCGTACCAGGGTGCCAGGGAGTCGGCCGGATCGAAGTTGAACTCGGCCAGTCCCGTGGGCTGTTCACCCGTGGAGCAGTGGTCCGCGAACGGTCCGCAGTCACCGACGGCACAGTGGAACGTACTGCCCTCCTCGCCGCCGCATCCCTGGCGGGCGAAGAAGGTGCCGCGCCAGTGACCGGCACCCTCGCGCTCGGGGACGGTGAGGGTGGCGGACTGGCCCGGGTCCAGCACCGGCAGGCCGGTGAGCGCGGTCGAACCGTCGGCGTTCACCGTGCTGCCGACCCAGATACGGCCGTCCGTCCTGTTCTGGAGGGTGACGGTGTGCTCGGCGGTGCCGACGTCGGCGGCGGGTCCTTCGTGGAGGCCTCCGCCGCCCGAGCCGTTCCGCTGGATCGCCAGGGCCGTGCCGGTCACACCGACGACGACCAGGAGCAGGGCCAGGAGTAACGAGGTGCGTCTGCGCATAGAGCGTGTGCCTCTCCATCGGGCGGGTGCCGAAGCGGCGACGGGATCGTCGCCGCAGGCACGACGGCCGGGCGGGGGTGGACGGTTCACCGGTGGCGTATGTCAGACCCGTCGCGCCTTCGGGGTGGTCGCGTTCGTGTTCTGTCCGGTGCGCACAGGGGTGGCGACGGGGGTGGAACGTGCGGGGGAGGCGGCATCGCGGGAGGTGGAGGCCGTGTGGGTGGAGGAGATCGAGTCGCGGGCGGCCAGGCGTCCCGCGTCGCTGAGCAGGGGCCGGGGCTCGCCCGTCGCCGCGACCGTGGGACTGGCCAGGGGAGACACCGGCGTCATGGGGCTCGGGAGAGCGTGGGGCAGCGGTGGCGGGCTCCCGGACAGCGGGGCGGTCCCGGCCGCGAGGAAGGCGTGGCCGTCGCTCAGCGGTTCCCGGCCCGGGGCGTCGAAGGCGGTGTCGTTCCCGTCGTGGTGGGCCTGTTCGGCCTCATGGACAGGGGCGGGCGTCCGGCCCAGGGGGAGGGCGGTGACCCTCGCGAGGCTCGCCTCCCGGGCCGCCTGGAAGCCGATCGCGTCACTGAGCTGGTCCTGGCCCGGATTGCGGGAGCTGTCGACGCTCGGGGCGTACCGCGCCCGCCGGGCCCCCTCGAAGGCGAGGCCGTCGCTCATCTCGTTCTCGCCCGGAAACGCGAAACCACCGCCGGTGGACGAGGCGAGCGAGTCCCGCCGGCCGGACGCCGGGCGCTCCCAGAGCGCGCGGACCCGCTGGAACTGCTCCCGGTCCCGGGCCATGATCGAGTTCTGGGCGTCGGTCATGGCCTCGGCGGCGGTGGCCGTCCGCGGTACCTCGCCCGGTGACCGGCCCCGCGTCCGCGGCGGCGGTTCGGCGCTCGGGGGAGCGTTGCGCCGCAGCTCCCTCAGGTAGGCGTTGTTGGCGTACATCGCGACGCTCGGCATGCTCGTGGGGGATGCGTTGTACGCCTTCCTCCACTTCTTCTCGGTTCTGACCAGGTCAAGAACCGCGTCCTCGAAGGCCTCCCGCGCAGGGGGCGGAAGCCGGCTGATCGTCCCTTCGAAGGCTTCCCTCGACGCGTGCGGCGGCTGAGGGGAGGGGGGCTGCCCGGGTGCCCCGCCCGGCATCGCCTGAGCCGGTTCCGGCCCGGTCCGGTCGGACGATCCCTCGGCCTGCGACCCGCCACCGGCCGAGGGAGCTCCGCCTCGCGCCGACGACCGGCCCCTCAAGGTGTCGATGAAGCGGCGCAGCTCGTCCGCAAGTTGGTCCCAGGCGCTTCCCGTGTCCCTCGGGCGCGCCGGGCCGCCGAGCCGCCGGCCTCGCATGGCGTACTCGGTGCTGAGCAGGCCGCGCGCCAGCCGGACTTCGGGGGGATCCGGCCGCGCGATCGGTGCCCTTGCGGCCGGCCGCCTCCCGGCCGGGGAAGCGACGCTGTCATTCGCCACGGTTGCCCCTCATCCCTGTCCGAACCTCGCCCTGCCGGATGTACGCCTTCGAGGCGGCGCGCGGATCACGCCCCGCGCAGCTCGAACCCGCTCGGCAACGGCAGCAGACCGGGAGGCAGCGGGGCCTCGGGGAACCACACGGCGCCGCCCTCGGGAGTCCGCGCGGCGCCGTCGTCGCGGAACGACGGGTCGCTTCCCCGGGGGGACGACGGGGCGCTGTCCTCGCGGGACGGCAGGGAACCGTCCTCGGGGAACCACGGGGCCCCGGCGACCGGTCGCGCGGGGCCGGTCCGAGGGACATGGCCGCCGTCCGCGGCGGACGCGGACCGGCGGCGTTCCAGCAGACCCTGCGACGCGGACCGCCAGGCGTGGGCTGCGGTCATGGCGTACCTCCGATCTCTCGGCTGTGATCCGTCGGCCCGATGCCGACGCCAGTCCGAGGGGAACAACGGACCCGGCGCGCCCGGCGGTTCAACCGGCCGCCCCCAAAAGGGACTTCGGTGTCCCGCGGGCGCGCCGTCAGCCCCGGCGGACCACAGCCTGCCGACGGCGCGGCTTCCGGCAGGACGGCGCCTCCCACGGCCGGGCCCGCGGCGGCACGAGCACGTCGCGGGCCCGGGTGGAGTCCGTCAGCTCCTGCTCGGGCCGGGCTTCTTCTTCTGGTGGGACCCCGTGGTCCCGCCGCTCGGCTTCGGCTTCTTCGGCTTCCCGCTGTGCTTGTGCCCCGACGAACTGCTCTGCGCCGGAGCCTCGGACGGAGGACTGGGGTTCCGTTGGACGGGGGCCAGGGGCGCTCCGAAGTCCGAGGAGGCCGAGCCCGTGCTCGGGGTGCGCTCCTGCGGCCCCGTCGCCGCGGGGGGAGCGGGTTCGTACGACGGGGACGAGGGGGTGTAGTCGTTGGCGTTGACCCGGTTCAGGGGTTCGCCGAACTGGCTGTCGGAGGAGCCGCTGTTGCCACGGTGCGCCTGGGAACTGGGGAAGTAGGACTGACGGTCCACCGAATCGATCTGCGGCGTGGCGCTCATGGTGTACCCGGCGTACGGACCGGGGACCGCTTCGTACGAGCCGCCGCCGTAGGTCTGACGCGGGTTCTGGGTGTCGTAGTGGGAGTCGAAGTACGAGGACCCGCCGGTGCCGTACTCCTCACCGGGCGACACCGCCAGGCTCATGTTGGACATGGTCGTCGAGAGCGGATTGTCGATCCCGTAGTCCGGGGTCTCGAAGTGCGGCGCCGGGCCGCCGGTGGGTGTGTAGCCGCTGAACATCTGGCCCCCGGTGGGAAGCTGATGGCGGGCGTTCGACATGTACAGGCTCTGCTCGCTGCTCAGCGTGTTCACCGGGACCAGGTACTCGCCGGACCCGTGGCTGGAGGTCGTCGTCCCCGTCTGGAAGGACTCCCTCACCGTGTTTCCGGCCGGGAGCCGCGGGTCGGAGCCCGATGAACGGCTCGACGCGCTCCCTAGCGCGTCCTGCGCGGAGGCGAGGGCCTGGAGCCTGTCCTCCAGCGTCTGGGCGGCCGACGGCGCGGCGGGCCAGTTCTGGCCGGACTGCGAACTCTGCGAGGGATGACGCTGCCATCCCGCGATCTGCTCACGGGTCGCCGTGCTGTGCGGGAACTCCTCGCCCGCGCCCGTCATGAAGACGACTTCGTCGGGGTTCCTGTTCGCGTTGTCGAGGATGGTCCTGAAACCGTCGAGCGACTGCTGGAGTCCCTGTCGGTTCCTGAGTATGGAGCGTGCCACCTGCTGGGTCTGATACTCCCGGCCCTGTTCCGCGAGGTACGAGGGCGTCCGGTCGAGAGGCATCACCTGGTCCCAGGAGTTCTGGGACCGGACCGTGTACGTGCCGACCTCGTCCAGCACCGCCGTCTGCTGGTTCCGCCGCCGTACGTGGAAGGTCACGCCATCGACCTCCCCCCGCGCCATCTTGTTCAGCAGTTCGGGCATCTCGATCGTCTTCAGCACGCTGTTCTCGTCCACCCCGCGGTAGACGTCCGCGTGGACCATTCCGCGGGAATGGCCCATGAAGGTCTGGGACGACTGGCCCCACATGTAGTTCAACGAGGGCGAGGACGACCCGCGGTCGTGTCCCGTCTCCAGCCCGTCGAGGATCGCCGCCCCGGGGGTGCTCTCCAGCGTCCTTCCGTTGTTGAACTCCGCCCTCAGCTCCGCCGGCATCCCGGTCGTCTTCGACCACGCGCCGGTGTTCCTGACGTGGTCGGCGCCCGCCTCCACCAGGGCGTCGGCCCATTTGCGGGGCTTGCTGTAGGCACTCTTGCTCTGGTTGTCCAGCCACCAGCGCGCCCGGACCGCGAAGGCGCCCTGCTTGTCCAGCTCACGCACCAGGTCGTGGACCACCTGGGTGTTCGCCGCGGGCTGCCGTCCCGCGTTGATCTCGCGCCCCTCGAACCTCACCTGGTCGTAGAAGGCGGTCATGGCGGCGTGGAGGGCGGGATTGTCCGCCTGCCGCAGACCCCGGTAGCGGTTCAGACGTTCGAAGGATTTGTCTCGCCCGCGCCGGAATTTGGATTCGCTGAAAGCCATCGCGGTCTTCCCTTTCTGCCCGACGAGCAGCCGCCGTCCACCCGCACCGCGGATCGAACGGGGGTGGGACCGACGAGTGCTCACGTGATCGTGTGCGGTTGCCCGGGGGCGGATCCCACCGCCCTGTCCGTCTTCGGGCCTGTCCGTCTTCGAGGTAACAACGGCAGGCGCCGGACCACGGTTCACCGGGGAATCGCCGCATCCGTGAACCCCGTACGACAGGCGTGCGTTGTGGTGACCGGACGGGACCCGGACCTCGTTGTTCCGGGGGTTCCCGGCCACTGTCCGACGCGGCTCTCACCGAACACCAGGAAGGAGCGCCATGACGGTTCAGACGCCCGACGCCGAGCAGGTGACCGCAGCGCCCCCGGAACCTTCCCCGGAATCCGCCGCTCAGGCGCCGCCGGAAAGTCAGCCACCGCCCCCCGCGCCGAAGTTCATCCTCTATCTGGAGGCGCCGGAGTACGGCCGGGCACTGCGGCAGCTCACCCTGTGGGTGCACCACGTGCTGCTGCCGGTCTACGGCCGGGAGGTCACCTCCATGGCTCCCTGGTGCTCGCGCTGGTGGGAGCATCCGGAGGCGGTGGCCCAGCTCCACGGGCTGTGGCTCGCCTGGGGCGAGATGAGCGACACCGGCTCCGAGTCGGGACCGAGCGGGCCGGCGAGCTGGCACCGGGACTTCCTGGGTCCGATCATGCAGAACCTGCGGGACCCGTCGGGTGTGTTCGCCGGCTGCAAGCCCGGCTCGCACCGCGCGAAGGAGGTTCCCGCCGTCGACGCGATCGACCCGTTCGGACCGCCGCCGGGACCGCCGCCGGCCCAGGGCTGACGGACCCGCTCCGGGCGCCGCGACGGGGCGGACGCCGCCTGCCGCGGCACGAGGGGCGGACCACGGCGGTCCGCCCCTCGTCCTCGTCCGTCCTCTTCCCGGCTTCCCGCCCGCGTCGGCGGTCAGGCGTCCGGCCGGACCACCCCGAGGATCTCCATCGACGCGGCCGGGGAGACGTACACCCAGCGGCCGGGGCGCGGAGCCTGGATGATCCTTCCGCCGCCGATGTAGAGGGCGACGTGGCTGGCGTCGGAGAAGTAGATGATGAGGTCGCCGGGCCGCATGTCCTCGATGGGCACGTGCTTCAGCTGCCGCCACTGCTCCTCCGAGGTGCGGGGGATCGGGTGGCCCGCCGCGAGCCAGGCCTGCGAGGTCAGGCCGGAGCAGTCGTAGGAGTCGGGGCCCTCGGCTCCCCACACGTAGGGCTTGCCGAGCTGGCGGGTGGCGAACGCGATCGCCTTCCGCCCGGCCGGGGTGGCCGCGGTGCCGACCTTCTTCAGGATGCCGGTGCCCACCCACTTCGCCTGGGCCTCGTCCGCCTCCTTCTTCTCCAGCGCCGCGATCCGTTCGACCTCCTTCTTCTCCAGCCGCGACTCCAGGCTCTTCGCGTCGGCGATGTGCCCCTCGATCGCCTTCCGCTCGGTGTCGCGGGCGCCGCGGCTGGCCCGCAGCCGCTTCAGCTCGGCCGCGGCCTCCTCGGTGCGGGAGCCCAGGTCCTCGCGGGTGGCGCTCAGGGCGGTCAGCACCCCCTGCGTGGCCTGCTGCGCCTGCCGCGCCAAGGAGGCGTCGTCCAGGGCGCGTTCGGGGTTGTCGGAGAGGGCGAACTGCATCTCGGCGGGCAGGCTGTCCCCCCGGTACTGGGCGCGGGCCGCCGCGCCCGCGAGCGAGGTGAGCCGGCCCAGCCGCGTCTCGGCCGCCCGGATCCGGGACCGCAGCGACCGGACGCGCTTCTCCTGCTCGGTCACCTTCTCGTCGGCCGCGTCGTACTTGTTCGTGGCGACCTCCGCGTCGTGGTACAGCCGGTCGAGTTCGGCGCGTACCTCGGGGAGGGTGCCGGGATCGGCCCGGGCCGGCTGCGGGGCCGTCGCCGTCAGGGCGAGGGCCAGGGTGACGGTCGCCGCCGTCCGCCGGCCGTGTGCGCGCAGGGTCCGTCTCATCAGTGCCGAGGCTCCTTCCGTGGGCGTCGCATGAGCTGTGCGGGTGCGGGGTCGTTCCCACAACGGGGCTCCGGCGTCCGGTGGTTCAAAGCACGGGTATGAACCGGTGGGACGCGCGCCCCGTTGTGCGTCCAGGTGCGGTCGGCGGACGAAGGGAGCGGTATGGGCGCGGAGTTGGTGCTGCTGGCGCTGAGCACGGGGTTCGGCCTCGGCTTTCTTGCGCTGGCGACACGGTCGGCGCTGGGGGCCCTGAAGCTGTCGCTGCGCGGACGGCGGGTCATGGGCCGGGTGACGCCCCGCGGCGCCTCGGACCCGCGGTGGGGCGGGCTCGTGGTCTTCCCCGACCAGCTGGGGCGGGGGCTGGTCCTCGACCCGGGATGGCGGGGGCCGCTGTGCGGGCTGCCGCCGGTCGGCGGCAGCGTGCCCGTGGTCTACGCGCGGAACCGGCCCGCCACGGCCCGGCTGTGGACGCTGCGGTATCTGCTGGCGCCGTCCTTCGGCTGGTTCCTGTCCTCGACGCTGGCCTTCGGCGCCGGTGTCGTGGTCTCCTCGTGAGCCGGGGCCGGGCCGCGCCGGGGGACACCGGGGACGGGTCCGGCGGCCCCGGGCGGGTCGACGAGCTCGACGTGCTGCGCGGCTTCGCCCTGTTCGGCATCCTGCTCGTCAACGCCCAGCTGATGGCGGGCCCCTACACGGCGTTCGGCGGCGGTCCCGGGGCCTCGGCCGCGGACCGGGCGGCCGCGTGGGCGGTGACCGCGACGACCACCGTCTACCAGCTCTTCTCCTTCCTGTTCGGCTACAGCTTCGTCCTGCACCGGCGGGCCGCCCGGCGGACGGGCGCGGTGTTCCCCGCGCTCCATCTGCGGCGTACGGCGGGCCTGTTCGGCCTCGGCCTCGCGCACGCCGTGCTGCTGTACCCCGGCGACATCCTCATGACGTACGCCGCCCTCGGGCTGGTCCTGTACGGGCTGCGCGACCTCACGCCCCGGGCCGCCGTGCGCCTCGCCGTCGCGCTGGTGGCGGGACTCGCCGTCCTGCTGCTGGGGTACGGGCTGCTGACCGTCGCCCTCACCGAACCGCTCACCCCGTCCGCGTACGCGCCCCGGGTCGCGGACACGGTGGCGGCCTACCGGGGCGGCGCCCTGTCGGTGGTGGGGGCGCATCTGCGCGAGCTGCCCACCGCGCTCGGCGCCAATCTGATGTACGCCCCGGACATGCTGGCCGCGTTCCTGGCGGGACTCGCGGCGGCCGGGACGGGACTGGTGGAGCGGCGCGGCCGGGACCGGCGGTGGCTGCGGCGGACCCTCGCACGGTGGCTTCCGGTCGGCCTGGCCGGCGGTGTCGTCACCGCCTGCTGCGCGAACGGGCCGCTGGACAGCCGGTGGTTCCTGGTCGGCCACGCGGTGTCGTTGCTCACCGCGCCGGCCCTCACGGCGTCGTACGCGTGCGCGGTGCTGCTGCTGGCCGGTGCCGTGCGCCCGGTGGCGGACCTGCTCGCCGCCTCCGGGCGCATGGCGCTCAGCCAGTACCTCACCCAGTCGCTCCTCCTGGCCCTGGTGTTCACCGGCTACGGCCTCGGACTCTACGACCGGGTCGGCACCGCCCTCGTCCTCGCGGGCTGCGTTCCGCTGTACGGCCTCCAACTGGCCGTCGGCGCCCGGCTGATGAGCCGGGTCCGGTACGCGCCCGCCGAACTGCTGCTGCGCACGCTCACGCTGGCGCGGCGTCCCGGCCGGGCGCCGGCTTGCCCAGACTCACCCCCGGCAGCGCACGTTCCGCGGCCCGCCGCGTGATCGCCGCCGTCTCCTCCTTCGCCGCCGCCGAGATGGCTCCCGCCCCGGGCTCCTTGTACCAGGGGCGGAGCCGGATCAGGGCGGGCCTGACGCCGGTCGCGAGGAGCAGCGCGGTCCCCTTCGGCAGCGCGCGGATCCGGTCGGGCGGCAGGACGGCCTCCTGGCGGTAGGAGTACGAGCGTGACGTGCCGTCCTTGCTGCGGGAGACGCTCGGGGTGCGGACGTCGTGCTGGCCGACGAGGGTGGAGATCTTCTGGACGAAGTCGGCGTCGTCCAGGCCCGCGCCGAGGAGCTTGACGGTCGCCGCGCTCCACAGCGCGTCCATGCCGACCTCGCCCCACACCCGGGCACCCTGCCGGTAACTCTGGAGCAGGGTCACGACGTTGATGCCGCGGGAGCCGAAGTGCGAGTAGAGGTCGGGGAGATCGGAGATGCGGCATACGTTCGCCGCCTCGTCGAGCACCGCGGTCAGCGGCGGGTCGAGGCGTCCGCCCATGCGCTCGGCGGCCACGACCCCGGCCCGCATGGTCGCGTCCGCGAGGCCCGCGATGACACCGGCCGCGGAACCGCCGCCGTCCTTGGAGAGCAGGTAGAGGGTGTCGTTGCCGAGGACGTGCCGGTCGGGACGGAACTCGGGCAGGTCGGGGTCGGGGGTGACCCAGGCGAGGATCTCGGGGTCGAGGAGGCAGGAGACGGTCTGCCGGGCGGTCTCGTAGATCCCGTCCCGTGTCTCCACCGCGCCCCGCACCGTGCCCTGCAACTGCTCGGCCATCGCGACGAGTCCGACCTCGCGGAGCAGGTCGATCGGGGTGCGGTCGGCGGGGTCGGCGAGCCAGCCGAGGAGGTCGGTCAGCGGGGTCCGGCCGCGGGCGGCGGCGAGGAAGAGCGCGGTGAGCGTGTTCTGGGCGGCCGAGATCCAGAAGTCCTTCTTCGCGGTGTCGTCGTTGACGGACGCGACGAAGTGGCCGGCCATCCGGCGGGCGCCCTCGATGGTGTGGCACTCGCCGAGGATGTTCCACCACATCGCGCGCGGGGTGTGGGCGATGCCCTGCGGGTCGAACGTCCAGACCGTGCCCGCCTTCGCGCGTTCGGCGCGGGTGACGGAGTACACGTCGGACTTGTTGGACGTGAGCAGGACGGCGCCCTGGGCGCGCAGCACCCGGGGCACGGCGATCCCGGTCGACTTGCCGGCGCGGGGCGCCATGAGGTCGAGCTCCACGTCCTCGTAACTGCTGCGCAGTTCGGGGCCCTTGGGCTCCAGGTCGCCGAGGAGGTTGCCGGTCTCGTCCGGGTGCACCTGGTCGCGGCCCTTGAGGCCGGGGCGCAGCTCGCGGGCTCGGGCCTCGATGCCCTTGGGGCACATGGCGGCCAGTTCACGCCGTCCGGCCAGGCCCTTGGGGCGGGCGGAACGGTCCATGAAGAGGCGTACGAGGAGGGCGACGGGCAGCACGAGGAGGGCCAGCAGGCCGAGCATGCCCGCGTAGACGGCGGCGGCCGGCGCGGTGGGCCACAGCGCGGCCGGTCCGTCGGTGACCAGACGGGTGACGGTGGACAGGGCGTACGGCGGGGCGGCCCAGCCGTTGCCGGAGAGCCCGGACCCGAGGGTGCCGCCGGACCAGGCGACGGTGAACACCAGCAGTCCGGTGCCGGCGACGGCGACGACCGCCCACGGCAGCAGGTCGTGCGGGTCGCTCCCGCTGCGGCCGCCCCTCACGCGGTCCACCGCCCGGCCGCCGCCTCGGAGCCGGGGGCCGCGGGGGTGCCGGGGGCGCCGGGGAGTCCGTGGAGGCCCTCCCGCGCTGCCCGTGCCACCTGTTCGGCGGCGCGGGCGGCGGCCTTCTCGACGGCTTCGTCGTTGGGCGTCCAGCGGGTGTTGGTGTTGTGCAGCCGGCGTTCCGCGTCGGTGATGGCGACCTTGATGGGGATGCCGGGCCGGCCGCCGACCTTGATGAGGAAGCGGCCGCGGCCCGGCGGTTCCTCGTTGTCGCCGTTGACGCCCCAGCCGGGCGGCGACGACCAGGACGACACGAGTTCGATCTCGCGCCGGGACAGGCCGACGACCTTGCCGAGGTCCTCCATCTCCGTCTTCGGCAGTCCGGCGCACACCACCATCCCGGCGCGCTCGACGAAGCCGCGGGCCTTGGCGCGGTCGGCGTCGGTGCCGAGCGCCTCGGCGTCCTTGAGGGTGTGGGTGATCTTGGCGTCGCCGAGGCCGAGCGAGCGGTTCAGCCGGGTGAGCGCGTCGATGCGGTCGACGATGCCGGAGGCGGCGCGCAGCGGGCGCCACAGTTCGTCGAGGACGGTGAAGAACCAGCGTCTGGGCGCGAGTCCGGCGTCCGCGAGGGCGTGCGAGGCGGCGACCGTGCCGAGTCCGTCGGACCAGGCGGCGAGCATCGCGGCGGCGGTCAGCTGGGTGTCGGCCTCGCCGATGCCGGAGATGTCGATGCACACGGCGGGGGCGTCGGGGTCGATCCGGGTGGACGTCTCGGAGGCGAACGTGTCGCCGAGCGGGCCGTCGAGGATGCCGAGCAGGGAGCGGTGCAGCGGGTCGACGGCGTCGCGGTAGCGGGCGTCGTCACCCCGGTCGAGGGTGACCGCGCGGACCCGGGGCGGGCCCTCGGTCAGCACCCGCAGCACGTCGGGCAGCAGCACCGCCCGGCCTTCGGGGGTCCGTTCGCGCAGATGGTGCAGGACGGCGGAGAGCACGGACTGCTCGTGGTCGTCCATGGGGCGGCCGCGGACGATGGTGATGAGGGCGGCGACCATGTTCAGCACACGGCCGTGGGCCTCGGCCTTCAGGACCTCTCCGGCCTCGCCGCCGATCTTCGCGGCGGCCTCGCCCATGGCGCCGGGGTCGAGGACGTTGATGCCGCCCCGGCCGCGGCCGATGGAGATGACCTGGCCGCCGAGCGCGCGGACGGTGTCGGCGTAGTCGGGCTTGAGGTCGCCGAGGACGAGCGGGACGACACCGGTGGCGGCGAGCCCGATCAGCATGCGGTTGATCAGGGTGGACTTGCCCAGGCCCGGCATGCCGAGCATGAACAGGGAGGGGTTGGAGATGTAGCGGGCCCGGGTGAACCAGTTCAGCGGGTCGCCGCAGACGGTGGCGCCGGTGAACAGATGCTGCCCGAGCGGCACTCCGGTCATGGGCGACCCGGAACCGGCGGCGAAGGGCCACATGCCGCATGCCTGCACGGTGGTGGCCCGCCACATGGTGGGCGGATCCATGTAGCCGACGCGCCCGCCGCCCACGCCGTACCAGCCGCGGTGCGGCACGAACAGTTCCCGGGGCTTCGCCGGAGCCTTGGACGCCCGCTTCGAGGCCTCCTTCTCCGCTCCCTTCGCCGACCCCTCGGCCGCTCCCTTCGAGGCGCCCCGGGAGGCCCCCGCCGTCGGGCCGCCCGTGGGACCGCCGGACCGTCCGGACGCCGGACCGGCCGTGCCGGAGCGGCCCCCGGTCACGGCCGTGAGCATCTGCCGCTCCTCGGCCAGCCGGTCCGCGCGTTCGGCCTGCTTCTGCTCGCGCCGGCTCACAGCGCCTCCTGGAGTTCGTGCGGGACGAGGGTCTGCTCCCAGGGGAGGATCCCGGCGGGCAGGGTGCAGCTGAACGCCGCCGCCTGCATCCGGTCGGCGGGCCGCATCAGCACCCGGGACGCGGCCGTCAGATTGCGGACGGTGACGCTGGCGTCCGCCAGCTCCTCCAGGTTGTCGACGGTGACCGTGAGCATCAGGGAGAACTCCACGAGCCCGGCGCCCGAGGCCTCCTCGGCGGCGGTCTGCTCCGCCGCCCTCACCTCGGAGGCCGCGCGGGCCTGCACCATGCCCTTGCCGGACGAGGCCATGAACTGGGCGCTGCGCCGGTCCGCCTCGACGATGCGGGCCGAGGTGGCGGGGTCGATGGGCCGGTAGACCAGGGCGACCCGCTTGCGCCGGGTGCCGGGGGCCGCCTCCAGCATGCCCCGCAGCACCGAGGAGCGGATGGTGCCGCGCGGCGCCAAGGTCAGCATCCAGGTCCGGGAGACACCGGAGTCGTGCTGGTAGCTGTTCACCGTCTCGACGGCGGCCGCGGGACCGGCGTCGTCCCACTCCAGGCCCGTACCGCCCTCCTGGGCGCGGGCGTTGAGGACGTCGGCGGCGACGGCGGGGTCGTAGGCGACCCGGACGACCTCGGCGATCCGCTCGGCCGACAGCGGGTAGGCGGCACCGCCGCCGGCCGCGACGAGCCCGCTGAGCAGGCCCGGGATCCGGATGGCGAGATCGGAGATCACGTCGTCCTTCTTGCGCCGCTGGCCCGGCGGGACGCCGTAGGTCAGGGTGACGTACGTGTGCATCTCGGAGGACGCGCTGGGGTACCGCTCGACGACCTCCTCCATGACCGCGCGGGCGGCCGGCGGGGCGTCCGGGTGGATGCGGGGCAGCACCTCGTGGGCGAGCCGGGTGCCCGGGTCGGGGGCGGTCTCCACGATCACCGTGGCACCGCGCAGCCCCGGTTCGTGGGCCAGCCGCGCCAGCCACTCGCCCCACAGCGCGACCCACACGTCGACCTGGTCCGGGTCGATGAGCGAGCCGCCGTCGGGGTCGCAGCCCAGGACGATCGTGTACAGGTTGCGGACCGGGTGGTGCAGGACGCCGAAGGGACGGTCGTAGGCGTCCCTGCCCTCGGTCGCGCTGACCTTGTTGAGCAGGCCCGGCGGGCGGAACCGGCCGCCGGGCCGGGCGGACAGCGGGCCGGACACGTACAGGTGCGCGCCCTTCGCCTTGCGGCGCCACCAGCCGATGCGCAGGGTGATCAGCTGGTAGACGTTGCGCCCGTCCTGGGTGCGGACGGCGAGCGGCACCAGGAACACGACGGTCGGCACGAGCACGACCAGCGCCGCGTACAGGGAGATCAGCGAGGCCAGCAGGGTGACGATGAGCCCGCCGAAGACCCCGAAGGTGCCGACGAGTCCGAGCGGTCCGAGCCCCGGCCGCCTTGGCCTGCGCCAGTTTCCGTAGGTCGGATGGATGACGGCTTCCGTGGACATGGGTCCGGTTTCCCTTCAGGAGGTGACGGGGGTCGGGCGCGGCGGGGTGAGACCGCCGGGTTCCCGCGGGGGGAGCGGGAACCCGGCGGCCGTTCGGGGGGAGAGGGACGAACGGGAGGGGCGGGTCAGGCGAGGGGGGTCACTTGTTGTGGCCCAGTTCGCCGTCGGCGCCCTCGACGGCGCCGGTCACCGTGGAGCCGGCCACCTGTGCCGCGGCCACCGCCGCGAGGACGGCGACTCCCGCGGGTCCGGCGGCCGCCGCCGCGCCGCCCGCCGCCGATGCGCCC